>NZ_PDZF01000002.1:0-327749 GCF_002743425.1 Sporosarcina sp. P7 | reverse complement strand
CTACAAAGAAATACGTAGCCAAAAACGCTTAGGTTATTTGTCTCCCGAAGCATTCCTGGCTAGGTATTTGGAAAGTGCATAACACACACAATTGTACATAAACTTTCGTGTCCATTTTTAAGGGGCTTGACTATTTTCACAGCGATTAAAATGCCGTCTCCTATTGGAACTAGAGATGTGTCATAGTGATCGTTCTGCATCGCCCAGCTCGTGAATTGTTGCAAATTACGTATCATTGTGCGGTTGCGTTTTGGTATGTCTGCATCTTCCAACAGCACCATACCATGCATGAACATATTATCACAATAGATTACACCTGCAGGACCGACGAGCGGGCTATATTTGTCGAAAAACTTTCGATATTGCCCTTTTGCTGCGTCGATGAACAGTGCATCAAATGGTTCCTGCGGTAACTTGGTTTCATCTAACTCGAGCGCATCATCATGAATAATGATAATACGCTCCTGTAGTCCACTGCGCTCAATATACTCGACCGCTTTCTCATATCGCTCTGTATCGCGCTCGACTGTATAAATGACAGCGTCAGGAAAAGCTTTCGCCAATCGAATAGCCGAATAGCCGATTGCGCTTCCAATTTCTAGAATACGTTTCGGCTGCTGTATTTGTAGCAGTCCGATTAACGTATACAAGCCTGTATCATCCATGATTGGCACACGGTGCTCTGCAGCGTAGCGCTCCATCTCTAGGATGAGCGGCTCTTTTACTACTACAAAGCGGCTAATGTACGTGTTGTAGTCCGTCATATCTACTTCCCCTTTACGACGTGTTATTTATGTTGGCTGTCGATATACTTTGCTTTGTTTTTCAAATGGGCTTCATATGTTTTAGCAAAATGATTCACGCCATCTTTATCTGCCAAGAAGAACAAGTAGCCTGTCTTGGAAGGTTCTACAGTTGCTTGGAGAGAAGCAGTTCCGGCATTCGAAATAGGCCCTGGCGGTAACCCTTTATTTTTGTACGTATTATAGACATTATCTACTTTCAAATCTTCATTCATGACGCGGGCTTTATGTTCTCCTAATGCATATAAAACCGTCGGATCTGTTTGCAGCGGCATACCCTGTTCAATACGATTATTGAAGACACTCGCAATGGTTTCACGATCTGCTTGTCCCGTTGCTTCTTTTTCTAGCAAAGAGGCAAATGTTAGCATTTTATGAACAGAACGATTTTTGCCTTCCTCCGCCCAATACGCTTTATACGGTATGACGTTTTGCACAGTGGCATCCACCATCGTATCAACCACTTCTTTGACAGTAGGCTTTTCCTCGTAGAACGGATACGTAGCTGGGAATAAATAACCTTCCAGTGCATAGCGTATATTCTCATTGAGAACTTCCTTTGTTATAACATCTGGATACTTGGCCATATATTCTTGAATGACTTGTTCATTCGTCACATACTCCATAAACTGCTCTTTGGTAATCGTTGTTTTTTTGCTTGTTCTATCTGCAATTTGATCAATCGTTAATCCCTCTGGAATCGTTAATGTAAATACTGGTGTGCGATAGACTACACCTGTTTTCAGACTCTTAATCAATTCATCTGGCGTCATGGACTGTGTTAATCCATACGTGCCAGCCTGGAAATCTGCTTCATTGTTTACTTTTGCATAGTATTTGAATACCCGCGCATTTTTAATGATACCCGACTCTTCCAGTTTTTCTGAAATTACATCCAAACCTGAACCGATCGGAATTTCTACTTCTACGATCTTTTCCGAATCCGGATCAACAGGCTCCAAGGCACTTTTTATGTATGTATAGACTGAAAATCCTCCAACTATCCCTACAACCAATACGACTGCCACAATCCAAAGCACTATTTTTCTGACGGTTCTCACTTCTTCCTTCTGTTCTAACATACGTTCAAACATGACTTCCTTTTTTCTTTGGGGCTCTTTTCCCACAAGCCTCACCTCTTCCTTCGCAATAGATAATTCCATTAAAAAGACGGAACGGTCAGCACCATTCCGCCCGTCACATGAGATTATCGCTTACTCTTCTTCTTCATCAAGGAATGTGTTCAATACTTCTTCGATCATATCCCATTCTTCATCGGATTCGATTTCAAGTAGTGCTCCGCCATCTTCTCCCTCTTCAGTCGGGATAAATGCGGATGCATGAATTTCCACTTCCTCGTCATCATCTGTCTCTTCGCCATCCAAAATATGGTAAAGTACATACGATCTTTCATATTCTTTTGAATCAAATGTTAAAATTACTTCACATACGTGCTCTTCGCCGTTCTCATCTACGATTGTCATTGTTTCTTGTCCGTGTTCCATTGTTTAATCACCTCTAGTTTTTTTGTGAATCCAAATAACCTTGTAAAATCATGACAGCTGCCATTTTATCAATGACCGATTTACGCTTTTTACGGCTGACATCCGCTTCAATCAAAACGCGTTCAGCAGCCATGGTAGTTAATCGTTCATCCCACAAAATGACAGGCAAACCGAACTTCTCGCGTAACTTCTCAGCGTACTGTTCAGATGCTTCTCCACGGGGCCCTATTGTATTATTCATATTCTTAGGATACCCGACGACAAACCCCGTCACTTCGTATTCTTCTGTCAATTGTTTGACTCGTTTCATCCCGAGGGAACCTACCGCTTCATCAATTTTGATGGTTTCGATTCCTTGGGCTGTCCAACCGAGACTATCGCTTATCGCAATGCCAACGGTTTTTGTGCCAACGTCCAATCCCATAGTTCTCATTCTGCTTTACCTCTGTTTTCTCGGATATAGAACTTAACCAATTCCTCTAGAATTTCGTCTCGTTCCAGTTTCCTTATCAAACTACGAGCGTCTTCGTGGCGCGGAATATAGGCTGGATCTCCAGATAGTAAATAGCCAACCATCTGGTTAATTGGATTATAACCTTTTTCTTCTAATGATTTGTAAACGTGGAGCATGACTGTTTTGACTTCTTCCTCCATCGATTCTTCAGGAAAGTTAAACTTCATCGTTTCATCGGACGAATTCATACTCGACACCCCGCTTTCCGATTTCCATTTATGTGTATAACGATCTACCGTCATAATATATATAGTAAATAGATTTGTGGATTAACCACCGTTCGTATTCATTCCAGTTCAATCATCGGGGTAGACACTTTAGCCACCCCAATGAAATGTAACTAGTAACATGTATCTATATTTTATGATGAATCGCTCTTCAAAATGGTTAAACAGATTTTACATAATCATACACGGATTGAAGCGCATCATCAAGTTTTGACGCATCTTTCGCCCCTGCCATCGCCATATCCGGACGCCCGCCACCTTTTCCGCCACAAAGTGACGCAACATGGTTGACGATTTTACCTGCGTGGTAGTTTCCGCCTTTTAGATCATCAGTAACGCCAGCCGCTAGCATTACTTTCCCGTCCGTAACTGTACCCAGTACAATGACGCCTTTGGAAGTTTTTTGTTTCATTTCATCGATCAATTGACGTAAACCGTTATTGTCTTTTACTTCAACATTTGCAGAAATGACTGTGACGTCTTCGATCTGCTGAGCCGTTTCCATAATACTAGCCAATTGGCTGTTGCCCATTTTCGCTTGCAATGACTCGTTTTCACGTTGAAGTTCTTTAAAGTCAGCGAGAATCGATTCGACTTTTGTGACAACTGTTTTCGGGGTAGCTTTTGCCGTTGCTGCTACTTGGTCGATGACTGCTTGATCTTCTTTAAATGAACGGAATGCTTGTCCACCCGTGAAGGCTTCAATACGGCGTGTGCCCGCTCCAATACCGCTTTCAGAAACGATTTTGAATACGTTGATGTCAGATGTGTTGACAACGTGACATCCTCCACACAGCTCGACAGAGTAATCACCGACTTTGACCACGCGAACGATATCGCCGTATTTTTCACCGAACAATGCCATCGCACCCATTTCTTTTGCTTCTGCAATTGGTGAAATGATGGTGTTGACGGGAATACCTGCCCAAACTTGTTCATTGACCTGGAATTCAATGCGCTCAAGTTCTTCTTTCGTGACTTGTCCAAAATGAGAGAAGTCAAAGCGAAGACGATCTGGACCAACATATGAACCTGCTTGATTGACATGTTCACCTAGAACATCTTTCAATGCGCGGTGCAATAAGTGTGTAGCCGTGTGATTTTTGACCGTCAGATTGCGTGAGAACTCGTCCACTTTTGTATGAACTGATACACCTTCATTCAATTCGCCTGAACTGATGAAGACTGTGTGCAAGTTCTGTCCATTAGGCGCTTTTTTTACGTCGCGAACTTCCGCTGTGAATGATTCGTTTGAGATCGTTCCTTTATCAGCTACTTGACCGCCACTTTCTGCATAGAACGGAGTCCGATCCAAAATGATTTGTACTGTTTCTCCTTCAGATGCATGTGAGATGCGTTGACCATCTTGAACCAGAACACTAACGATCGCAGTGGTTTCTAGTTGACCATAGCCAATGAATTCACTTGCTTCATGTACTTCACCGAGCACGCCCGATTGAATATGCATGGAGTCCGATGTCGCACGCGCAGCACGTGCACGGTTTCGTTGTGCAGCCATTTCTTCATCAAATCCGATACGGTCAACTGCTACATCTTCCTCGAGGGCAAATTCCTCCGTTAATTCAAACGGGAAACCATATGTGTCATAGAGCTTGAACGCATCACTGCCTGAGACGATTGGCAAGCCTGAAGCTTTGGCCTTTTCAATGATCGTCGATAGGATTGCCATACCGTCATTCAATGTTTCGTGGAAACGGTCTTCTTCGTTTTTCACGACTTTCATAATGAACGCTTGTTTATCGTGGACTTCAGGATAGAAGTCTTTCATGATATCCCCAACAATAGGTACCAGCATGTACATAAATGGCTTATCAATACCTAATTGTTTCGCGAAACGAACGGCTCTTCTTAATAGACGACGCAGAACATAGCCACGGCCTTCATTGGAAGGAAGTGCTCCGTCCCCAATAGCGAATGCTACAGTGCGGATATGATCTGAAATTACCTTAAATGCTGTGTCTGCTTGCGTAGTTTGGCCGTATTTTCTGCCTGATACATTTTCTACAGCTTCAATGATCGGTAAGAACAAGTCCGTATCGAAGTTTGTAGGCACGTCCTGGATCACGGATGCCATGCGCTCAAGACCCATTCCTGTATCGATGTTTTTCTTTGGAAGCGGTGTGTATGTGTTATCAGGATTATGATTGAACTCAGAGAATACTAAGTTCCAAATTTCCAAATAACGTTCGTTTTCTCCACCTGGATACAATTCAGGATCGGAGAAGTCGTCACCGTAACTTGGTCCGCGATCGTAGAAGATTTCGGAGTTTGGACCACTTGGGCCTTCGCCGATATCCCAGAAGTTTCCTTCAAGTCGAATGATTCGCTCTACTGGAATACCAATCTGATCTTTCCAAATGGTGTACGCTTCTTCATCTTCCGGATGAATAGTAATGGACAGGCGTTCTGGGTCAAAGCCGATCCATTGTTCATTTGTCAGAAAGTCCCACGCACGAACAATTGCTTCTTCTTTGAAATAATCACCAATAGAAAAGTTGCCAAGCATTTCAAAGAACGTATGATGACGCGCTGTATAGCCGACATTTTCAATATCGTTTGTGCGGATCGATTTTTGTGCATTCGCAATCCGCGGGTTTTCAGGAATCACTCGTCCATCAAAATATTTCTTCAATGTAGCGACTCCACTGTTGATCCATAATAGTGATGCATCATCAACTGGCACTAATGCAGCTGATGGTTCTACAGTATGCCCATGCTCTTTAAAATAGTCTAAAAACATTTGGCGAATTTCAGATGCCGTAAGTTTTCTCATCGTTTTGCTCCTCCTAAAATTAAAAAAACTCCACCCCTTGTATAAAGGGGCGAAGGTTTCATTGATCGCGGTACCACCCTAATTACCGCATGACGCGGTATCTCGAGTTGCCTTAACGCGGCAAGACGGCAGGGATTAGCCTGCAACTTCGGAATAGCGTTCGCTGTAGATCTGAGAGAGCTTTTTCAGCCAAGAAGCTCTTTTCTATGACACAGAATAAACAGGTACTTGTTCCTTCAACGTTTTTGATTATTTCTAAACGAATTATAGGAAAGTTCTCTCGCTTTGTCAATCAGTCACTTCAAGAAAGTCAAATGGCGACACATTGTTCATGCCAATGAGCGGGTCGATGCCAGTAAAATTGTCCATTGTTAGCTTCGCTTGCGATGAATCTTGAGGTTCAACTGTCACTTTTGCAGGTGTTGCATCGAGAACAATGGTTTCCTCGCGTGGTGTTGTCTGATTTTCTTGTGTTTCACCCGAAATACGTTCTTTTAGCGTCGTCTGCCGTTCCGTTTCGTCAGTACGTGCAATACCCGCTTTAAATTCTTCCGCTTCACCGCACAGTATTAAGAAGTTCTTTGCGCGCGTAATCCCTGTGTAAAGTAAATTACGTCGCAACATTTTCCGCTGACTTCTCACGATAGGCATGACAACAATCGGAAATTCACTTCCTTGAGATTTATGGATAGAACAACAATACGCAAGTGTCAGCTGATTCAAATCACTTCGCTCGTACTGCACTTCATTGCCGTCATAGGAGACCACCATGATCGCTTTCTTGTCAGTAGTTTCTTTCGCTAACATGATCGCAACGACTTCGCCCATATCTCCGTTAAAGACATTACTTTCCGGTTGGTTGACAAGTTGCAGTACTTTATCTCCGACGCGATAGGTCGTTTCACCGAAAACCATTTCTTTTCTTCCTTCTGCAGGCGGATTCGTGACTTCTTGAATCATTTTATTCAAACCATCTATGCCTGCTGGACCTTTATACATCGGTGCCAATACTTGAATGTCTTTAATAGAATGTCCTTTTGATGTTGCATTTTGGACAATTTGTTTGACTGCAGGCAAAATTTGATCACTCGAAGCTTTGATAAATGAACGGTCCGATGTCTTCTTTGTGACGTCCATCGTCCATTCCTTTTGCTTGATCATATGCGCCATTTCAATAATGGTCGAGCCTTCACTTTGTCGAAAAATATCCGTCAGTTCAACAACTGGAATTTTTCCTGACTGCATGAAATCACGCAACACTTGTCCAGGTCCAACGGAAGGCAGTTGATCCTGGTCTCCAACGAATAATAACTGTGCATCGTTGCGGACAGCTTTTAACAGCTGATGCATGAGCCAAGTATCTACCATGGATGTTTCATCAATGATGATAAGATTGCCATCCACTTCGCGTTCTGTCTCCTCTTCAGCGTCTTGACCCGTAAATCCGAGTAGACGATGGATCGTCATAGCAGGTAATCCCGTCGATTCGGACATGCGTTTCGCAGCGCGTCCAGTAGGTGCTGCCAAAATGATCGGGAACGGTTCTTTTTTTCGTGCATACTCGTCGAGGTCGAGTGAGATGCCATGCAGTTCTGCATACGCCTCAACCAATCCTCTAATTACCGTTGTCTTCCCTGTCCCTGGTCCCCCCGTTAACACGAGCAGTGAAGAATGAAGGGCGCGCTCGATCGCTTCGACTTGCGTTTCGGCATATTGCACTTCCAAGCGTTCTTCAATTTCACCTATAGCTTTTCTAATTTCTGAAGCAGGAAATTGTTCAGCGACTTCATTTTCAAGAATTTTATTTACTTTAGCAGCAATACCGATTTCTGAAAAATAAAGAGATGGTAAGTAGAGACGTTGCATTTCAGCAGACAATGCGCCTTCTTCAACGAGTTCAATCACTGCTTGGGTAATCGATTCGTAGGAGATAATATGCGCCTGACTCGATTCAAGCAACTGCTTCGCTTGTGGCAAGATCACCTCAGACTCTACGTAGACATGTCCCGCTGACTGTACTTCACTATGTACGCTGTAATAAACTGCTGCCTTAATACGCGCAGGATGATCCCCGACGAGCCCCAGTTGCTTCGCTAGATCGTCAGCACGTTGAAAACCGATTCCTTCGATTTCCTGAATTAAACGGTACGGATTTTCTGTCAGAATCGTGATGGCATCATCTTGATACGCTTGATAGATCCGCATGGCCACTTGTGGACCGAAGCCCCATTCATTCAGTTGCACCATCGTCCGTTCAAGACCTAGATTCTCCTGCAACACGGAAACGAGCGTATCTTTCCGCTCGTCACTTAAACGCGGGATTTGATCAAGGACACTGCGGTCTTCAAGAACTTTCTGAATGACGTTATTGCCAAGTGTCTTGACAATATCACTAGCTGTTTTCTTCCCAATTCCAGGAAATAAATCACCGGAAAGGTAATGGATCAAACCCGCCTCTGTTGCAGGTAACTCTTTCGAAAACGTCTGCACATCGAACTGCTGTCCATGTACCGGATGGGTAACAAGTCGACCCGTAAATTTGTACTCTTCTTCCGCAACTAAAGGAGGGAATGACCCTTTGATCACTATTTCACTGTCGCGGTAGTCGGTATTGGTGGATGTGACTTTCAACTTGACGATGGAAAATAGATTCGTCGTATTATGGAAAATTGTCACGACCGGCCTACCGATTAAATATTGTCCATTTTCACTCATCGCTAGGTCTCCCTCCTTTTCACCTACTGTATTACTCGCCCTGTTCCCCAAGCTTGATCATATCGAATAAATAACGCGCCTGGGTATGGTCAGGTTCCGCAGTGAAGGCTTGCTCTAAGTGTGATAGTGCACTTGTTTTGTCTTCTGTTGAAACGGCATATAAAACGCCCAAATTATAATGGCTATCCGCATGATCAGGAGCCACTGCCAAAATGGATTCGAATACGGGCTTAGCTTCTTTAAATAATTCGAGCTTAGCTAGTAAAATCCCATACGACAATGCCACTTCCTGATCGTCAGGATTTAATTCAACGGCACGTTGCAAATAAGGCAATGCTAAGCGGTCATTACCTGTTTGTTCTATACTTTTACCGAGCATAAAATAGGCATCCGCAGAATCCAATCCTGTATTGATGGCTTTTTCATATAATTTTGCTGCTTCTTCAAAGCGCTCTTGATTGTAATACAGATTCGCCAGTCCATAAAAAGCGGTTCCTGCATTTTCATCAAGCGTCAACGCTTTTTGGAAAAATGGTTCCGCCTGCTCGGCGTCTCCAAGCGATGCAAAAATGTTTCCAATATTGATATAGCCTGTAGGCTCTTCCGGATTTTCTTCTACTGCTTTCATGAAAAGCTCAATCGCTTTCTCATAATTGCCTTCTTGCATTTCTTTAATCGCATCTTGATGTATCGACATGCTGTTGCCTCCTTATCCGACGTACGTCAGTTTCTTGCCATCTTTATATACTTCATTGATTGTCCCGCCACCTAGGCACTCATCACCGTCATACAACACGACAGCTTGTCCTGGCGTGACTGCGCGAACTGGTTCATCGAAAGTGACGATCGCTTCATCACCAACTAACTGCACAGTAACTTTCGTATCCGGCTGACGATAACGGAATTTAGCTGTACACGTGAATGTCTCCGGTAATTCTTTCGGTGTACAAATATTCATATCGGTTGCTTGTAAACTAGTTGAGAATAATGTGTCGTGATAGAAGCCTTGTTCAACTAGCAACACATTGCGTTCCAAGTCTTTACCAACCGCAAACCAAGGTTCTCCAGCTCCACCAATGCCTAGACCGTGACGCTGTCCAATTGTGTGATACATGAGTCCGTCATGCGTGCCCATCTTCACTCCGGCCATTGTCTGCATCTCGCCTGGACGTGCAGGTAAGTACTCCCCAAGGAATTCCTTAAAATTGCGCTCGCCGATGAAACAGATACCCGTTGAATCTTTTTTCTTCGCAGTTGCGAGACCTGCTTGTTCCGCGATTTCACGGACTTCACTTTTCTCCATATGACCTAGAGGAAATAGTACTTGCTGAAGTTGTTCTTGTGTTAATTGATTTAAGAAGTAGGTTTGATCTTTATTATTGTCTACACCACGGAGCATCGCTACACCGCTTTCGCGTTCTACGACTTGTGCATAATGTCCAGTCGCCAAATAATCGGCACCTAGACTTTTTGCGTGTTCGAGGAATGCTTTGAATTTAATTTCTTTATTACACATTACATCAGGATTTGGTGTGCGGCCTTTTTTATATTCATCAAGAAAATACGTGAATACTTTATCCCAATATTGTTTTTCAAAATTAACAGAGTAATACGGAATGCCGATCTGATCACAGACACTGCGTACATCTTCGAAATCTTCTGTCGCGGTACAATGTCCCGATTCGTCCGTGTCATCCCAGTTTTTCATGAAGATTCCAATCACTTCATAACCTTGTTGTTTTAAGAGTAATGCCGCAACCGAAGAGTCCACTCCGCCTGACATTCCAATGACTACACGTGTATCGGCAGGTGCTTTTTTCGTTGTCATATTGTTCATCCTTTACTTAATTCATTTCACTAGTCGTTTGACTACACTTGCGATTCGATTTGCTGCTTCTTCTATAATGGCCTCATCCAAGTCATAGCCGAAACTAATGCGGATTGAGTTCCTAGCTTTATCTGATTCTGTACCAAACATAGCTGTTACGACATGTGACGGTTCAAATGACCCTGCAGTACAAGCGGAACCGCTTGATACAGCTATGCCTTCTAAATCCAAGCTCATCAAAAATGTCTCCACATCGGTGCCTGGAAACGATACATGATAAATATGCGGTAAAGATGCTACTGCGTGGGGAATGGTCGGTCGGAAATCGATTTGCTGTTTCTCAAAGACTTCCGCCATTTTTTGTTTATACGTAGAATAGTTTTTTTGTTTTAGTAGTTTTGATTGCTCGGCAATGGATACCGCCTCTGCAAATGCAACTGCAGCTGGTACGTTTTCTGTACCTGCGCGGCGTTTCTTCTCTTGTGAACCTCCGAGTACTTGGCTCGACAGCACCTTGCCATTTCGCTGATAAAGAAAGCCGATGCCTTTGGGTCCATTCAATTTATGTGCTGAAACTGACAATAAATCGACTTGCAACTCTTCAACATCGAGTTGGCACGTACCGTAAGCTTGCACCGCATCTGTGTGGAAGACGGTCTGATGTGTCGAGAGTAGCTGGCCGATCTCCGCAATCGGCTGGATCGTTCCCACTTCATTGTTTCCGTACATAATAGACACCAAAATAGTTTCATCTGTTAACGCATGCTGAACTTGCTCTGCTGTAATGACCCCATTGCGGTCAGGTGAAAGATAAGTCACGTTATAGCCTTGTGACTCCAGTTGTTTACACGGGTTTAACACCGCATGATGTTCGATTTCCGTTGTGATAATATGTTTGCCTTCTGTTTTCACCGACTGTACGTACCCAAAAATCGCTAAGTTATCCGCTTCTGTTCCTCCAGAAGTAAGAATGATTTCATTGGGTGACGCATTGATCGAGGATGCTAACGTTTTGCGAGCATCTTCCAGCACTTTCTTCGCGTGACGACCCAATTGATGCGTACTTGAAGGATTACCATACGTATCTTGCAACGCAGTCGTGAATCGCTCCAATACGACTGGATGCATCGGTGTCGTTGCAGCATAATCTAAATATATAGCTGGTTTCATAGCTAAACTCCTTTAAATATAGAACATGTATTCATCGATAGTGGACGTATCTTCAAATTCAATTAAATCCTTAATCGTCGTATGATCTAATACCCCTCGGATGGCATCTCCGATTCGTTTCCATAGTTCGCGTTGCGGAATATCATCGTCATCAAGTCCTTCGACTAATTGGATCGGTCCTTCAAGCAAACGGATTATGTCACCTGCCATAATTTCAGAAGGATCTTTGGCGAGTTTATAGCCACCGTATGCCCCGCGGACACTTTTCACCATTCCGCTGTTGCGCAAAGGTGGGATGAGTTGTTCCAAATATGCTTCGGAGAGATTTTGCTCTTCTGCGATTTTACGCAAAGGCACAGGACCTTCTCCATATTTTCGTCCTAATTCTACTATTACTGTAAGTCCGTATCGGCCTTTAGTGGATATTTTCATTGGGCATCGTCCTTTACTAAAATTGCTGAAATCAGTATAGCATAATTGTATCATTGGTTCTTGCAAATGACTTCACTAATGTTTTACAGTATAATGAAAGAACAAACGTACGCTAGGAGGATATACATGCATAATGAACCTTTGGCTTTTCGTATGCGGCCCGAGACGATTGATGAAGTGATCGGACAAGACCACGTCATCGGCAACCATACTCCCTTATATCGGATGATCAAGAACGGGCATGTCCCGTCTCTTTTATTATATGGTGAACCAGGCATTGGCAAAACGTCTCTAGCCTACGCGATCGCGGGTACGTCGAAACTACCTTTCATTGCGTTGAATGCGACAGTAGCAGGCAAAAAAGATGTTGAAGATGTAGTGAAAGAAGCGCGGATGACAGGTAAAGTATTGCTATTCTTAGATGAAATCCATCGTTTTAATAAATTGCAACAAGATACGCTACTTCCTCACGTAGAAAGCGGTTCGATTGTCTTGATCGGCGCGACAACGGAAAATCCATTTCATGACGTCAATCCCGCTATTCGTTCACGTTGTGGTGAAATCGTTCAATTGAAGCGATTACAACCAACTGACTTACTCAAATTACTTGAGCGTACGTTAACAGACGAGAAAAAAGGACTTGGTAAGGAAACGATTGACATCACTACGGAACAACTAGAGAAAATCTCAGAAGGTGTGAATGGTGATGCGCGAAAAGCGTTAACTTTCCTTGAATCATTACTTGCTGCAAGTGATGAAGAGGATGGCAAAATTATTATTGAAGATGCATTACTTGATCAATTATTAACTAGGATTAGTTTACTAGGCGACAAAAAGGGCTCACATCATTTTAATTTATTATCCGCTTTGCAAAAAAGTGTACGCGGCAGCGATGTCGATGCGGCGCTTTATTATTTGGCCCAATTACTTGAAATTGGGGATCTAACTGCCGTTACAAGACGCATGCTCGTCATGAGTTATGAAGATATCGGATTGGCAGCGCCGGATGTAGGGAGCCGAGTTCTTGCGGCTACAGACGCCGCACAGCGTCTCGGCATGCCAGAAGCCCGTATTCCACTTGCCACGGCAATTATAGAAATGTGTTTAGCATCTAAATCAAACTCCGCTTATAAAGCGATCGATGCGGCTACAAAAACCTTACATGAAAAACCAACTGGGGAAATTCCTATGCATTTACGTGACACACACTACAGCGGATCAGCTGCACTCGGTCATGGAGGCTACGTCTACCCACACGCAACGCCAGTAGGGACATTTGGCGGTTGGACAGACCAACAATACATGCCTGACAGCCTAGTGAATTCCAAATTCTACACACCTGTAGAAGCAGGCGAAGAAACTAGAATGGCCGCCATTCACAAACGGCTTCAGTCATTTAAAGGTAAAAAGAATCCACTTTAAAGATTTAGCTAGATATAGCAAAAAATCCACACCAACCTTCAGTAGGTCAGTGTGGATTTTTTCTATTACTTGAACATCTCCGCATCTTTCGGTGTGGAAATCGCATCGATATCATTAAAATAACTATACTTTGCATCGAGTTTCTGCTTATATCGAATATAATCCCGGCCGAAATAACTCGTGACATTCGCTGACATCTTCATTCCCGTCACAAACATCGTTTTTTCATTTACCGTTAGCTCTACATCCAGTTTCTCCACTACAGGGAATCCGCCATGCGTATGGACAAACTTTTCTGGTTGCGGACTATTCACTGATACCACTTCCATCAACTGTCGATAATCAGCTGGGGATAGTGAAAACTGCAATGCATAGCCATAATCAATCTTTTCTATTTCTGCATCATGCAAGAAAGGTTTTAACAGCGAAAAGTCCATTACAGGCGAAACAAACGGCACCCACACACCAAGTAATTCCGTGCGTTGCTTTTCTGTTAGCTCTTGCCATTCACTTTTTTCTGTTTCAACTGTCTCTTGCATAGCTAATTCATCACCTTGGCGAAATAGTTGAATGTTTTTCGCGCCTTGTTTTGGAATTTTCCAGACGACTTCCTCTGAAATTTTCAATGGATTCTGTTCAATATCCGCCTGAACTTGTACATTTTTACTTGTCCGTTTTGCAGGATCGGATGTAACGCTACTTTCGTCGTACGCGATATTGGCATGGACAGACTCCAATTCATTCATCGCTTGCTCCGCTTTCTTCAATAAATCTTCCGCACTCGACGGAGCGGAAGACGTTTTTCCGCATCCTGTCACTGTAAATAGCATCACTGCCAGGAATAGAACGCTCAAACTTTTGTTCATCAGGAAACTCCCCTTCAATCAAAACTATTTACAGTGTACTTCACAGCACCGCAGTTGTCACGGACCATTCCACCTTATTTGTGAAGGAAATTAGTCTACCGGCACAACCCAGTTAAATGGATCCTCTACTTTTCCTGTCTGGATGCCTGTAATCGTCTCATAAAGTTTTAATGAAAGCTCACCGATTTCATTCTGATTGATCTCGCATTTTTCGCCTTCAAAGAACAGTTCGCCTATGGGGGAAATAACAGCGGCCGTTCCTGTCCCAAACGCTTCTTCCAACGTGCCTGCGCGATTGGCTTCCATAATTTCCTCGATGGACACTTTACGTTCTGTTACGGGAATATCCCAAGCTATCAATAACTCAATAACGGACTTGCGCGTGATGCCTTCTAAAATACTACCATTGAGGCTTGGCGTGATAATCTCTCCATTGATTTTGAAGAATACATTCATCGCGCCTACTTCTTCGATATAGCGATGTTCTTTTGCATCAAGCCATAGAACTTGCGAATACCCTTCTGCTTCCGCAACTTCTTGAGCTTTCATCGCCCCAGCATAGTTACCGGCTGTTTTCGCAGAGCCTGTACCACCTACTGCGGCCCGGACATACTGTGATTCAACCGCAATCTTGACAGGATTCACTCCTTCTTTATAATACGGACCTACCGGCGATAAAATAATCATTAGGCGGTACGTTTTAGAAGGGGCTACACCTAAATAAGGTTGTGTAGCGAAAATGAAAGGACGCACATAAAGTGATGTCCCTGCTCTATCGGGAATCCAATCTTTTTCAAGAGAAATCAATTCCTTTAGTGCACTTAATACGAATTTCTCATCGAACATCGGCATGCATAATCTATCACTAGAACGGTTCAGCCGTTTCATGTTTTCCTCCGGACGGAATAAAACTACTTCTTTGTCTTCATTTACATAAGCTTTCAAACCTTCGAAAACAGTTTGTCCATAATGCAACACGATAGCGGCTGGATCCAACAGAAACGGCTTATACGGCTCAATACGCGGATCATGCCATCCCGTTCCATCTGTATAGTCCATCACAAACATGTGATCAGTGAAAATTGTTCCGAAAGCAAGTGGATCATCCGCTGCCGGCTTGTCTTTTGGTGCGGAAGTTTCAAAATGTAAAATATGTTTTTCATTTGCCATACATAAACCCTCCTACATATTATCTGATTTGCCCGGTTCCCCGAATAACAAATTTTGAAGAAGTCAATGCCTCTAATCCCATTGGACCTCTTGCGTGAAGCTTTTGTGTACTGATACCTATTTCTGCACCATATCCGAATTCAAAGCCATCCGTAAAGCGAGTGGAAGCATTAACGTAAACAGCTGCCGCATCGACGCTATTCAAAAATTGCTCAGCATGTGCATCCGTCTGTGTAATAATACTTTCTGAATGCTTCGTGCTATATGTTGCAATATGATCGAGTGCTTGCTGTATATTTTCCACGCTTTTTACGCGTAATGTCAAGTCCAGGTATTCACTTGACCAATCATTTTCTTCAACCGCAGCGATATTCGAATCAAACGCCTGAAGTTTCTCGTCACCTTGCAGTTGAACATCATGGTCTTGTAATGCGTTGATCAATTTTTTTCCGTACTGCGACAACCAGTTGGAATCGATCAGAACGGTTTCGATCGCGTTACAAACCGACGGACGCTGTGTTTTGGCATTGACTACTATATCAATCGCCATTTTCTCATCTGCGGATTCATCAATAAATACATGACAGTTCCCCGCCCCTGTTTCAATCACCGGTACCGTAGATTCACGGATAACAGTCTGGATTAACTTCGCACCGCCACGTGGAATCAAAACATCTAAATAGTCGTTGAGTGTGAACAATTCTTTTGCTGTTTCTCGACTCGTGTCTTCGATTAATTGAACAGAATCGACTGGTAATGAACTTTTTTCGAGTCCGCGTTGAATAACACGCCATAGGGCCAAATTGGAATATTTTGCGGACGAGCTACCACGCAACACGACCGCATTCCCTGTTTTCAATGCCAACGATGCAGCATCTATCGTAACATTCGGACGCGCTTCATAAATCATGGCGATGACACCAATGGGCACGCGCTTCTTGACAATATGTAATCCGTTCTCCTTATAGATTTCCTCTAGCGTTTCTCCAATTGGATCTTGTAAATCAATTAGTAGACGAACACCTTCCGCCATAGCTTCAATGCGTTCAGGCGTCAATAAAATACGATCGAGAACAGCTGCGTCAATTCCTTTTTCGCGACCTTCTTTAATATCTTTTTTATTCTCAGCGAGCAATTGATCCTGTTCTTTCATTAATTGATCAGCAATTAACTGCAATGCATCGTTTTTCTCTGCTGTCGTTGCTACGTTCAGCACAATACTCGCTTCTTTTGCCGCCTTGCCTTTATCTCTAATCTCACTCATACTATTTTCTCTCCTTTAATTATACTTGTACCCAGCGGTCCCGGTGAATGACTTCTAGCATCGGTTTGGATTCTTCCAGTTTATCCTTATCGGATATCGTTTGCTTTAATTGCTCAGACGAATAGGTGACTTCACCTTTACCGATCAAACCATCTAAACCAAACACTTCCACCACTTCTCCAATACCAAAATCACCCTGTACTTTAAAGACACCTGCAGGTAATAAACTGCGTCCGTTATGCACAATGGCTTCTTCAGCCCCTTTATCCACGTACAGACGTCCAGTCGATTCGGAATGAAGGGCAATCCATTGGCGGTTCGTATTGATCGTATGGGCAACAGGACTGGAAATATATGTGCCGTCTCCATGACCTTTTAAAATATCCAGCAATTTTGATGGACCGCGTCCTGTTCCGATGAAGACCGGAACTGCCAACGTGTGTGCGGTTTTTGCAGCTAGTATCTTCGAACGCATGCCCCCTGTACCAACTTTCGAGCCGACATCGTCAGCGCCACCCAGTAATTCATCCGTGATTTCATCCAATTTAGTCAATCGTACAGCGTCTGGATCTGTTCGTGGATTACTTGTGTAGATCCCGTTGACATCGGTTAAGATAATCAACTGATCCGCATGTAGAAAACCACTGACCAATGCGGATAGCATATCATTATCACCAAACGTTAACTCGTCAATGGATACTGTATCATTTTCGTTAATGATCGGCATAATGCCACGATCAAGTAATTCAGACATCGCTGCAAATGCGTTGCGGTATCGATCGCGATCGGCAAAGTCATGACGCGTCAATAAGATCTGAGCTGGAATGACTTTATGTGCGCTAAACCTCTCAATATAGGACTGTATCAATAAGCTCTGCCCTACTGCTGCTGCGGCTTGTTTACCTTTTATGGTCTGTGGACGGGTAGGATAACCGAGACGGGCAAAGCCTGCCGCCACCGCTCCTGAAGAGACAACAATGACTTCATGTCCAACGTTTTTTAGCATCGCCAAGGCATCGACATGATCATTGAATTTTACCTGATCGATTTCTCCATTATCATTCGTTAACGAGCTGCTACCGATTTTCACAACTATTCGTTGTCTTTTCATATGAATTCGCCTTCCATTTCTCCATATCATCTATATTTATAAAATAAAAAAGCCCAATCGTCCCGATATAATCAGGACGAAAGGACGTAACTTCCGCGGTGCCACCATCATTGGACTCGTCTTCACGAATCCCACTTTCCTTTTAACGCCAAGGTCCGCGCCTGTTTTTTACAGGACTCAAAAGGCAGGTTCGACAAGGCATTGCGACGGAAACTTCCAGCCGATGGATTCCGCTCTCTAACACATGCTATTTATCTACTGGTCCTTCTTCAACATTCACTATCATTTTCCCAATCATACAATATTCAGAGTAATTGTCAAGCGCTGCTACGTTAGTTTCGTTGCAACATACGGTTAAGCGCATCAATCGCTTCAGCGGAAGTCACTGCATCCACTTTGATGATATTTTGCTCTGCGCCTTCCATGATACTTTCCAAACTCCATAGTAAATGGGGTAAATCGATACGGTTCATTGTCAAACAAGGACACATTAAAGGGTTTAAGGAAATGATATCTTGCTCAGGATGATTTTCCGTCAGGCGGTTGACCAAATTCATTTCCGTGCCAATCGCCCATTTCGTACCAGGAGCCGCGGCTTCAATTTGATCAATAATATACTTCGTAGAACCAGCGTCATCAGACTTCATCACGACTTCATGTGAACATTCCGGGTGGACGATAATACGCCGATCAGAATCATTTTCACGTAACTGACGAATGTTTTCTACCGTGAAGTTCTCGTGAACCGAGCAATGCCCTTTCCATAATATCACTTGACACTCTTCGTTTTGTCCATCGTATTCGAGAGTATCCGTTATGGGATTCCATACGGCCATATGATCAAGAGGCACACCGAGCCCATACGCTGTATTGCGTCCTAAATGCTGATCAGGTAAGAATAAAATTCGTTTTTTCTGAGTGAATGCCCATTGAACGATTTCTTTCGCATTTGACGAAGTCACTGTCGCGCCACCATTACGGCCGACGAACGCTTTAATTGCTGCCGTTGAATTGACATACGTCAATGGCAGAATCGTATCACCAAAACGCGCTTGCAAGTCCTTCCATGCGCGTTCCGTTTGGAAAATGTCCGCCATATCAGCCATCGAACAACCGGCACGCATATCAGGCAAATAGACTTTTTGATTTTCCGTTGTTAGAATGTCCGCCGTTTCCGCCATGAAGTGCACACCGCAAAACACAATATGTTCCGCTTTTTCGTTTGCTGCGCAAATTTGTGCTAATTGCAAAGAATCTCCCGTAGCATCCGCAAATTGAATGACTTCATTTTTCTGGTAGTGGTGGCCAGGAATAAATAATTTGTTTCCCAATGTTTGTTTAATGGCCCGAATTTTTTCTTCCATTTCACTCACCGTATACTGTTTATATTGTTCAGGCAACATAGCGTTTGCCTGTTCTTTTAGAAGTTCCATCATCGACATATTCTTCCATCCTCCTGCGTAGTAAGTTGTATAGTTGCACTAATGTCAGCTGCAATTACGGAATGTGTCAGTGCGCCAACCGATATGTAATCTATTCCCGTCTCACCATACGAAGCGATGGTGTCTTCTGTAATCATGCCGGAAGCTTCGGTTATGATATCCGGGGGGACTAATGGCAACCAGTCCGTAATTTGTTGTGGCGTTCGGTTATCAAACATAATAATATCCACGTTTGCCTCTATAGCTTCTTGGAGTTGCGCTAGTGATTCAATTTCTACTTCTATTTTCACCGTATGACCTAATCGTGTTCTCAGTAGTTGCACGGCATTCATAATAGAACCTGCATATGCCAAGTGATTATCTTTTAGCATCACCGCGTCATATAAACCGTTGCGGTGATTAAATCCACCGCCTGTACGAACTGCATATTTATCTAGCATGCGGAGTCCGGGTGCTGTCTTGCGTGTATCACAAACTCTTGTATTCGTTCCCGACAATAAAGCGGTTAGGTCAGCAGTTTTCGTTGCAATCGCAGTCATTCGCTGGATACAATTCAGTATCACTCGTTCCGCGGTCAATAGACTTCTAACAGGCCCTTTTACAGTCGCAAGTATTTGCTTGTCCGTTATTCTTTCACCGTCTTCTACGAGACACGTGACTTCTATAGAAGGATTCATCACTTGAAAACCTGTCGTGATGACATCTCCCCCGCAAAATACTCCCGAAGTTTTAGTGATGATTTGCATTTCACCTATCGCGTCTGCAGGAAATAATGAATTAGCCGACAAATCACCATCTCCCACGTCTTCTATGAAAAACTGTTCAAGCATTGAGACCAATTTGATTCTATTCATCTGTATTCCTACGACCCTTCTTTTGACATAGTGTCTTTACATCTATCTTTACATATATACAGTTGTATGACAAGATGAATATATTAATTTTTGCAGGAGGTCATTCATTTGCATTACTTTGATTACGCTGCCACGACACCTCTTCGTGAAGAAGCTGCCTCGGTCTATGTGTCCATCTCTCAACAACAGTTTGGCAACACGACAAGCCTACACGATGCGGGAGGAGCTGCACAAAACATCTTGACCCATAGCAGACAACACCTATCTGCACTTCTTGGTGTACGTCCTGAAGGGATATACTTCACTTCAGGCGGTACGGAAAGTAACACGCTCGCACTACTATCTTTAGCTGAGTCTGCAAAGAAAAAAGGACAGCATATTATTCTTTCTGCCGCGGAACACCCTTCTTTGCATTCAGCTGCTGCGTACCTTGAAGGGCAAGGCTTCCATATCACCATGATCCCTTTTACAACGAAAGGTATCATCGATTTACAAGCACTTGAAAATGCCATTACTGAACAAACGACTGTTGTATCTGTGCAACACTGCAATCCTGAAATCGGTACCATTCAACCGATCCAATCCATATCTGAATTAGTAAAACCTAAAGGGATTTATTTGCATAGTGACTGTGTACAATCATTCGGTAAATTATCTGTTCGTGATATCTCTCCATATGTAGACAGCTTGTCCATATCAAGCCATAAAGTGCACGGTCCAAAAGGGGTTGGCGCAGTCTATATTAATCCACACATTCGTGCAGTTCCGCTATTTCCAGGGGCCACACAAGAGAAAGGATTTAGGGGTGGAACGGTGAATGTACCAGGAATTGCTGCATTCGTTACGGCAGCTGAGCTGGCAAATCCCAATGAAGTAAAGTACGCTACATTACGCACTCTCTTTATGGATATACTTTCCACCCGGCAAGATTTATTCACTTTCTATGGCAGTCTAAAGACATTTGAACAACTTCCGCAAATTATGGGTCTATGCGCCAACCATTCAGAAGGACAGCTCATTATGTTAGAATTAAATAGAAGAGGATTTGCGGTGTCGACAGGCAGTGCTTGCCAAGTCGGTCAGCAACAGTCATCTATGACGATGAGCGCGATGAATATACCCGCCCACTTGGCGAAAGGATTCATTCGGATTTCATTTGGCGAGACATCAACGCGAGCAAATGTCACTCAACTGGCAATCGCGTTACTTGAAGTCGCGGTATTACCACATACAGCACAAACCCCGATAGATATTTTATAGATAGAAGGTGAGAAATTTGCGACCAAAAGCAAAAGTGGCAGGAGAACAGCGTCGAAATTTGATTCTCCAAACGTTAAAAGAAGCTAATCATCCCGTTACGGGTGCAGAACTAGGTGACTTAACAAAAGTCAGCAGACAAGTAATCGTCAGTGATATTAATTTATTGAAAGCAAAAGACGAACCCATCATGGCGACGAATCAAGGATATTTATACACACAGTCAACTAAAAGAATAAAAGACATGGAAAAAATCATCGTCTGTAAACATTCTCCTGAACAAACAGAGGAAGAGTTGCATATTTTAGTCGACCACGGCGTAACCGTAAGAGATGTCCGAGTTGAACATCCTGTGTATGGCGATGTGCGCGCATCGATCATGGTATCGAACCGGCAAGAAGTCAAGACGTTCATCGAACAGATCCAGCAAGCACAAGCACCTTATCTATTGAATTTGGATGATAGCGGGATTCATTTACACGCTATTTCCGCTCCACGAATAGAACAGCTACGCGATGCAGAAGAAGCATTAAAAAAAGCGGGATTCCTAATTGAATAGGAATTCCGCTTTTCTATGGAAATAACCAAATACCGAATAGAGGGCCTGCAAGCGCACCGATAATTGCTGACAACGTCATGGCAACTGAACTCATGGAAGACGTTTGTTCACCGTACTCAAGTGATTTAGATGTTCCAATTGCGTGTGCTCCCACTCCAAGACCGATGCCCTGACCAATCGCTGTGTCAATCTTGAACCAGCGATTGATCCAAGGACCCATAAGGATTCCAGCGAGACCGGCGATAATAACGAATACCGTCGCCAGTGAAGGAATACCACCGAGTTCTTCTGCTATTTGCATGGCAATTGGGGATGTAATGGATTTCGGTAAAATACTCGCTAGAAGTTCAGTCGAAAATCCGACCCACCTTGCTGCTAGGACACCTGTCAACATTCCGACAATACCTCCAACAACGACTCCACCAAAGATAGGCAATACATTCTTTTTGATGACATCCCGTTGTTTATAGAGTGGAATACAAAGAGAGACAATGGCAGGGCCAAGCAACGCGTCAATCCATTTACCACCTACCATATACGTTTCATAAGACGCGTCGAATAACGATAACAATACAATGACTGCGATAGTCGTTGTCAGGATGGGTACTAAAAACGGCGAACGTAACCTTACGTAGACGGCATTCATCACAAAATAAAGAATAACCGTGAATAAGATCATCGTGAAGGCAAGTACAACTGTATTCATGAAAGAGTCCCCTCCTCTTTCACATTGCGCTTGGCCATAAATTGGCTGACTAAACTGGCTACGACCATCGTGATAAATGTACTACCGATTGTAATCAAGATCAGTAGACTTCCTTTCCCTGCGAACACATGACCATAATCCATCACGCCAACCGTTGCGGGAATCAGATATAGTGGCAAAGTCGATAGAAATACATATGCACCTTTTTCCACCCAGCGAAGTGGGATGATTTTGATCGATAACAGTCCCCATAACACTAGCAAACCGATAATACTACCTGGCAACGGAATGGAGAGTTTCGCGTGTAAAAATTTTCCTGTTAGAAAGAGTATGTATAAAAATCCTACTTGCAAAAGCGTGATGACAATTTTCACTCCAACACTTCCTTACCTAATCCATAAGTATAGTAAAAATGAATCTTTCTTCATTATAGATACTATTCAGACAAAAACCAATACTTTCCTCGCTATTTTTAAATAGTAATCAGAGTATTCCGTCTAACATTGACACGCTTGGTCCACTCATGTATAGTGTAAGAAGCCGTATTGTGTAAGTTGTCCGTAGTAGGCTTGCACGTTACGTGTGGAGATGGATTTCTAATTGCCGAGGAGGAATTATTATGCACCAAGGTAAAGTGAAGTGGTTCAGCAGTGACAAAGGGTATGGGTTTATCGAAGCAGATGATGGTGAAGATGTATTTGTGCATTTCACAGGAATTGCTACAGATGGATTTAAAACACTGGCTGAAGGTCAAACAGTTTCTTTTGAAGTAATTGAAGGAAATCGTGGTCCACAGGCGGCTAACGTATCGACTCTTGAGGATGAAGTGTAACCTCATCTCGACATAGACAGCTGAATTTATAACATAAACAAAGCATCCACGCAGTTGCGGGATGCTTTTTCATTATTTATTTGGAGGCAGTACTGATCTTGTTAATTTCTCTCCCAAGGAATTGTAGCTGATCTCCTACTGTACAGTCAGAAATACAAAATTGGTGAGCGCCTGTTTTGCCGCGTTCGTTTGTAAGTTGTTTTTTAACGTAACAACCTTCACAATATATATCAAGCAATTGATTAATTTCTTTCATGACAACGACTTTATTCATTAGAAAAGAACTCCCACCTTTCTTTTATCTATTTTAAGTCGGCTGACGGGATGTTGCAAGTGTTTCCACATTTTTTACAATTCATTACCAGATTGGAGCGAAAAATATTATGTTGGAAGTGTACATAGATGGTGCAAGCGCAGGTAATCCGGGGTTGAGCGGAATTGGTGTGTATATTAAAGGAGAAGGTCAGGACGTGCGGATTAGTGAGCCGATTGAGCCGACGAATAATCATCACGCGGAGTTTCAAGCGCTTGTGAGAGGTCTTGAGGAGGCGTCAAAGCTGACAACAGGCATGGTGTCGATGCGCTCGGATTCGACGGTGGTCGTGCAGTCGATGGAGAAGGAATTTGTAAAGAACGCGCAGTATGCACCTTATTTGCAAGAGGCATTGAGACTAGCAGCGACGTTTGAATTGTTCTTTATTAAGTGGATTGCCGACAGTACAAACAAGACGGCAGATATGCTTGCGCGACAAGCGATTTTGATGCAGAAAAAGCAAAAAGGATGAGCTGGGCGAGATGTTTTGTCATCTTGTGAGAACCGTCACTAAAAGAGTGTACTGCTAGTGCTTTATTTTTATTCGTAAAGGTCGTGCTTCATGACGACCTTTCTTGCAGGGGATTAAGTGGTTGCGACCGTAGATCTGTGCTGCAGCCGGACGTGTATCTTACGAGCGGAGAACAAAAAGTAGATGACTAAAATTAGTGGGTAAACATAAAGTGATACTCTCCCGAATTTGTCTTTTTACGCTGAACAAGGATAAAGTGGCATTGGTATGAATAATCTACCCGAAAAAATAAAAAGGCAAAGAAAAGCCATTCTTATAAGTAGACTAACAAAAGAAATCATTCCTACTCTCCGGGTACTTTGCAAGAGTATGACCTCCTAATTCTCGACAAGATGATAGTCCGTTACATGTTTTTTATTCCGCATATCAACCTCATTAAACGCGGTATTCCGTGAACCTATATAACATAGCCCCCCCGCTGTTTTAGCACTATACATATTCCATTGCAATGATTGAATTAGGTTCACGAATCGGTCTTCATACTTTCTATATCCAGTACCTTCCACTCTAGTCGTTTGATTCATTCCCCGAAAGCTTCGGCTTCTCGCCATTTTCCATATCGGTAATACATAAACGCGACGATACTACTAATAACAAAACTGACGCCCATCCCGAGTGCAATTCCTTTCTCACCCATGATGCCTGACAATATGTACGTAATGGGAAAACGAAGAATCCAAAAAGAAATGATGTTTAGCACAAGCACTTGGAACATTGCGCCCGCCGCACGGACAGCCCCATTTAAAACAAAATTAATGCCTAGGAACGGATAAAATAATGCAATTACCTTTAAATAGTTTTTACCAAAATCAGCGGCTTCCGGTTCCGTTATGAATAGCTTAATCCCATAATCTGCAAATAGGATGATAAGAATTGCGATTGCAAACATGATAATCAAATTATATATAAACCCGTACAACGTAATTCTATGAACCCGGTCCCATCTGCCCGCCCCGATATTTTGACCCGCCATACTATTGACCGCAGTTCCGAGTGCTTGGGCCGGCAGCATAATCAAACTATCCAATCTTTGTGCCGCCCCGTATCCCGCGACAACTGCCGGGCCGAATGATGCGACTACACTCATGATTGCCATCACACCAGCCGAAATGACGCTCATCTGTAAACCCGCAGGAATTCCCAACTTCAATATATCGAGTACTTCCCGACGCTCTGGAATATGCGGTTTTGAGAATGGAACCAGGCTTTTCCGCACTGAATAAATAGCACCAGCGGCAAATGCGATTCCCTGTGAGAATATCGTTGCATAGGCAGCGCCTTGAACTCCCCATCCAAAGACGTAAATAAATAAAGGATCAAGTACTGTGTTCAAAATAACTGCGGCTAACACAAAATAAAGCGGTGTCTTCGAATCGCCTACCGATCTTAATACGGTACCAATAAAATTATAGCCGAATAAGAAAAGGATCCCGATGAAATTAATTCGTAAATACGAAACGCCCATCGCCAACATCGCCTCGGGAGTTCCAAGTAAAAACAAGAGTGGTTCCGCTAATATAAATCCTGCAACACCTAGCATGATGGACATGCCGAAAAGCAGAACGACAAATGCATTCAAATAACGCCGAAGGCCCGACTCGCTACCTCTGCCTTTTTGCTGGGATAAAATTGTCAGTGCGGCATTGTTCAAGCCGATGACGAATGACAAAACCGTAAAGACGACTGTCCCAGAAATAGCCACAGCACCAAGTGCATCCGCACCAATCAAATTCCCAACCCACAAGCTATCGATAAATTGATAGGATGCTTGTAGTAAATTTGTTATCATAATGGGTCCTGAAAAAAGCATGAGTTGTTTTATTATATTTCCTTCTGTAAAATCCTGCTGCCTTACCATCCTTTTCCTCCCTGCATTTAATAAAAACTCACCACTTGATCTTTTTTAATTTTTAGCGACCTATTACGGAAAAGCTGTTGCTATTTTCAAGAGGTAAAGCATCAACACATGTCTTTTTTGAAACTACTCCCCAATCGACTGATACTCTGCTGCAAGACCTTTTTGAACGCCTGGTCGTTTCGCAATGCGATGAGACCATTCCAAGAGATGGGTATATTCATCCATGTTTAAAAATTCATAAGAGCCTTCATACAATTTTCCTAAAGCTAAACGTCCGTACCAAGACCATATCGCAATATCTGCAATCGTATAGGTATCACCAGCGATATAAGAACGCTGAGCTAATATTTTATCTAGTACGTCTAATTGACGTTTCGTTTCCATAGTAAAACGATCAATTGGATATTTCATAGGCTCTGGCGCGTAAGCAAAAAAGTGACCAAACCCTCCACCAACATATGGACCCGACCCAATTTGCCAGAATAGCCAATTAAGGGTTTCTGTCCGTCCATGAATATCTGTGGGGATCAGCTTATTAAATTTCTCAGCCAAGTAAAGCAAAATCGACCCTGATTCAAAAACTTCCACACGTGGACTTTGACTTTGATCGACTAGGGCGGGGATCTTAGAATTAGGATTGATCTCGACAAAATCTGAACCAAATTGTTCATCGGCACCAATATTAATTTTATACAAATTATAGTCTGCACCGTCGACATCCAACTCTTTTAATTCTTCCAGCATAATCGTCACTTTAATACCGTTCGGCGTTCCCAGTGAATAGAGTTGGAACGGTGCCTCTCCGACTGGTAGTTTTTGTTCAAAACGTTCACCGGCTGTCGGACGATTACCGCCACTATTCGAATTCTCTACTTCCCACTTCCACACGTTTGATAATTCATATTTTGTCATTTCAACACGCCTCCTACTATCTATTTAGTAACTCCATCATACTAACAGTATAAAGCTATTTCCAATATTTAGTTTCTTCATCTACGTAACAAAGAGGTTCTAGCTTTTCGTCTTCCTTTGTATAAGGTTTCCGAGTATCTTCGATGATGATATAAGCCAATACTACATTATCTATTAAAAAGCGGAAAATCTCCAAATCCCTTCACCTAAATTTTCTATCAATTAAAATCATTTTTCAACTTCCACAACTGCAACTATATGCATGTGCTTTATTCATTCCTCATGGTCGCATCATCCTTTTCTATTTCAAAAATAAAAAAGCACCGCAAAATGCGATGCTTCCCATGTTATTTTACTATTCACCACTCAACTAAACGAGCTAGACATGAATCCCTCAGCCTTTTGATGCTTTCATAAATCTAACATTTTGTTTTTCAGAATCATATAATACCCATTCTCTAAAGCCTACTACAGCACCTACGTTAACGATATTTCGAGATCCCACAACCGGCAGCTCGTCGTTCCAGCTAATCGGCACAGATTGTCCATCACTCGTGAAGCTTGATCGGTGGGTATGTCCGTGAAATACCAGGTGCACCTCTGGTAGATACTCAGCAAGCCACGCCTCTGCTTCGTTATGTGGCCATTGGTGACCATGGATGACAACTGCCGTGTCTATCTTTAGAGCTTCAGGTAAGTCGTTCAAGAAGTCCCGTATAGGTTCCGACTGCTTTGTCAGCAACAGAATTCGTTCTTCTTGATTGCCGTAAATTGATGGAAAATTGAATAGCCCATCGATACCATCAGGATGTTTGATCACTTCTTCGACAGTAGGATACATCTGGCCATGAAGGTCTTTTTTGCTGACCGTGCATTCATATAAATCGCCCGTCCCGATGATAGTTGCTTCAGGTGCTTCATCAGCAATGTGTGCCAGTACTGCTTGCAAATCTTCCCTAGATGAATGAATATCTCCCAGCAATGCGAATTGCATCTTGTTTCAACCCCTTATTGCGGTTTCAATCGGTGCGTCATCTTTGGAAATCCAGTCACTGAAACTACCGACATATAGTTTTACATTTGGATAGTCCAGTTCTGTAAGTGCTGCGAATAAAGGGGAAGCCGTTACACCGCTACCGCAGTAGACGATGACATCGTCTTCAGGCGTGACAATCTGTTGTAATTGCTCTTTTGCGTGCTGCACATCATATTGTCCGTCTCGCTTCAATCGTTCCCAATCGAAATTTCGCGCTGTCGGTATATGGCCTGCTTTATGGTAGAGCGGTTCTTTTTCCCCACGGTAGCGAACTTCAGAGCGTGCGTCGACAAGTTGAGACGGTCGATTACCCGCCACAACTTCTTCGACTTCACTTCTGCTAGCGTATAGGTGCTCTTGCCAATCTGGTTTCACCGTCGACCGTACAGGCGTAGCAGGATCAGATGTCACGTCTACTATCTTGCGTAATTCTGTATAACTTTCTGTTACGACATATACATTCGTGAAACCTCCATACTGCAACATCCACCAAGCTCGTGTTGCGAATGGACCGCCACCCTCATCATAGATCAAAATCGTATCTGTACGTTCCAGTCCACTTTTACGGAACAGTTCAGTCAGTTGTTCAGCAGAAGGCAATGGATGACGTCCACCTTCTACAGAAGTCCCGGATAAGTCTTCTTCTAAATCCCAATGAATCGCGCCTTTTACGTGTTCTTTTTGATAATCAAGTTTTCCCCGCTTTTCATCTTGCAATGAAAAGCGCGCATCGATCCATTTTGCGTGACTTGTCTCCATATCGTGAACAGATACAAACACTTGTGTCATTGAACCAACTCCTCTTGACGGATTTGTTCATAGATTTTCTGCCATTGTTCCAGTTGCTCCGAACCATCAAGCAACGTACGCTCTGATTCAATTTGTACAAGACTTTCCTGCAATAAATGAACGCGTAATGCTTCTGCTTCGTCTTCAATCCATAAGTCTGCCCACTTTTCAATACGTTCTTTCTGATCGCCAAGATAGCTGGATGCATCTTTTTTCAATATTTCCTCCAGCTTCACTTTCAAGATATCCCGATCGCCACGTTCAAAGAACGACTTTTGATTTTTGAACGATTTATTCACTGCGCTGTACACCATTGGATCTTCATATGGTGTTTCAAACGACAACATATCTTTATCATTCGGCTCGTATGGCGAAGGCACGATTGACTGGTCCATATCGGCTAGTGAACGAACTTCCATACGCTGACGTTCCAGCAATTGTTTCTTCATGTATTGAAGAATACGCAAATTCGTTACTTTCAATTCCTGTGTCAAGTCAAAGCCTACCATATTGACTGTTTCCGCCAATGCGATTTTCAAGGCTTTATCCGATGAATTTTTCGCGAAAGTGGATGGACTATACCCCTCTTTGAAGAAATCACCGAAACGTAAGAATACACGTTGTAAAATATAGTAGACGAGTTCACTCAATTCATCTTGAGTGGATTTCACTAAGATCTTCCTTGCACTCTTTTCAAAACGTTCTTTTATTGCTAATTCAGCAGTCGCAAGCTCTTCCAGTCTTTCTGCTTTACGTGAACGGTTTTGGATGGTTCTGTTGATCAATGAAGCTAGACGATCGATCGTTTTCGTTGTTTCTTCTTCCAGTGCCTGTACGACTTGCGCACGCAAATCATGCTCGAGGAATGAATAAAACTTCTCTTCAAAATCGACCATCAATGGATTCGGTTGTTGTGTTAATTTGCCTTCTAGTGCCTCGAGACTTGAAATGCCATGTACCCGTGGATTACGAATTCCAAATTTCTGCAATTCATTGGCAACGAAGCCTTTTACTTCTTCGCTTTCTTCTTCATTTGATGCAAGATCAATCGCGTTGACGATGAAGAACATTTTATCGAGTTCGAATGCGTCTTTCACACGGCCCAGCTGGATAAGGAATTCACGATCAGCACGTGCGAATGCATGGTTGTAGTACGTTACGAATAGAATCGCATCGGCATTGCGAATATATTCAAACGCTACGTCGGTATGGCGCGCGTTGATGGAATCCGCTCCCGGTGTATCCACCAATGTGATACCGTGGCGAGTCAATGGACAGTCATAGAAGAAATCGATGGAATCGACGAAACAGCTACGTTCTTCTTGTGCAACGAATTTCGTAAATTCTTCACGCTCTACTGTCAACGTCGTCCCTAGTGCAGGCGTATAAAGAGGGTATCCTCTTTGGAATGCGCTGATGAACGACTTATGGATGTGCAAGTTCTCATCTTCAAGTGGTTGCTTCATAGCAATATCTGTTTTATTGAAGGCATCTTCCAGCGAAGAAATCGTGATACCGAGTGCACCGAACGACAATGCTACGTCTTCTGTCATCGTTGCTTCATCCTTCAAGTGGATATCCGCAGTATTATGCAAGTGGGTTTCACTTACTGGACGAATTCGGTTGATCGCAGCCGTTGTAGGGTTCGGTGAAACGGGTAACACTTTTTCACCAATCAACGCGTTAGAGAATGAAGATTTCCCTGCACTGAATGCCCCAAACAATGCAACTGTGAATTCCTGTCCTTTTAGGCGGTCTGCTTTCGTCATCAAATACGATGCCGTTTCTGCAAATCCAGGAATCGTCTCGACCGATTCGGCGATATGCCGTGCATGTATGATCGCTTTTTCTGAATCGACCATTTGACGTTCTTCTTCCACTACTTCTTCTACTTCTTCAACAGTCGTTTCTTGCTCTTCTACTTTTGCTACATAATCAATTGTTTCGATTTTTTTAGGCTGTTCCCACTCCGTAACCAGTTGATCGCGGCCCATACGTGTAGGCGCAGACGGATTGGCGATTTCTTTATCGACCCACTCCATACGCTCTTGCCACTTATTCATTTCTTTCAGTGCATCTACTTTCTCTTGCAGCACAGCAATCGTTTCAACGAGAGGTCCCGATTGCTCACCACCCGATTCTTTTGCGATGACGGACATCTCTTGTTTCCATTTATCCGTTTTACGTTTATACACTAAATGAATGGCACGCTTCATTTGCTCTGCATAATTCAAAATGGTTTCGCCAGTGATCACTTCTTGTACATGCAGTTGCTCATCCACTTTGTCAAACGGTAGTGTCAGATCCATATTATCAATCGCCAGTGAACGCTCATCGGTTAAGATTCCGGCTTGCTTCAATGAACTCTTCATCAATGCTTTCATATAAATTTCGATTTGTGTATGCGCCAGACCTGAAATGTTATCATCTAGCTTTTGACGACGTCTTTCGCGCTCTTCCGCTGTCTTCTTCGCACCAAATAGTAAACCTACTTTGAATTTTGGTGACTTGGCTTCCAAATGGTCTTTCAGTAATTCTCTCGTTTCAAACGGCGCCAGTCCTGCGTTCGACAATAATTCATTGCGTTCTTTCTCGAAATTCACATAGAATTCGTCACCCGAAACTAATTCCAGTCGTTTTTTCGCATCCTTCAAATCTTGATTTAACTCTTCAAACTGCCCCCACTCGGATTCGCTGAGGATTTCCGAATGATTCTCCTTCAAGTCATCCACTTGCTGTTGAAGATATTTCATATGCTCATCTTTTAATTTTAATAAAGATTGCTCGATATTTTGTTCGAAATTCTCTTCTCGGTGTTCGATCGAACCATCAACGATCGCTTTGACTTTTTCAAAATCATTATGTGGGTGATCCAGTTGTTTCAATGACGTGTAGAAAATCCCCTTTGGTTCTACCCCCCATAACTTGAACGAATCTTCGACGGACTTTTTGAACTCATCGAATGATAATTCACTGTCGCGATGCTTATCGATCTGATTAATAATTAAATAAACGTTGCTATTATAGCGCATTAATTCTTTTGTGAACCGGAAGTTCATTTCAGATTGTACATGGTTGTAATCCATCGTATAGAAGACAAGATCCGCTAAGTGCAATGAAGACTCCGTCGATAGTCTATGTGCATCATCTGTCGAGTCTACGCCTGGTGTATCCATTACCGTAATTCCTTCCGGTAATTTGGATTCTGTATGGCCGATTTCAACCAATGAAACTTCCGCCCCGTCCTTACTGTACGCTTTCACACCTTCAGAGAACCCATGGCCGCTGAATTTCACAGCACTTCCATCCACACGATGGATAATAGCATAATCTTCATCCGCCTTATGTACCTTCACAATATTCGCACTTGTCGGAATAGGGCTTGACGGTAAGAGATCGTCTCCTGTTAATGCATTAATTGTCGAAGACTTTCCTGCCGAAAAGTGTCCAGCAAAAGCAATCGTATATTCTTTATCGATTATTTTATTAGCAAGTAATGTCGTCTTTGCTTTGCGTTCATCATCTTCATTGTTGGAAAAAATTTGTCCATATGTAGCAGATTGCTGTAAAAATTCATTGTTTGTAGACATAATCGTCGTCCTTTCAATTTTAACTCATCCCATCATACCATTAATGCGTGAAAAAATAGATAGTTACTTTATAAGTATTACTTTTTAAATAGAAGAACCAGTATACAGCTAATCTTGAAGAAATCGAATGAATAGTGAGGATGTGGCTACTTTCATAAAATTTGTCTAGTCTTTTAGATACTCCTAGTGATATGATTGCACTACCAAACTATTCGTGAAAGGGTGTTTCTTTAGATGGATACAGCAACAAATGTACAAAAAGTTTTAAATGCAACGATTGCTTCTCTCACTACTGTAGTTCCATTAAAATTCCACGTACTATCCCCTGCCCTTATACAACAGCCGTACGAACAACGCGAAATCAGTGTGTTGATCGGTCTAATTGGAGATATTAAAGGTCGTTTAATTGTAGAGCCTACGCATTCCATTATTAGTGGAATTGGCCTCGCCATGTTCGGTATGCAGATCGAAGGGGAAATGGCTGAGTCATTTACTGGAGAACTCGGGAATATGATTGCAGGAAATCTATGTACAGTATTGGAAAAAGCGGATCTGACGCTAGATATTTCGCCTCCTACTGTCATGACAGGTCAAACAAAGTTTTATGGCTTCAAGCAAGCATTTAAAATTCCCGTACAATTTGAAGATGGCCAAATGTTAAATTTATTGCTCACCATTGACGAAGAACGATAACTGGAAAAAGGCGTGCAGATATCGAAACTCCGACATCTGCACGCTCTTTTCTATACTGTTTACGAAAATGGTACAGGCAACACACGTTCAATAACTGGCAGTAATTCTATATTCTCTGGCTTTACAAATAAATGAATCGAACCGTAATCATCGCTTGTTCGAATCAAGCGGCCAATTCCCTGTCGTAAACGCAATAACATAAATGGTAGATCTACTTCGTCAAACGGATCTTCCGCAAATTCCCTTCTTGCTTGGAATAGTGGATCATGCGGTGGGAACGGCAAGTCAAAGATGATGACCCGAGTCAACGCTTCATTCGGCAAATCCAGACCTTCCCACAAATGATAGGAGAAAAAGACATTCACTTTACGTTGTTGGAAATCTTTCACCAATGATGACAGTGAACGCTCCCCTTCGTACGTCACCATAACGCTTTGTTCGAGTGGTAATTGATCGTAGGCCTCCATCATCGATTGCTTGGAACCGAACAATACCAATGTTTGTTCCTCTTCTTCAAGTAGTTCGGAGAGACGTGTAATTTTCTCATTGGTATTCCCTTGTTCCAAATGAATTTTCATGACATTTTCATAGTCGAATGGTGATGCGATAGAAAATGATTGATAATCTACAATTCCTAAACTGTATGCTAAGTAATCAAATGATTTCTCAACTGATAAAGTAGCCGAAGAGAAGATAATCGGCATCGTTCCCGTAAATAACTTTTCTTTCAAGATGGATGTTACAAGTCTTGGCATAATTAGCAGTGTGCTTTCTTCACGACGATTTTCAAGCCAATCTACTGCGTCGTTGTCACCGGAAAAGAGCTCCATCGAATAAATGTACTGTTCCAAATACTCTTCGACAATTTTCAAGTCGTATTCAGGGATCACATATAACTCGCCTTCAAAAACAAATTCTTCCAGAAGTTCATGAGATAATGCAACCGCTGTTTTCGCATACTTCATCATTTCTTCGTTCTTATCAATTGTCAGGCGCTCATTGTCATTTTGAATGGCATTACTTTTTAGCTGTTTGAAAAATAATTCATGCGTCTCGAGCAATTGCTCCATCAATTGCAAAGTTTTCTCTCGGATGCCATCCACCATAATCCGTTCAAGCAAGTTGATAATCGTTTGCTCTTGCACTTCATATGTCAATGCACGCTGAGCGGAATACTCCAGTAAATGTCCTTCATCAAAGACGACCATCGAAACTTCCGGTAATAAAGGCAGTTGCCCTTGTCTAGCACGTGATTCTTTTGTCCACAAATGCTCCATATAGAAGTCATGTGAGCAAATGATCAAGTCTGCAGCTTCACGATAATGATTACGATGAATCGTTTGCCCACAACGATTGCGAATATCACAAGCCGCACATTGCATAATCGGGTGGTAATTAATCATTTCCCACTCTTCATCAGCCAAATATGGATAATCTGAACGCTCACCATATGGATAGACCGACTGCAATGAACGTTCCGCATGCACGAATTCTGGCAACTGATCTTCCACTAAATCGACAAAATCTTCGTTCGTCTTCATGCTAGTGTCTTCTAGACGTTTGAGACAAATATACTGATTACGTGCTTTCGCTAAACGAACGTCTACTGTCATATTGAGTGCGGTACTCAACTTCTGAATATCGCCTTCTTCTTTGATCAATTGATCGATCAATGTTTCATCTGCACAGGAAATCACCGCTGGCTTACCTGTATAACGCGCATACGCAATAGCCGGTAATAAGTACGCAATTGTTTTCCCCGTACCCACTCCCGCTTCCGCAAGCAAGACGTTTTTTTCTTTCAGTGCTTTTTCTATTTGAAATGCCATATAAATTTGCTCATCACGACATTCGAAACCTTTTTCCGTTAAATCATCATATAACGTATCTCCGAGCCAATCGTTGAGAGATTCATAAAACGTTTGCCCTTTATCCAACTCAAATGGAATTTTTGTATTCATACTGACTCCTCCTGAATGCAAGCGAAAGGAAGAGGGATCTACTCCTCTTCCTGCCCGTCTAATTATGAACGCTGTCCCCAAAACTGATATAAATCAGTACGGATGAAGCCGTTAAATAGTTTACGTTTTTTTGTTGCACGTTTGCCATACATCGTTTCATAGTTTTCCAGTGAAGATAAAATATATACTGACCATGACGGATACTGTTTCATAATCTCACCAAGTACTTGCGCAATATCTTCTGCTTCTTCCACTTCACCAAGTCGTTCACCATATGGCGGATTGGCGATCAAGACGCCATTTTCTCCTTCGAGCCTCAAATCACGCACATCTCGCTGTTCGAATGAAATCAAATCTGTAAATCCTGCTTCCATAGCATTACGCTGTGCTATAGAAATAATATTGTGATCAACATCAAACCCACGAATATCGAGCTCTAAATCATACTTCGCCACGTCTTCTACTTCTTCGCGAACACGATCCCACACATCCGCTTTCATCCAAGGCCATTCTTCACTTAAGAAGGAACGGTTATAACCCGGCGCCAAATTTTGTCCAATCATGGCCGCTTCGATAGCAATCGTACCAGAACCACAGAATGGATCTACGAATGGACGATTCGGGCTCCACTTAGAAAGTTTAACGAGTGCAGCTGCCATCGTTTCCTTTAGTGGTGCATCCCCTTGAGCCATACGATAGCCGCGTTTATGCAAGCCTTGGCCACTTGAGTCTATTGTCAAAGTTACGTGGTCTTTCAATATAGAAACTTCTAATTTAAAAAGCGGTCCCGATTCACTTAAGAATCCACTTCGTTTATACGCATTATTCAATCGTTCGACAATCGCTTTTTTCACAATCGCCTGACAGTCAGGTACACTGAATAATTTTGACTTGACCGATTTACCTGAAACAGGGAACGCCGCATCTACCGGCAAGAACTCTTCCCACGGCAAAGCTTTCGTCCGTTCGAATAACTCATCAAATGTAAAGGCTTTGAATTCGCCCACAATAATTCGTACACGATCACCTACACGTAACCACATATTCGTTCTCGCAATGGCTTCTTCGTCACCCGTAAAATAGACTTTTCCGTTCTCTGTTTGGCATGCATAGCCAAGATCTTTTATTTCAGACGCGACGATGGATTCAAGTCCCATCGCAGCAGTTGCTACTAATTTGTACTCACTCATGTTACAACACTCCATTCTTTGTTTCTGGTCAATATGTCCTTTCTGTCAGTTGAAAGGTATATGTATTTGTTCGCTTCTATAAAAAGAAAAACTCTCCCAAAACTGTAGGAGAGCTAATTGTAAGATAAATGCCATAGAGTATTCTGTAAGCCATGTTTTGTTCTTCGGTACTCAAACGGCTCGCGCCTCGTACGTGAAGTGGTAATCATCTATCTACAGACAATTGCCTGTTCCTTCCTCCATTGAATTCTTTCGGAAGAACGCCCCTACCATAATTTGGGTTTCTCACTCGTGGGGTTTACCCGTTCCACTCGACATGTTTCCATGCCGACTACGTCACTGTGGCACTTTCAGAGAATCTAGTCCATATCCGAAGACTTAGGAGTTATTCCCGCCATCAATGCAGATGCATTGCCCCGGCTTATTTTTTCACCGAGCACGAACACTACGGTCATCTCAGATCCGTGTGAGCATGGACTTTCCTCTACAACCGAAGTTGCAGCGATTACCTGAATACTCTCTATGGCACTCCTGAGTATACACCAAATCCGTTCGTTATACAATGAATTCGTTTGGAATGAGGTAGATTAAATAGTTTGCGTGATGTGGAGAAAGAATTAGTGTAGATCTATTGCGTATTGGGCGGTTGGATACAGACAATGAGCGGGGACGGCAGAGCTATGAGCGGATTCCGACTGGCACAAAGCGGGTACTGCGTGACTTTGAGCGAATTGGATGAGCTATGATCGCTTCAACGAATGAATGAGCGCAGACGAGTTCGCATACAGAAATTATTTATTTTTTCCAACTACCAACGACAAAAAAATGATTGTATGGTGTAACTTCCTTAAAACAGGGAAATCATCTAGCAAGACTAGTATGTAAGGTTTGAAGGAGGCTATGATGATGAAGCAAGTCAGAGATGAGATGGTTTTACGGGGACTTCGAGAAAATAATTTGAAAAATATAGATGTAAACTTGGCAAAGGAAAAAATCACGGTATTTACCGGCTTATCAGGATCAGGAAAGAGTTCCGTTGTATTTGACACAATAGCCGCGGAAAGTAGACGGCAGATGACGTTGAATTACCCGCTGTACGTCCGAAACCAAATGCCTCGTTATGAAAGGCCGCGTGCAGATTTAATGCATCATTTAAGCCCGGTTATTGTGGTGGAGCAAAAGCCTATTGGAGGGAATACACGCTCCACTGTCGGGACGTACATGGATATTCATCCATTAATCCGTCTACTGTTCTCCCGCATCGGTACACCCGCGATCGGTTCTGCTACCGATTTCTCGAGTCAAAGTTCATTTGGCAAATGTCCAGAGTGTAATGGATTCGGTGAAGTCGTGTACCCTGATTTACATAAACTGATCGATCTGGACCAGTCACTGCGAGAATACGCAGTAAAGTTTAAGCCACTGTCCCCTTCTGGTTGGCAAGGAAGGTGGATGATGACAGGCGGATTATTCGATCCCGATCTGCCAATTAAAGATTACCCGAAAGATCAGTATAATTTATTGATTTATGGACCTCCTGAAGGTGAAAGAGTGTTTGCACCATTCCATACGAAAGATGGTCCACATGATCATGAGTGGGATGGTTTATTACCTAGATTTGTACGTCTATATATTAATCGAGATATAACGAAACTTAAACAAACTTCGCAAGAGGATGTACTGGCAGTATCCACCCATACATTATGCCCTACTTGTGATGGCTCAGGATTAAATCCAGAAGTATTGAAGTGTAAAATTAACGGTTGTAATATTGCGGAATACGATAAATTGGAACTGACAGAGCTTCTACTAGAACTGAAAAACATACATGATCCCTTAGGTGAGTCCATTGCGCAACAGGCGATCCCGAATGTACAGCAATTGATAGACTTGGGACTCGGCTATTTAAGTCTTTCAAGAAAAATGGGAACTCTTTCTGGCGGTGAGGCACAACGAGTGAAAATTGCTCGGCATTTAGGTAGCAGTTTAAACAATATTACGTATATATTCGATGAGCCAAGTGCGGGTCTTCATCCCGAAGAAGTAGATATGCTCATTCAAATGCTAAAAAGTATGAAAGCTAATCATAATACTGTCATCGTCATTGAACACGATCTATCCGTTATAAAAGTAGCGGATGAAATTGTGGAAATGGGACCGGGTGCGGGTGCTGCAGGTGGAGAAATTATCTATCAGGGAGAGCCTGACGGATTAAAAGGCACCTCTGCATTAACCAAACTCGATCACAAATTGGAAATCAATCAACAACCACGTCAGTCAAGCGATTATTTTTCCGTTACTAGGGCGAATACTAACAATCTACAAGATGTGTCGATTGATATCCCTAAAAACGTTCTCGTTTCCGTCTGCGGCGTTTCAGGTTCCGGTAAGAGTTCCCTACTATTTGAAGCGTTCTCGGCAAAATATCCCGATATCATTAAAGTGAGCCAAGGCCGTATCGGAATTTCTAGCCGTTCCACATTAGCTACCTATATGGGAATTATGGATGACATTCGGCAGATCCTTGCGAAAGAAACAGGTCAGCCAGCCGGTTTATTCAGCTTTAATTCGTTGGGGGCTTGCCCAGTATGTGATGGGAAAGGAGTCACTACTCCAGATGTGGCTTTTGCAGATCCCGTAACTGTTGTATGCGAATCATGTGGTGGATTACGTTATTCAGATGAGGCTCTCTCTTTTGTATACCGCGGGAAAAACATCGCAGAAATCCTGGCATTGACAGTAGAGGAAAGCATGGAATATTTTGTTATGCCGAAAATCATAAAAAGAATGGATATGCTGGATGAAGTCGGTTTACGTTATCTCACGTTAGGCCAAACGACGAGTTCATTAAGCGGTGGGGAAATTCAGCGACTCAAACTGGCGAGTCACTTACAAAACGAAGGGAAAATCTATTTGTTAGACGAACCTTCATTAGGACTGCATATGAGCGATAACGATAAGCTACTTGAATTGTTCCAAAAACTCGTACACAAAGGAAACTCGGTGATGATCATCGAACATAATCTAGACTTTATTGCAGCGAGTGATTGGATAATCGAGCTAGGTCCAGGCGGCGGCAAACGTGGCGGTACTATACTTTTTGAAGGAACACCGCAAGAAATGTTGTCTGCGGACACACTGACAGCGAAATGGCTCAGGGAAAGTGTCTGAATCTTTACCTTCTAACTTTAAAATAAGAGGTGAGTGACTTGGAAACACTTCATATTCGTACACAAGATACAGCAGTTCAATCACTTTGCGCTAAAGATTCTACACTTAAACAGTTGATTACACTCATTGGGGACATCGAAGTTCCGTTACGATCCGATTATTTGTCGTCCATTGTACGTTCCATCATCGGTCAGCAGATCTCAGTCAATGCTGCAAGTGCCATCTACGCACGTTTGCTCGATTTGCTTGGAGATCATATAACGGTTGACGGGTTGCTTGTTACTTCTACAGAAGATTTGCGGGAAGTTGGCTTGACTAGGAGAAAAGCGGAATATGTAAAAGATCTTGTGGACAAGATCGTGAATCATGAACTGGACCTCAAGAATATTGGAGCATATGATGATGACGCGATTCTAAAGCAATTAACCCATGTTAAAGGCATCGGTAAATGGACAGCTGAAATGTTTTTAATTTTATCACTCGGCCGACAAGACGTGCTCGCAATCGATGATGTAGGAATCCAGCGTTCTGCACAGTGGCTGTATGGCGTTGAAAAATCGGAGCGGCGTCAACTACTTATGGAGAAATCGTTACTTTTTGCACCCGAACGTTCGATTGCGTCCCATTATCTATGGGAAGCTATTCATCTTGGCTTTGTTCAGGATTTTGATTCAATAGAAGAATTAATCCAAGCGAGAAATGAACTTCACTAAACCAAAAAGAACCGCCACATTTTACTGTGGTGGTTCTTCTATTTCATATGGAGAGTTTTACTCTTCAGGCTGAACCAGTTTATCGCCAAATACTTCTCTTTCAAGATTCGCGATCCGCTGAATGATATCAATATTCGTCGTTTGGGGAGCCGGTGTGGCAGAGCGTCTTTGAGAAGAGTTGACTTCCGACTTCAATCTAGTGTTTTCTTCTTGTAGACGTGCAATTTCTTTTTTGAAAGTTTCATAGTCTTGAATGACATCATCCAAAAACCAGTCTACTTCTTCTTGCTTATAGCCTCGAATGGCTTGCTTAAATTCTTTCTCCAAAATCGTTTTCGTATCTAGCTTTAATTCCATGACAAAACGTCCTTCCGTCTGTGATTCCATAAGGTCATTATAGCATATGTTGTCATTCTTTGTCTTACTGAAAAAGACTATTGTTCTTCATGCGTCGCTTCTTGCGCTTGCCCAGGAAATAATTTTCTCTTTACTCGCATTTCCCGTTTTGCTAATGATTTCTTCATCCGATTGCTAAAACGCGATGTAAATTCATTGGATTGCTGCAATAGATTATCCGCACTTAGTATGTGCTCATATGCAAGCGAATAATCCTTTACTTGGTGCTCATATAATTTTGCCAGTTCCTCATAAGCAAGTACCTGTTCTCTGCCAGTTCCGTGCGTTGCAACGATTTCGAATGACTGAATCGCTCGATCGAATTCTTTATGGCGCTTGAGTAAAAAGCCTAGATGATAATGCGTCATAGGATAACTCGTCCCGTGCACTTCCGCAATTCGCTGAAGTTCTGTAAAACTATGATCTTTCAAACCAAGATCTTGGAACCATTTGGCGATATTCGTTGCGATTTGCGCATTTTGCTGACTATCTTCTTCCATGACGATATCGGTAGAAAGACTAAAGAGTGTCACAAGCGATAGGATATCCCATTCATTATGCCACATGACTTTCATTAAAATTTCTGCACGACCGTTTTTCACTGCATCTTGATAAATTATAGGCGCCATATGGCCTGGTATATCGTCTTTGCGATGAAAGCCTAGCTGTGTTCGCTCCACTTCGGTCAACTTGAATGACTCCATCTGCCCTTTCCAAATTCGGCGTGATCCATGTAACAAATCGATTTGATGTGGGACAGGCAGTGGCGGCAACAATTTTCGATGCAATGACCAACGCGTTTGTAGTTGAGGGAAATCAAAGCTTTTGCCGTTATATGTGACGAGTGTAAGACCTTCTCTCCATAATTCCGATGCATAAAGAAATGCTGCCTCATGATCTGGGTTCGGCAACACGTACTGTGTCATGACAAATTCATCAGATTTTAATTCTAGTAGTCCAATTAAAAAAATGACAGCTCCAGCGCCTTTTAACCCTGTTGTCTCTGTATCAAAAAATAGGAGCTTACCGGCATTCGGAGATAATGGGTGCATATATTCAGCTTCAGACCATTTCACCAATTTTTGCTTCACATCACCTAAACGAAAATCTCCGTGCATCGTATCGAGTGGATAATGAATAACACGTGTATAGACGACACCAAATTCATTTTCGATTTTCTCCATACCCGTCGTCAACCAGCGTTTTTCATAGCTTGGTGCTGGTGGCGCCTTGAATGTCTCTTCTATTTCCTGAACGACAGCCGTCTTCTTTAAGAGTGATTTCATCGCCATCAGTTTTTGCTCATATGACATGACGTTTCAACTCATCTATCTGTTCCTCTATTTGTTGGCTATCCATTATATGTTGAACTCCTTGTCTATAGTACCGAGTAAATTTCACTTTAGTTACATACTGGTCTATCATAACTTCACCTCAGAAATGATCGTAATGCTCTAAATTATACATGATATGTGTAGGTTTATATGTAATTTGATTTTCTGACGGTCCATGACATTGTATTCCCGTGAACGAAAAAAGCGATATATCCTAGAAAATCGGATAGATCACTTGAGTTCCTTCTATATTGAAGTCGATTAAATTGTAACCTTTTCTCTCACTCTTACGGGAGCGACTGCCAATACATGATCGATCAGGAAAGTTCGTTTGGAGTTCCGCAAAAAACAGTAGGCAGTAAACGTTTTACCGTGTATATTCAGTACACGTATTTTTCGTTTGCTAATGGAACCATCTTTAGCTTCATACATCACTTCGAGCATATCACCGTATCGTAAGGCCTTTTCTAATGAATTACGCACGTCTGTTCCCTCCCTTTTGTTTTAGTATAAGGAATGTATGTTCTGTTGTAAAGTAATTTACATAAATAATTCGCACGTTTTCTACCATTCTTTCAGGGGTAAAGTAAGGGAAAAAGGATGCGAGTATATGCCATTTGATTATGATTTAGATTACAGTTCGTTAGATTTACGCAAACAGCCTGAATTATATAGAGTAGGACGTGGTGAACAAGGCGTGTTAGTAGTTGAGCCTTATAAAAGTGAAATTTTACCTCATTGGCGCTTTAAAACACCTGAAATTGCAAAAGAGTCCGCCGATAAAATTTATGAGCTTTTTGAAGAGTATCGAAAGCAAGATGACTTCGTCGGAATGGATATGGCGCGTAAATTCATTCAAATGGGATATACACGTTCACGTCGTTATGCAAATCATAAAAGTGGACGGAAGTATCATGAGGATGGAACGGTAAGAGAACGCGATATAGATCCGATCAAAGCAAAGTCTGCACAAATTTTCAAAGAACGATGGGACGTTATTCGGGAAGATGAAAATTATATTAAGCGAAAAAAAGCACATCAGAAAGCATATGGGTAACCTACATGATAGGAATGCATAGTATTCCTTAAAAATAAGTGAAAGATCAATTGATGTATGGATAATCGCAGTTCAAGTGTGCATAATTTTGAACTGCGTTTTTTTGTATTCAACTATTCCACTTACTGATGATCCAAGATTTCTTTTAATACTACAGCTTGATTATTCTTTTCATCCTTCGCTCCAAACACTAACGTTATATTCTTTTTATGTTCTTTCGTCCAGTTTTTCAACTTCTCTAACTCTTCCTGCTGCGCTTCATTATTCTTCAATTCCTCTTTATATTTCTTTTTGAAATCATCAAACTTACCGGGATCATGATTAAACCATTGGCGGAGTTCTGTGCTCGGCCCTATCTCTTTCAACCATTCATTCACTTGCGCAGCTTGCTTGCTCATCCCACGTGGCCACACTCGATCGACTAGCACACGCAATCCATCTGCTTTCTCCGCATCATCATAAATTCGCTTTATCTGAACGACTATGTCGATCTCCTCCTAATCCGTTTTCTTCATTCTTCTACCCACTTCCATGAATGAACATGCATTTTAGAAGTGTACAAAAAATACAACGTCGAGATTCATCTCGACAATATCTTTATTCTTAAGTTATTTAAAATACATTGGTTATTGGCTTGCCCAGTTTGAATTAATCCATTTGACCATTTCAGGCAAATCCGTCGTTTCCATTTGTGTCATACTCGTTTCAACTTGAGACGTCGAACGACCCATTTTGGGTTTGGAAGATCGGTTTTGAATAATCGACACGATACCATTTCGTTCGGTCAATTTTCATTTTATTATACGAGGAATTGGAGATCAAATAGCCTTGTGATTCTAAACTGTAAATAGTACGCCGGATTTTATTGAGTGACCAAAATGGAATTTCTTCCTTCCAGTCATCATACGTTTTGTACACCCATTTATATCCATCCCGTTCATTTTTTGATATGAGCGAACGATAATGTAGATGCTGCAGTAAAAAGGCTTCATTAAACCCAATTTCCATAACTAAAGTAGTTTGTAATCTAAACGAAGGTTCATCTAATAATAAATACATAGTATTTCCTCCTAATGGAATCGATTGTAGGAGAAATCCTTTCTTCTCCTCACATACTATATAGAGGCATATTGCAAAAAAGGATACACCTATTCAAAAAAGAGTCGAAGCTTTTAAGCTCCAACTCTTTTACATTTGTCTAGATCACTTATTCAAATCAATAATTCGACCTTCAATTTCAGGTTTAACTGTTCCAAGCTTGATCATGTGATCTCGCAAGTTCACCCAGTCATCCAAACCTAGATCGGTCACACGGCCATTTTCGTATGCATCAGCAAGCACTTTAAAGCCGTCTCCGCCTCTTGCTGTAAAGGCATTTGTCGTAATAACATACTCTTTATCCATCTCTAGATCAACGTACTCGCCATTCATTTGTACTTGCATGGTCTGAATACGATTGCCAGCTTCTTTACTGCTATCAAATGTTATTTTCATGCCTGACATATGCAAGAAACCGCCCTCTTCGTTAGGTGCATTTCGCACACTATGCTCAAGCGTATGTTTAATTTCTTCACCCGTAAGCGTAACAAGGGATAAAGTATTACCGAATGGTAGAACTTCAATTACTGCTCCGACTGTGACTTGCCCTTTATTCAACTGGTTGCGGATTCCTCCTCCATTTTGCAGGGCTATGACCGTTTTCGGATTGTATTCTTTTGCTTTTTCTAGCATTCCGTCCGTTATTAAGTTACCGAGTGCTGTTTCATTCGCACGGACACTTTCTGTCGGATTCTCCCCTTCACGACTTCTTGGATTCGGTAGATCCACTTCTAATGTCGCGCCGATTTCTTTACCAAACGTTTCATCGATTGTACCCGAATACTTGAGAAGTGCTGTCGCTGCCTCCGCATCATTCGCTTTATCTTTTAAGCTGATTAATTTGCCAGCATGTCCTGTAATGACCCCTTTATCATCAAATTCTACGTCCAATGTTCCAAGATGCGTCAAATATTGATCCGCTTGAACTATGACTGTAGGATCTTTGCGTTCTCCATTGGCTTTTTTATCGACAATTACTGGGTCCGACAATTTCGTATGTGAATGCCCGCCAACAACAATATCGATGCCTTCAACTGCTTGCGCTATAAGCAAATCATTACCGACTGATGGATCACTATCGAACCCAAGATGATTTAGCGAAATAATTTTATTGACTCCTTGGCTCTCAAAGTAGGCTACGGCTTTTTCAGCCGACTCTTTATAATCCAAAAACTCTACTGCCCCTGGACTCGCGACAAACGCTGTACTTTCTGTAGTCAAACCGAAGATTCCAACCTTTTCACCATTCACTTCTTTGATCAAGCCTTTATGAATTTCTCCTAATGCCGGCGTGCTAGTAAATTCTGTTTTGCTTACTAGACTTTTCAAGTCGGGGTCTTTGGAGAAATCTATGTTCGCGCCGATTACAGGGAAATTAGCACCTTTTATAAAACTTGCCAGTGACTTGTGGCCATTCTTACTGTCGCCTAAATCAAATTCATGATTACCAAAAACCATTGCATCCAGCCCCATTAAATTCATCAGTTCTAGATCGGCTTGTCCTTCAAACTCTGAGAAATACAATGTTCCCGAGAAAACATCTCCTCCATGGAGGAGCAAAGCATCCGGTTTTTCATTTCGAACTTCTTTAATAGCGGTAATGGCTTTCGGCATTTCCGTAACACGTGCATGCGTATCATTCATATGCATCAATGATAAGGTGAAATCGTTTGGTCGTAGCTGATTGGCACGATGAATGAATGAAGAGAACGCGCCTCGTGTGACAGGCTCATTCGGTCTAAAATCACTCAGTTGATCCGTTAAACCAAGATTCGCAAGGATTTGCACACCTCTTTTATGTGACTCTCCTACATTCGATAAGTTGATGGCCACTTTCTTGCCTGTATCGTATTTCTCAAGATCCAATGCATTTACTAGTACATTTGCCATTTGTTGACGTGTTAGGGCAGCTGTCGGTTTGAAATACCCATTTGAGTCCCCTTTAAATACATTCGCGTTCGCTAGAGTCGCCATTTCTTTAGCGTAGAAACTGTCCGCTGAAATATCCTTAAACTGTTTTAATACATCCGCCACATTAGTTGGTTCTTCAAAGTCTCCGAGCTTTGACAAAATTAACGCCGCGTGACGACGCTCAATGGAATTCCCAGGCTTAAACTGATTTTCGGAATAGCCACGAATGATATGTTGGTCCGTCAATGCTTTAATCGCTTTATAATGCGTGTGATCCTTTGATACGTCGCTATACCATTGTTCTGCCGCACTGACAGATCCCCCCGCCACTACAATAGCGCTAGCGACTGCAAATGTAGCACCAAACCTATGAACTTTTCTTTTATTCATCTGTTTTCACCCTCCTCGTTTTAGTAGTCTGACAGTTATACATATTCATATTATCAGAATGTACTGCTAGTTAGATAGAGGGTCGATATTTTTTAGGATTTTCAAATGGTTCTACGTTGTTTTTTGTCTATAAAAAAAGAGTCAAAGCTATTCGCTTCGACTCTCTTTCTACTCACTTCGCCAACTCTGCTAGCAGGCTATGTGCTCGATGTTTGTTATTCTTTTGTCCTGCTTCTTGCGCTCCAATACAAACGGGACAGCCGTATTCACAACGGCATTCCGCCACATGATCCGCTGCCAGCATCAACAATTCTTTCCAACGACTATAAATATTTTCACTTAAACCAATTCCACCTGGGTAACTGTCGTAAATAAAGAATGTCGGCTGCTCCATGTGAATCGCCTTCACTTGTGGTACGACATGGATATCATTTCGATCACATTTGATGAATAATGGTACCAGTGATTGAATCGCATACGCTGCAGCTGTCATCGCGTCGGTCAAGTCGGATTTCTCCCAGTCTGCGGGAACATCAAATGTTAACCATGTACCTGACGTATGCATTTCTTCCGCAGGTAACGAGATAGGACCTGATCCAATATTGTCATGTGAATCGAATTTAATCTTCTTAAAGATTGTCGGAATGGCGAGTACTGCCAAGTCTCCGAATGCTAGCGTACGCTCCCCGTCCATCATCCGCTTGTCTTCACTGATGACTTTCAACTCCACAGCAAGGTTTGCATCAGTGAAATAATCGACATCGACGACTGTAACGTAAGCTTTCTTTTCTTCCCAATCCAGTTTTTCTACCTGATACTGCGTTCCTTGATGTAAATAAATCGCTTCTTCATGCAACAACGTCATGGCACTGAACCGATCCATCTCGCCAATGACTCGAGTCTCTTTTGGAAACGACTGGTCAATAATGATGACGTTTTCTTGTGATGCGGAACGTAAACTAATTTCTCCAGCGGGAAAACGGTCGGTCATCCAATGCCATTTATCCGATGTTTGTAACAAGACGCCTTCACTTTGCAAAAACGCCAATAATTCCTGTACTTCAAATTCACCATATGTCTCGGTAGAGCTAAATGGCAGTTCGAATGAAGCACATTTTAGATGATCCATTAGTATAAGCATATTGTCCGGATGAATATGGATTTCCTCCGGTTGCCGTCCAAGTAAGTATTGCGGATGTTGAATAATATATTGATCGAGCGGCATCGATTGCGCTACATAAATAATTAGCGCATCTTCCTGGCGTCTACCCGCACGACCCGCTTGTTGTAATGCACTGGCAATATTTCCCGGGTAACCTGTCATAATACACGCTTGCAATTGGCCGATATCAATACCGAGTTCCAAGGCATTTGTACTGACTACGGTGCGAATATCGCCATTTTTCAAACCACTTTCGATCGTTCTACGTTCTGATGGCAAATAACCGCCACGATAACCCATTACCGTCTTATCGAATAACTTTTTCTTGGTTAGTTCTTTCATATACGTCACGAGCATTTCTACGCGTACTCGACTTCGCGCAAAAATGATTGTCTGAATATGTTTTTGATAGAGAAATGCGCCGAGATCACGGACTTCAAGCACTGCACTTCTGCGTATGCCAAACACATCGTGGACAATTGGCGGGTTATAAAAAACGAAATGTTTTTTGCCGCGTGGTGCCCCGTTTTGATCAATCAGCACCATATCTTTATTCGTCAGATTATCTGCCAATTCTTTGGCATTTGAAATCGTTGCGGACGTACAAATAAAAATCGGATCACTGCCATAAAATCGGCAAATGCGCTGTAATCTTCTTAATACATGCGCCACGTGGCTACCGAATACACCTTTATACGTATGAAGTTCATCTACCACGATATATTTCAAGTTTTCGAACAATGAAATCCATTTTGTATGGTGTGGCAATATCGCTGAGTGAAGCATGTCCGGGTTCGTCAAAATAATATGTCCCGATTTTCTAACTTTGGTTCGCAAGCCAGGTGCTGTATCTCCGTCATAGGTGTGACTTAAAATCGTTTCGCCACTCGCTTCAATCAACTCATGCAAATCTGCTAGCTGATCTTGAGCCAATGCTTTAGTTGGGAATAAATACAGTGCCCGTGAAGATGGATCATCCAAAATCGACTGCAATACCGGCAAATGATAGCATAGTGATTTCCCGGAGGCAGTCGGAGTTATGGCGGTAATCGAGTGTCCTTCACGCACTTTGTCAAATGCTTGTCGCTGGTGACTGTATAACTGTGTGATCCCTTTCGTTGCTAACGCTTTACGAATCGACGAGTGTAACATAGGAGGAAACTCCGCTAAGATGGCCTCTTGCTCTTTAAGCGTTTCGATGTATGCAATATTCGGTCCGAAGCGTGAGTCAGCGAATAGCTCCTTAATTGTTTCCGGTATACTTTGTTTATTCATTCATCTGGTCCTCTCCTCGCTCCGCGTTCATTGCGTCCAAAACGGTTTGCAATGTATAGCGTGCTGCACGGATAGAAAGAATAAAACGCTTTTTTCCAGTCGCTTTATAGAAAGACTGTACGACGAATTGAGTCATCGAATCTCTCAACGAATCCACTTGCACTTCATGCACATACCGCGGCTTTTCTTTCTGTATCCACACCTTCATCTCTTCGGCCCACCGTGCAATGGCCTGGTGGCTACTATCAGCATACGGCTTCACTTCTTCAAAAAAATCCGGTTCATGATCCGTTTCTCTCATATGATAAAATCGCTGTTCGCATTCGTCACAAATAGTCAGCAATAACTTCGTGTCTTCCATCTTGCTCATTTATATAAAACTCCTTTAGAATTCATTATAAAACATACTTTTTTTCATTTTATCAGATATTCCGCCACAGCTCCACTTTCTACGAACAAACATTCCAAGCTGTCACCAATTCGACTACTTTCAATTCGATGGAAACTTTCTTTTTGGTAACTCGTCTAATAGTCGGTATGATATGATGTAGAGTACGAGGTGGTCACATTGGCGATACGTTATCCAAACGGAAAAAAGTTCAATCCTTCTGTGTCTTCTGCGAAAAAGAAAACCTATGACTACTCCTTCAGTAATCGGGGTAAATCATTAGAAGACGAACTGAACGACACAAATGAATACTATCTGGCCCATGGTCTAGCCGTCATCCATAAAAAGCCGGTCCCCATACAAATCGTCAATGTCCGTTATCCTGCAAGAAGCGCGGCAGTGATCACAGAAGCGTATTTCCGTACACCTTCGACAACTGACTATAATGGTGTTTGGAATGGATTGTATGTGGATTTTGAAGCAAAGGAAACGAAAAATAAAACTTCATTGCCACTGCAAAACATTCATTTGCATCAAGTGCAGCATATGAAGCAAGTAATCGACCAATCCGGACTTGCTTTTTTTATTGTCAATTTTACATTGTTGGATCGATATTTCTTATTGCCATTCGAGGAATTTTATCCTTTGTGGCAACGCATGGAGGATGGTGGAAGAAAATCTATTACATTATCTGAAATAGAGGAACGATCTATCGAAATCAACACCGGTTTTCATCCGCGGCTCGATTACATACAAGCCGTGGCGGATTGGATCAAGCGCAAGAAAGATTAATGAAAGCGAAAGGCAGGAAATATTATGAGTGATAATATAAACTCGAGAACGGCAAGAAGACAGAAACAAGTGACGGAGCAACCAAAGCGGCCGCAGAAAAAGCTTCCAGATCAATTATGGAAGAAAATCCTCCTAGGTATTGCAGCACTTTTCCTTCTAGTGCTAGTTGGTGGGGCTTCATTATTTGCTTATTATGCAAGTACAGCACCCGAATTAGATGAAGAACTGTTGAAAGACCCCCTCACCTCTAACTTCTTGACAAAAGACGGCGATGTGTTCATGAAGTTCGGTGCAGAGAAACGGGAATTCGTACCGTACGATGAAATCCCTGAAAAACTGAAAGATGCCATTCTAGCTACGGAAGACATTCGTTTCTTCAAGCATGGTGGGATCGATTTTTATCGTCTTGGAGGAGCTGTAGTCGCGAACTTCCGTAGTGGATTTGGATCACAAGGTGCTTCGACATTGACACAGCAAGTCATCAAAAACTCGTTTCTGAAGAACGAAAAAACATTGAAGCGTAAAGCACAGGAAGCTTGGCTTGCCCACAAACTAGAAAAAGAATATACAAAAGAAGAAATCTTCGAGATGTACTTCAATAAAGTTCTCATGTCAGGTACACGCTACGGCATCGGTACAGGCGCAAATTACTTCTACGGAAAAAAAGTAGGCGAACTGGACTTACCTGAAATGGCCATGTTAGCCGGGATGCCACAATCTCCAAACGGCTATAATCCATTTAAACATCCGGAACGTGCAGAAAAGCGCCGAAATATAGTCCTAACACTTATGGAGCGTCACGGCAAAATTACGACGGCTGAAATGAATGAAGCGAAAAAAGTACCTGTCACTTCCACTCTATTGGCAGAAGAAGATCGTGAAGTGTTCGGTAAATACCCAGCTTATGTAGATGTGGTACTGGATGAAATCGAGGCAGCTGGACTTACTGATCTTTTATCCGAAGGTATCACCGTACAAACTGCTTTAGATCCAAAAGTACAAGAAACAGTAGAAGCTGCTATCAATAATTCAAGCTATTATGAATCAGATGAAATGCAAGCCGGCATGACCGTGCTGGATACGAAAACAAGTGCCATTGTAGCTATTGGCGGCGGACGGAATTATTCGGGGCGCAACTTGAATTTTGCTGAAGTCAAACGTGCACCAGGTTCTAGTATTAAGCCGATTTTATCGTATGGTCCAGCAATTGAAGAACTCGATTGGTCTACAGGTCAAAAGGTAGTGGATGAACCTTACAGCTATAAAGGTTCAGGCGTAGCTATCGGTAACGCTGATGGTAAATTCCTTGGTACATTGACTATGCGGCAGGCATTGTACTGGTCGAGAAACATACCCGCTGTCCAGACATTTGAAAAAGTAGGACCAAAGAAAGCAGAAGCCTTTGCTAATAAACTTGGGTTTACGTATAAAAGTATAGATTCCTCCAATGCACTTGGTGGCGGAGATGAATTCTCTACAGTTCAAATGGCAGGCGCATATGCCGCTTTCGGTAATGGCGGGATTTACACCAAACCCCATACTGTAAATAAGCTTATATTGCGTGACGGTAAGACAGAAAAGAATTTACGACCTGACCCCGTAACCGCAATGAAAGATTCTACTGCTTATATGATTACGGATGTATTGCGTGATGTCTTAACCGAATATGGAGCAACTGGAACTCGAGCTAACATCGGTAATATGGATATTGCCGGAAAAACAGGTACAACAAATTATTCTGCTGAAAAAATGAAAAAAGATAATATGGAAAGTCACTATGTACCCGACACGTGGTTCACGGGCTATACAACGGAGTACACCATTTCTACATGGGGCGGTTATGGCGATTTCTCACCGATTAAAACCTATGATCACGGACGTTACGTACCGCAGAATCTATTTAGAGATGTCATGAGCAGTATCGCAAAAGACCCGGGTACGTTCGTTCAACCGGACTCAGTCGAAGAAGCCGCAATCGTCAAAGGCAGCGACCCTATTATGCTTGCTAGTTCATTCATCTCTCGTAATCTCATCAGTAATGAATTATTTGTCAGAGGAACATTACCAAAAAAAGCATCGGTTCCTGAAAAGATTTCCATTCCAAGTCCCGATGGATTAACTGCACAATTCGATGCGAATTCCAATACGATTCAATTACAATGGAATTATGATGTACCGAATAAATACAGCAGTCTCGGAAGTCCTACATTCAACGTCAGTGTTTCTATTGATGGTGGTGGAGCACAAAGTATCACGACGACTTCCGATAAACAAACCACTTACTCTGGTGTGGAATACGGTAAAAACTACACATTCCATGTCAGTGCCACTATGGGCGGTTATACGAGCGGTTCGGCTACGGCTTCCCTTTCAATAAAAGGCGCTGATGAACCGGTTATTGAAGATGAACCTATCGTTGAGCCTGATGACAATCATGATGATCAAAACAATACTGAAGATGATCCATCAGACAACGACTCAGGTAACGACAACGATTCCAATAATGAAAATCCGAATCAATCGGATCCAGATAGCTCGAACAATCAAGGTGGCAATAACTCACCTAACGATCAGAATAACCTAGACCAAAATACAGATCAAAATCAAGGGCAAGGGCAAGGTCAGTCCAACCAAGGACAAGGAAACCAAGGAAACCCAAGCAATCAGGGCAATCCAGGACAAGGGCAAGGGCAAGGACAAAAACCTAACGATGCGGGCGATACGTCATCCGATGCCTCCGCCAATTAAAAAAGAGCGATTCCACACTTCACATGTGGAATCGCTCTTTTTATTTATTGTTGAACGCGTAATCGCGCTGCTTTCTTTTTCATCTCATCATATAGCATAGTCAATTGAATTAATGCATAATGGCTGCTTTTTTGAAGTTTGATGAACTCGATTCGATCCTCGTAATTATTTGGCGCAAGTGCGTGATGCATTTTACCTGTATGAGGATTCTCCAATTGTTCACTTTGCCCAATTAACCATTCCAACTGATCGATTGCCGGCTGTATGAACTCCAATTTACGTGAATCATTTATGGCATATGCCTTTTCTAATTCCAGCTTTTGCTGTTGCCATATTTCGAGTCTTTGTTGCACGTTTTCCTTTAATTGTTCGTATGTCATTTCGCTTTCATCCTTTTTCGTCCTTCGCGGCATAAATCCAATAATGGACATTCTGGACAGTTGGGATTTTGCGCTTTGCAATGATAGCGACCAAAGAAAATCACTTGATGATGGGTCTGTGTCCATAGTTCCATCGGTGTCCAACGCATGATTTTTTCTTCTACATCAATCGGTCGATCTTTCCAGCGATTCATACCTAGCCTCTTCGCTACACGTTCAACATGTGTATCGACAGCTAATGCCGGCACACCGAACGCATTCGACACGACGACATTAGCTGTTTTCCTACCTACACCTGGTAACGTCATCATGATATCTCGGTTTGGAGGTACTTCCCCACCGAACTCTTCTATTAACCGGAGGCTAAGCGCTTGGATATTCTTTGATTTATTACGGAATAAACCAATCGAACGTATATCTTGCTGTAATTCCTCAATAGGTACAGCAAGATAATCTTCTGGTGTCTTATATTTTTTAAATAATTCTGCCGTCACTCGATTGACTAATACGTCCGTACATTGTGCAGATAAAAGTGTCGCAATCAACAATTCAAAAGCGTTCTTATGAACGAGTTCACAATGCGCTTCAGGAAACATCTCTTCAAACGTTCGCAGGCATGTATGCCACTCTGTTTTTGTCAGCACCGTTATCACCTACTCCCGTTCTTCGAGCCAATTGTAAAAAGGCACATCTTTAATCGCAGTTTGCACTTGCGGTGTTGTGGCTACTGTTGTTGGACGAAATGCTTTAGTCTGCTTTTCTACATCGCGCATCGTTTTCACATTTTTCTTTTTCCATTCAAATAAAATTCGGTCGATATAGCGTAAACTCATTTTTTGTGCAAGGACCGCTTCCCTTAATGCCGCACGAATGATTTCCGTTGAATGACCATCTTTGTCAATCCACATACCGATTGTTTCAAATTCCATAGGGGATAGGAAGCGACCGAATTCCTGCTCGAAAAGCGAGAAGATTTCTCCCTCTTCCTGCTTGATCACTTCTTCTTCTGTTTTCATCGATTGTTTTTCGACTTCTTCTATTAATCGTTTCCATAGAGGATAAAATGAAAATTTTTCATGCAATACTTTATTTTCATCGGTACTTTGCTCAATAGAAAACAATCCTTTTTGCATCATACGCTGCAGACAATTCGTTACTTCTTTTTCTTGCAGTTGCATACGATTCGCGATATCGGTAGGAGTTGGGAAATAGTTCCCCACTCCTTGAAATGCAATCAAATGCAGTAATACCATGGCATCACTATCCGAAATCAACAATTGTTTATAATGTTGAAAAAAGAGCTGGGAAATAGAAACATTTCCCTGCTCCATCCAAATTTTCAGCCGTTCATCTTGTTGCATAGTTGAAACTTCCTCTCATCAGCAACTTGTCAGTCGCTTCTGTTTTACTCTTTCCAATGATCTCGTACAAACTGATCGATACGTGCAATTCCTTCTTCCAATAGATCGATTGACGTGGCATAAGAAAGACGGATCGTCGTGTCAGAACCGAATCCTGTGCCCGGAATGACAGCTACTTTAGCTTCCGTCAATAATGCATGGGCGAATTCATCTACGTTTGCATAGCCCGTCTTCTGTACTGCTTCCTGTACATCAGGCAGTAAATAGAATGCGCCTTGTGGCTTCAATACATGGAAACCTGGAATAGCAGAAAGTTTAGGATACGCTTGATTCAAGCGGGATTCAAAATCTTTTCGCATAACTTCTACAGTGTCTTGCGGTCCGTTATATGCTTCGATTGCTGCGTATTGCGAAGTCGTCGTCGGATTGGATGTAGAATGGCTAGCGAGATTCGTCATCGCACTTACTACTTCCTCATCACCCGCGATATATCCTATTCTCCAGCCAGTCATTGAATGGGATTTCGATACACCATTAATAATGAATGTACGATCTTTCGCGTCTTCTGAAAGCTGTGCGATCGATACATGCTCTTTATCATCATAAACAAGCTTCTCATAAATTTCATCTGAAATGATCCACACATCTTTTTCGCGGCAAACTTCCGCAATCGCTGTGAGTTCTTCTTTTGAGTAAATCATACCTGTTGGATTACCCGGTGAGTTAAGGATGATCGCTTTTGTCTGATCCGTGATGGCATCACGGATTTGCTGGGCTGATACTTTGAACTGCTCAGCTGCTGTTCCTTCAACGAACACAGGAGTGCCTTCTGCAAGCTTCACTTGTTCAGGATAACTCACCCAGAATGGCGAAGGTATAATGACCTCGTCGCCTTTATTAAGCAACACTTGGAAAAGTGTATAAAGCACATGCTTCGCTCCAATACCGACTAATACTTCATTGCGCGTATAAGTCAATCCTTGGTCTCTTTTCAATTTGTCAATTATGGCATCCTTTAATTGTGGAAGACCACCCGCCGGAGTATATTTCGTCTTGCCATCCTTCATAGATTGATATGCTGCATCCAAAATGTTCTTAGGTGTATTATAATCCGGTTCGCCAGCCCCGAGTCCAATCACATCGATGCCTGATGCCTTCATTTCTTTTGCCTTCGCTGTAATCGCTAATGTTGTAGATGGTGATAAAGTATTTACTCTGGACGCTAATTGCTTTCTCAAATTGACCGCTCTCCTTTTGTCCTAATTCCATTTTTCTCTATAATTTTGAAATTCGCTTTAACCATTTTCCATCTGCAAAATTCAGATACGCATAGTTTAAGAAATCCTCATCATCCAGATAACTAACTTCCCAAAACGGGGTATCATTTTCTAAGCCCAATGAGGCGTTGAGGACTTTTTTGACGTTCTTCTCTTTTTTTATGATGTCCGTGGCTATTCGCTTTGTAATACCATCTTTAATTGATACAGCTTTCAAAATCTTTGTCGTCTCTTCTTCCACGAAGATGATTTTTTCATGATGGTTTTTATCCGTACCATAGACGGTAATCCATGACGTTTTACCATGATAGTGATCCATCTTATCTACTTTTTCAAGAACGTTATTTGCCAATATGGCTTCTTTTACTTTGTTTTCCGATACAGCAAACGGTTTCTCTGCTTGATAGAAAACGATAATAGTAATCGTGAACCCGAGCGCGAGTAAAAATAGGAATAGAAACTTAATCCAGTTGAGCATGAGTGTCACTTCCTATTGAATGAACCGCAGTTTTTTTTCGATTCATTTTCCAACCTGCTTTCTATTTGTACATCAATCATTATAACAATTTTCGATCTCGTTAACTAGACCTTCCAAAGATACTTTTTTCACAAATGACTTAGGTAAAGCTTGTAAAAAGGACTTGCCGTAGGATTTAGTGTCAATGCGTCGATCCAATATGATGAAGAATCCCTGTTCATCGGTTGAACGGATTAATCTGCCGAACCCCTGTCTGAAACGCAGTATGGCTTCAGGCAAACCAAGATGGGTGAATGCATTTTTATGGTCCGCTACTAAAGCTTCTGACCGCGCTTTAAATAGTGGCTCTTCAGGTGAAGTAAACGGTAAACGAACGATGACCACTGCAGATAATTGCTCACCTGGCACATCTACACCTTCCCAGAAGCTTGTCGTGCCGAATAACACTGCTTTCTTTTGCTGTTTAAACGTCTTCAGCAATTTATGACGGCTTCCGGAGCTGACTCCTTGTGCGATTAGCATGTACTCTTCTTGTAATGACTCGCTGTCCATCACTGCTTGATGTGTCTTCTTCAACATATCATGGGACAAGAACAATGCAAAGACACGTCCTTCAATCGCAACGGCTGTTTGGATCAATGCATCTGCTACTGCGTCGATGTACTCTTCATTTGAAACTTGCTGAATATCCGGCATATCTTCCACAATCAATGTATGCGCTCCTTCATAGAAGTTCGCTGGGGCATCAAATGTGTATAGCGGCACGCTAGAAGGCAATCCTGCTTGGTCCAGCACGAAACGGTCCTGTTGTCCCGCTGTTAATGTTCCGGATGTCCAGACGATGCCCGCCTCCCCTTCAAACGTACCTATAAAGTCACGGATCACTTCTGAACCATTTACCGGACTTTTCTTAATTTGCAAACTGCCAGGTAAACTTCGACTGTCTTTCTCCATCCAAATGGTCGTGCTTGTGTTTGGCTTTTCCAAAAACAATTCAATCCATTCGCCAGCTTTGATTTTCATTTCATTGATCCAATAATACCATTCACTTAGCGCTGCTTGCTCATGTAACGTCAATTCATTCGACAAATTTTGGATTGGCATTGCATAGTTCTCGGTCACACTAATATACTCATTCATCTTTCGCAAAACTTTGTCGAAAATTTCATTCGTCCGCAAACGTTTGGATAATGGTTTCACTGTTCTCGTTGTCGACTTATTGTCGTTAGTTGAATTGGAGTTCACCAGTACAAGCATCGATTCATCGAATACGAACATGAATTCATTGAATGAATATTGAAGCCGTTCAGTAGACATTTTATGATTGAAATGAAATCGCCTTAAGATATCCTGAATATCAAACAATAGTTGGCAGCTACTTAAACCATTCAACTGACTCATTACATACTTCCATTTCGTATAAGAAAACACTTGTTGATGCGTTCGAATTGCCGCTTGGTTCATTTGATGGGCTTCATCAATCACTAATCCGCTGATGGAATGGAACAAAGGATCATAACGTTGCTGATCGTTCACCAACATTGAATGATTTGTTAATATGACCATCGACTGCTGACAGTTTTTTACTGTATGTGTATAAAAATCTGCCACCCGTTCATCTTTCTTTACTCGCATGGAACGCTTACGAATACGGTCGATAAACAGCTGACCGCCACCTGATACATTGACTTCATCCAAATCGCCAGTTGTGGTTTCCGTTAACCAGACTAATAATTGCATGATCGTGATGGAATCATCGTAAACCTCATCGTTAAAATGTAAAAGTTCTTCAAATTTCCCCATAGAAATATAATTCGCCATGCCTTTAACCACAGTCGTTGGAATCGTCATTTGCAAAGCTTTTTCAAGCTTCTGTACTTCTTCAGCTAGCGTGTCGACCAAGTGATTCGTATACGTACTAATAACAACAGGCTGTTTCATTTCATATGCGCGAATCAAAGCAGGCACTAAGTAGCCAATCGTCTTACCAACACCCGTTGGAATCTCCACTGCGATTTGCTTCTTTTCGACAAAGGCTTGCCATGTTAAATCCATCAAATGTGCCTGACTTTCCCTCACATGATAAGATGGATGAATTTTCTGCAAGACTCGGTCTTTCGCCATACTGTCGATCGGAAATTCTATTGGGTGTGGCCACGATGCAGGGGTTGGTGTTGATTTCAAATAGGGAATACCACGAAATAGCGCATAGTCGCTCGATGTTTCCTTTCCACGTACCTGCTTAAGCGCTTCATAAAACAATGTCGATACATCCGATTTCATTGCAAATGAACGCTCATGCATACGATTCAGCGTCTCTTTAGGCAAAGTGTTAATTTTCTCAATGGCCTTCAACAAAAACAACGCTGTCGCTTCTGCATCATCATCTGCCCGATGTGCTTGCTTTAATGAAATATTTAATGATTCGGCAATATCTTGCAAACGAAAGCCAGGTAAAGTGGGATACATAATCTTCGCTAGTTCCACGGTATCGATCGTCTTGCCATGCCATTTTGACATGCCACAGCGAACCAATTCTTTTTGTAGAAATGATACATCAAAGTCTGTGTTATGCGCGACAAAAATACATCCTGTAAGTAAATCAGCCACTTCTTGAGCAATCTTTTCAAAAGGGGCAGCGTCTTTTACCTCTTCATCGCCAATGGATGTCAGTTGGTGAATGAAAGGTGGAATCGGGCGCTTTGGATGTACGTAACGCATATATGTATCTATTATTTTATTGTTCTCAATAAATACAATCGCAATTTGAATGATCCGATCACCATTTAAAGGCGAATGACCGGTCGTTTCCAAATCGACAACTGCATATTTGCTTGTAGACATACCATCATCAACTTCCTATTTGGTTTCTAATGCAAATTGTATCACATTTACCATGACGACTCACGTCTTGCATTTGGTCATAAAAGAAACACATTCGACCAAACAAATTGAAAGGAATATTTAGGTAGCGGTTCGGGATTGGAACGTAGGAGGGTCGACTTTGGAAGGATCAAGCCCAGGTAGACAACTAAAGTGAAGTAACCCCTAAAAAGCGCAAATCCCACGTCCTAGCCTCCTGCATGCCAAACTGTTTTGGTTTCAACGTATTACAAATGAACCCCCCATTCAATTACTTCTCAAATGGGGGGTTCAATACTTTTTAGAATATAGCGACACCTGGTTTTTCCGTGATGACTTCCTTCACACGATTCTGTTCATCCATAATCAACACAGTCGGCTGATGAGTACGCGCCTCTTCGTCCGAAACATACGCATAGGATAGAATGATCACGATGTCGCCCGGTTGTACAAGACGAGCTGCAGCTCCATTGACACAAATGACTCCGCTGCCTGGCTCTCCTTCGATAATATACGTCTCAAAGCGCGCACCGTTATTATTGTTGACGATCTGCACTTTCTCATTCGGTAACATACCCGCAGCCTCTAATAGCGCACCATCGATCGTAATGCTCCCTACGTAATTTAAATTGGCTTCCGTAACAGTCGCGCGATGTAACTTTCCATTCATCATCATTCTAAACATTTTTCTCATCCTTTATAGTTGACATAATAATATTATCTATCAGTCTCGCGGAAGTAAATTGTACCGCAGCGGCCAAGATGACTTCTTCGGTATCAGTGAGGTTCTCTTCCAACGAAGGATACGCAAGCACTTCGACGTAATCAATCGTGCCAGATGTTTCTTCTTCAATCAATTTGCGCACGATCTTCGCTACTTCTTGCAGTGGAACACCTTCGTAATAGCTACGTTTCCCTTGGCATAGCGCACGGTAGATTGCACTCGCTTCATTTCGTTCATGTTCAAGCAAACGAACATTACGCGAACTTTTCGCCAGTCCGTCTTCTTCACGCACAGTAGGTACACGTGAGATCGATGTGCGAAGATTGAAATCACGAACAAACGTTTCAATAATCGCTAATTGCTGCGCATCTTTCATTCCAAAATACGATTCATCTGGATCGACGATGCTGAATAATTTTAAGAGCACTTTCAACACTCCGTCGAAATGACCTGGTCTTGAAGCTCCACAAAGACGTGATGCTTGTTCTCCGGGCAAAATTCTGATGCCGCTCTTGCGCGGATACATATCCTCTACAGAAGGAATAAATAAATAGTCGACTCCTGCTGTTGAAGCGAGTTCTGCATCATGTTGCTCATCGCGTGGATATGCCTCGTAATCCTCTCCTGGTCCGAACTGCGCTGGATTAACGAAAATACTCATGACGACCATATCGTGGTCTCTTTTGGCTTCTTTTACCAACTCCAAATGACCTTCATGAAGAAAGCCCATGGTCGGTACGAAACCTACTGTGCGTCCTTCACGTTTTCTTGGATTTAGGATATTTTCCAATTCCGCAATCGACCGAACAATTTGCATGGTGGCACTAGTACTCATAGTGTTTTGCCTCCGTATAATGCTTCAAGTTCTTCTTCCCTCATCGTAAAGCGATGGCTTTCAGAAGGGAATGTTCCGTTCTTCACTGCCAAATTATATAACCTCATGGCACCTTCGATATCTTTACCGACTTCTGCGTAACTTTCGACGAATTTCGGTAGTTTATGATTACCGTAGCGCACCATGTCATGGAATACGAGTACTTGCCCATCTGCTTCAGCACCCGCACCTATTCCAATAACAGGAACAGAAACTGCTTGCGCAACTTCTTTCGCCAATTGGAAGGGAATACATTCCACTACAATCATAAACGCACCCGCTGCTTCACACGCTTTGGCGTCTTCAATTAACTGTTTAGCTGCAGCTGCCGTTTTCCCTTGTACTTTGTATCCACCACTGACTCCGGCAGACTGCGGCAACAATCCTAAGTGCGCACATACTGGTATGCCAGCTGTCGTCAACAATTGGATTTTTTCGATGACCGCACCACCGCCTTCTACTTTCAAAGCATTCGCGGACGTTTCCTGGAATAAACGTAGAGCATTCTGTAATGTCGTGTCAGCAGAACCATGATACGTACCGAATGGCATATCTACAATAACGAATGTATCTTTCGCACCCCGTCGAACCGCTTTGCCATGATGGCTCATTTCATCAAGCGTTACATGTGCTGTCGAATCATAGCCGAGCACAACCATGCCAAGAGAATCTCCGACAAGAAGTACATCAATCTCTGCTTGTTCTGCAATTTGTGCTGTCGGATAATCGTATGCTGTCAACATACTGATTTTTTCACCATTTGCTTTCATTTTCGAAAAATCTGTTGTGGATTTCACTAGTAATCTTCTCCTTTACGTCTGATTTCAGCAGGCGTTTGGTAGGCAAAAAAACCAAAATTAAAACCCTACTGATCCAAATATGGACAGAAGGGTTGCGTAAGCGATTGATCATGCTTCCTCCGTCCCTGTCTAAATAGATCAAGGCAGATTTCTTATATAATTCATTTGCCAAACAGGTGCAGCTCCAAAATCGATACCGCCCTATGCGTACACTATATCAAAACAGTAAGATTCTGTATAGTTTTAATTCTTAACTTCGATGTCCGCGGAATAAATTCCACGCACAGTGCCGTCTGCCAATCGAAGTTCTAGCATACCATCATGGGAAATACCAAGTGCAATACCTTCAACCGTTTCATGGACCATACTTGCTTTGATTTTCTTACCCGTTATCGCAGCATAGCTCTCCCATAAAATTTTAATCGGCGCAAATCCTTTTTCTACATATAGGTCTGTATATTGCTCCAGGTACTTTAGAGTGGTTGCCACTAATAGTGCACGATCAATCATTTCCCCTTTTTCAATGCGTAATGAAGTCGCGATCATTTGCAGTTCTTCTGGAAAATCAGATAACTGCTGATTGGCGTTGATTCCCATCCCTAAAATAATCGCCTTGACACGGTCAGGATCGGCCTGAAGCTCTGTCAGGATACCTGTGACTTTTTTGCCATTGATTAATATATCATTTGGCCACTTAATAACCGGTTGAATATCCGTCACTTCTTCAATTGCACGAACGATGGCCACCGCTGCAACGAGTGTCAGTTGCGGCGCATTTTGAGGTGGCAAATCAGGACGAATGATCAAACTCATCCAAATACCCCGATTGGCTTTTGATGTCCAAGGTCTCGCCAAACGCCCTTTACCAGCCGTCTGCTCTTCCGAAATAATTAATGTGCCATCTTCCGCACCATCTTGCGCATCTTCATGTGCTATTGTCTGTGTAGTGGGCACTGTTGTGAAATATTTAATCGTTCGACCGTAGCGTTCTGTCGTTAAATATTCAGTGATATTTCCTTGGTTAACCAAATCAGGTGCTTCGATTAAATAATATCCTTTTTTACGTTGTGACCCGATCTCGTAGCCCTCTTCCTCAAGTTCTTTAATATATTTCCAGATTGCTGTTCGCGAAAGACCGAACTCATCGGCAATATCTTGACCTGATATAGGCTCACCTTGTGCAGCAAATAATCGTTTCAATAATTCACTCTTCACGGGAGATTTCATTTATAAACCATTCCTTTATCGCCTGTGCGTCATTTTCAATTTGTCCGTAGACAACTGCTCGTTCAATTTTCATAATCCAATCACTTGTCCATTTCCCACCACTTTTTCCAGACCATTTTACTAAATCTTTCCCAGTGAAAGATAGGTCTGTGCGTTGCAAAATCGGTAGTTGTTTTTTATACTGTTCAATTTGCTGTTTACTTACAATAAAATCATCATGATTTACGTTAAAGACCTTGCCTACTACTTCTAGTATGTCGGTTGAAAAGCTATAGAAATCCCATAGATCAAACGATCGTTGTGTGCGTATCGCATAAGCATCTTCAAATTGTTTCAAGAAGCGTCTTTCCTTATTGGACAATTTGAAGAGCCGAGCCAAGTCTGTTGCGTTCATATCCGTTATGGCAAGCACCGCAGCAAAGCCATGGCGCGCGTCAAGAAATGGTGTATAGCGATCCAGTGATTCAAACGCTACAAATAACTCAGGGAGCAGTTTCGGCAATCCAATTTCACGTCCGTAATGAAAAGCTCGTGAAGGGTTCTGACCTTGAAACAGTTTATCCATTTCGGTTTTGATCCGTTCAATCGCAATACGGTGCAATGAAGGAGCCAGTGCTTTCATCCCATGCAATGTTTCCTTTTCTATATCAAAATCCAATACAGATGAAAAACGCAAGGCACGGAAAATTCGCAATGGATCTTCTTGAAAGCGTTCTTCAGGCTTTCCAACAGCACGGATGATTTTTCGCTTCATATCTTCGAGTCCATCAAAGAAATCGATGAGTTCTCCGTCTACTGTCATAGCGAGCGCATTGATTGTAAAATCACGGTGTTGCAAGTCTTCTCGCAACGATGTTACATAGACGGGATCGCTAGTTGTAGTTTCTGAGCGGTATGTCGTCACTTCAATAGGCTCTCCATGCATCAGCACAAGAATCGTACCGTGTTCAATGCCCACGTCAATTGTATGTCTAAATACTTCTTTGACTTGAGACGGTGTAGCGGAAGTTGTAATGTCAATATCCAGTGGTTTTTTTCCAAGCTCGGCATCACGAACCGCACCGCCAACAAAGACGGCTTCATAACCTGCCGCCTGCAATTCACTAATTACTTGCCGACTTGCTGCTGAACCGAAAGAAATGGTCATTTCATCGCCGCCACTTCATAATATAATTCCTCATATTGCGCTACAATTGATTCGGAACTGAATTCTTCCCGTACCGTACGCATAGCATTACTTTTCATTTGTTGATGCAAATTGGAATCACTTAGCAACTGTGTCAGACGATCAGCAACGGCTTGTACATCTCCTAGTTCTACTAGGAATCCGTTGACGCCGTCTTGAACCACTTCCGGAATTCCACCGATTGCATTTGCTACAGCGGGCACACCACAAGCAAAAGCCTCAAGCAGCACGAGACCGAATGCTTCTTTCTCTGAAAGCAACAACATCGCATCACTAATAGACAATAATTCGGGCAGATCGTTACGCTTACCTAAGAAGAAAATATCGTCTTGCAATTCATGGGTCTTAACGAATTCTTCCAAATAAAATTTCTCCGGACCTTCACCCACTAACAGCAATTTCGCTTTATGTTGCTTATCAATCAAACGGAAGCTTTCAATAATATCGGGAATGCGCTTCACTTTTCGAAAATTAGATATGTGGATGAGAACTTTTTCATCGGACTCAATACCAAGTTCTTCCCGAAGATGTTCCACTTCACGTGGATAATACTTTTCTTCATCAATGAAGTTATAAATCGTTTGTATTTCTGTCGTTGGCTGTAGCAACTCGATCGTTTCATTGCGCAATGAACGAGATACAGCGGTCACACGGTCGGACTTATTAATACCATACGACAATGTGTTTTTTAACGCAGGGTCGTGACCGAGAATCGTCACATCGGTGCCATGTAGGGTCGTGATGATGCCAATAGATGATTGCGCCATATCTTTCGCCAAAATAGCAGAAATCGCGTGTGGTACAGCGTAGTGAACATGAAGCAAATCCAGCTGTTCCGATTCTATGACTTGCGCGATGCGATTTGCAAGGGCAATGTCGTACGGAGGATACTTAAAAACTGCATAACCTTCAATCGTCACTTCATGAAAATGGATATTCGGATGGATATCTAAAAATCGAAACGGTCTGCTCGATGTAATATAATGCATCTCATGCCCTTTAGCAGCCATTTTGAGTCCTAACTCCGTCGCCACTACACCTGAACCACCGAGCGATGGATAACAAATGACACCTACTTTTAATTTTCTTCGTTGCATACGTTAACCGCCTCACTGCAAAAATTTAATCTATAATTTTTTCAAGCCCATAAATGAATCGTGGAGTAGAAACAGCTTCACGAATCGAAAGTAAAATACCCGGCATAAAGGACTTCCGGTCGAAAGAGTCGTGACGGATCTTGAGCAATTCCCCTTCACCGCCAAGTAATACTTCTTGATGTGCGAGTAATCCCGGTAAACGAATACTGTGAATTTTCATTCCTTCGATATCGGCACCACGTGCACCTTTAAGTTTCTCTTGTTCTTCTGGATGGCCTTGGATATGAGCGGCACGTACTTCACGGATCATCTCTGCCGTTTTCACAGCTGTTCCGGACGGTGCATCCAATTTCCGATCATGGTGCATTTCAAGTATTTCAACATCTCCTAAGTAACGAGCAGCTTGTTGAGCAAATTTCATCATGAGAACAGCGCCAATCGAGAAGTTCGGTGCGATAATACAGCTTTTTTGCTGTTCATTGGACAGACTCTCTAAGTCTTTGAGCATTTCAGCCGTCAATCCAGATGTTCCGATTACTACATCCATGCCTAATGACAATGCTTTACTTGCGTTAGCAAATACCGCATCGGGATCTGTGACATCAAGTAATACATCAGGATGGTGCGCAGCATGCAACGCTTCAAGCGATGTGAAAATCGGTATTCCACCTTCGGCATCCGATACTGTTCCATTATGTAAATATTCCCCGTCATGTTTATAATCGAGTACCGCTACAATCTCTATATCTGCCGCTTCCGTTCCTGCGACTATAGCAGTCCCCCCCATTCTTCCACGTGCACCTGCTATTGCTAATTTAATCATCATTCTTTTCCTCCTTTTTGGTCCAGCGATCTTTATCTCTTGTGTTGAATTTTGTCAATACGGTATCTAGCGCTTCGGATAAATCGATTTGTTGTGAGTTAGCAAAACAAATTAAGACGAATAATAGATCGCCCGTTTCTTCCTCCAACGTTCGGATGGCTTCAATAGATTTTTTCTTCTTCATCCCGTAGCGATCCTGTACTTCACGGGATAATTCCCCCAACTCCTCCGTCAGCCGTGCAATGAGTTCCATTGGAGGAAAGTATCCTTCTTTAAAACCAGTTATGTATGTATCAACATCTCGTTGCAATTGTTCCATCGTTTTAGTCATCGCTATCAACTCCCCTTCCTATCGTATGCATTCTTCTGGCTATTGTCAAAATATAATATTTAGCACATACTATGTATAGTGCACGTATCACTGAATGATTATAAGTGCGTACGTAGGACAAGCTACATAGAACAAGAAGTTCAATTACATCCAGAATCAATTAACAGGAGGAGTGGTGTGTTTGTTCGCTGGAATTCGTGTACGGAATATTTTATTGATTATGTTAGGCGCAGCGCTATTTAGTTTTGGACTCGTGAACTTTACGATTCAGCATGAACTAGCAGAAGGTGGATTTACCGGAATTACATTAATTCTACTGTTTGCTTTCAATTGGGATCCAGCCTTACTGAACTTATTGCTGAATATCCCCATGTTTTTAATAGGTTGGAAAATGCTTGGCAGACGTTCCTTCATCTATACTGTCATCGGTACGGTGGCAGTGTCGATTTTCATTAAAGTGTTCATGCAGTATCAAGTGAATATCCATATGGAAGGTGACCTGTTCCTAGTCGCGCTATTTGCTGGCGTATTCATCGGTGTAGGACTAGGTATTATATTTAGAAGCGGTGGGACGACAGGTGGCTCCGATATCATAGCGAGACTCGTACATAAGAAATATGGAATTACGATGGGTAAAACGATGTTTGTGTTCGATGCCGCTATCATTTTATTGTCATGGGCTGTCTATTTAGATTACCGCTCGATGATGTATACATTGGTTGCACTCTTCGTTGGAGCTCGCGTCATTGATTTCGTACAAGAAGGAGCATACTCTGCGAGAGGTGCATTCATTGTAACGAACTTTCCGGATGAAATCGCTACTAACATATCAAATTCTATGGAGCGAGGCGTGACGGTGTTCAAAGGTTACGGTCATTTTTCAAAAGAAAACCGTGAAATACTCTACTGCGTGGTCGGAAAAAATGAAATGATTCGATTGAAAAACCTCATCACCGCTGTAGATCCCGAAGCATTCGTCTCCATGATGGAAGTACATGATGTAATGGGTGAAGGATTTACATTGGATGAACAAAAAAGGCCAATCAGTGATTAAAAAAATCCTTCTGCTATAGCAGAAGGATTTTGTATTTATTAGTCACGGCTTGTAAAGATTAAAATCAAACGAACTAGCTCCAGTACAGCTACTGCAGTTGCAGCAACATATGTCATCGCGGCTGCACTCAATACTTTTTTCGCTTGTGGTTCTTCATCATTACGGATGATGCCAAGTTGAACGATTTGATCCATCGCACGTGATGATGCATTAAACTCTACTGGCAATGTAACAATTTGGAATAGTACCCCAACTGCCATCAACAGAATTCCGATACCTAGCAAAGAGTTCATGCTAGAGAAGATAATCCCGATCATGATGAATACCCATGATGCGTTTGAAGTCAAACTAGCGACTGGTGCCAGTCTGTGGCGGAAACGCAAGAATGAGTAAGCCTCTTTATCTTGAATAGCGTGACCGACTTCGTGCGCCGCTACTGCAGTACCTGCTACAGATGATTCATGATAGTTACTTGTCGATAGTGCCACAATCTTTGTCAATGGATTATAATGATCCGTTAAAAACCCTTGGCTTTCCACTACCTTTACATCATGTAAACCATTTTGATCCAAAATGAGCCTCGCTACTTGAGCACCTGTCATCCCAGAAGTAGAACGAATCTTTGAATACTTTTTATATGTGCTTTTCACTTTAAATTGCGCATAGATAGGAAGCAATAAAATGATACCAAAGTAAATCCAGAACACGTCTATCTCTCCCCTTTCTCTCTGCCTTTAATTTTATAATGTTTACTTGCTTACTGCAACTATTAACTACGCTTTCAACACGCGCATTTCCAGTCTCGACTTATAACTCCACATAGCGATAGCAATACAAGCTATGGATAACCAAAATGTGAAATAGCCGATTTGTGGACTAAATTGCGAAAGGTCATGGTAAATTGGCATTTGTCCGAAGACATAGTCGATTACATCATTATGAAGTGTCCAAATAGCCGCAATTGCAATATGCCAAGCTGTGAATTTATATTTTGGCAAGTATAAGATTCCTTGCAATGCCATCGCGAAATGGGAGCCTATCAGCATCCAGCCTACCCAACCAATCGAACCTGTTACAACGAGCGTCAACAAATTCATAATGACTGCCCATAAGCCATACTTTACTAAAGTGATGAGTGCGAGTGCTTCCATCAATTTGAAGTTTCGATTAAGTAGCCAGCCTAGTATAGCTATACAAAAGAACAAAGTAGCTGTAGGACTATCCGGAACGAAAATCCAGTATTTCGGTTCTGTGATTTCCAATTGCCACATATACCAATCATATCCGTAGACCGAACCTACTATATTAATAAAAAGAAGAATCCATAAGAATGATTTATGTGAAAGGATCATCCAGATTTGAGCCCATAACATTCGCAAAAACATCACCACTTCCATTGGAATATACTATTTTTATGTAAAGTTTAATTAAAGGTAAATATATAGAAAAAAAGAGTCAGTTTCCTGACTCTTTTTCTTATTTCGTTTTTAGCTCAGATATAAATTCAGCAAGTACTTGAAGATCCTCATCTGAACCTTCCCATGTACCAGCAGGCATTGTACCACGGCCATCATGAGCGATTTCGATAATTTCTTCAGGTGTCAAACCTGTGTTAGTTAACGGTAAGCCCAGTCCACCTTGGAAGGAGTCACCGTGACAGCCAATACAGGAAGAGCCTTGATAAATCTCATACCCTTCAGCCGTTTCATCATATTCTACTTCATCCACAATAGCACCTTGAACTTTTGCTGCTTCCCAGTCGTGGTTTTCGACTGATTCCCAAGTCAAGTAGAAGATAGCTAAGAACGAAAGAATCATGAAACCTGTTGGTAATGGACGCTTAAACGGACGTCTCTCTTTCGTTGTATCCATGAATGGAACTAGCATTAATGCCATAACTGCCAATCCAGGAATTACGATCGCACCGATCACGTTATAAGGACCGGAAGCGAATTCATATTTCAGTAGCTGATACATGAATAGGAAATACCAGTCTGGTATCGGTATATACATTGTATCCGTCGGGTCCGCTTGACGCTCAAGCGGTGACGGGTGTGCAAGAGTAACGATCAGATAACCGATTAAGAAAATCGATCCGACCATCCACTCTTTCAATAGAAAGTTTGGCCAGAATGCCTCGGTTTTACCCGGATATTCTGAGTAATCTTTTGGTGTATTCGACATCTTGCCTGAGGCCTTGATGCGCGAATCCCCAACAAATTTCATCCCTTTTCCGCGGTGCATGTTATTCCCTCCTTCTTAAATTTCAGATGACCCTAACCAAAAAATTGGTTCTTATAGTGGTCCGGAAATACCTTGTCTTCTGATCATGATAAAGTGCGCTGCAAGCAACCCAAGCAAAGCAGCCGGTAGGAAAAATACATGAATCGCGAAGAATCTTGTTAACGTCTGTGCACCTAAAATCGTGGAATCACCCGCGAGAAGGATTTTAATCTGTTCTCCGATGAAAGGTACTGACGCGGCAATCTCAATCCCAACTTTTGTAGCAAATAGAGCTTTCATATCCCAAGGCAATAGATATCCTGTGAATCCAAGACCTAGCATTACGACGAAGATCAATACTCCGACGATCCAGTTCAATTCACGAGGCTTCTTATAAGACCCTGTAAAGAATACACGCAAAGTATGTAGGAACATCATTACGATAACTAACGAAGCCCCCCAGTGGTGCATCCCACGCACAAGTTCACCGAATGCAACATCGTTCTGAAGGTAGAAAACTGATTTCCATGCGTTTTCAATATCCGGTGTGTAATACATTGTCAGGAACATACCAGACAAGATTTGGATAACCGTTACGAAAAACGTCAAACCTCCGAAACAATAGATGAATGCAGAAAAATGATGTGCAGGGTTTACGTGCTCAGGTACTTCGTGGTCAGCGATATCTCGCCAAATTGGTGTGATATCTAACCGTTCATCCACCCAATCATAAATTTTATTTAACACTGCGGTCGTACCCCCTTACCCTTTAGACTAATGTGTTCGGTATTACTCCACCAAGATAGACAAATCCGTCGATGACTTCTACTTCAAACTCATCAAGCGGTCCAAGCGGCGGTGTTCCTGGAATGTTTGCACCATTTTTCTTATAACGTCCAGCGTGACATGGGCAGAAAAATTCGTTTTTATGCTCGTCGCCTTCCCAGTTTACTGTACACCCTAAGTGTTTACAGACCGGAGAAAGTGCTATGACTTTGTCGCCTTCTTTGTAGACCCAAGCCGTATTAGATTCGTCAGAAGTATACCATCCATCTTGTCGATCTTTGATTGTATAGTCGACACGAACTGGTACTTCCGAGAGATCAGCTTCTTTTTGCGGTGTTGGAATCATGTCGGAACCGCCGGCACTAGCCAGAACGGGATCAATTGCGAAACGAATCATCGGCATCAGCATTGCAGAGGCCATGAACCCACCAGTTCCCATTAATGTATAACTTAGGAACGTGCGTCTTGACACTTTATTGCTCATCAGTAATTTCCCTCCTCTTACTCCAAAGTCAGTCCCACGGACATTCTTTTGCTAATTGTAATACTAGGACATATCTATGATATATCAATATGAAACTAAATTCAATAATGCTTTTAGTAGGTACTTAAGTTTGTGGACAAATATTAAGATTTGGTGACAAACGGCAATCAACCTTTAAATACGTCCCGATTAGTGCTTGTACCCTTTTGAGGACGGTGTTTAGGTGTGCCTGTACTGATAATGACATTAAAATTGATTTAGTTCAAGTTCTAAATCAAAAGATCGTGTCAATCCTGAACTCTGTCTTCAATATTTATCACCCTACTGCACATTCCAACTCTCCATAAAGTGTGTCAGTACTTGACGTAGCTGATCTTCCATGATGGTCTGGCGAAGATGGTTGTCCATCGTCTCGAGCGGAATGGACGGAAGCCAGACGACCTTACCTTCTACCGTCACGCTCGTCCACTTAGAATCCGTCGTAAGATAGAAGACATGCGTAAAGGAAGACTTCTTCAAATCTTGTGATAACGTGTCCGCCATTTGTTGCAAGTCTGTTGACTGCGTGTATGAAACAGGCGGTAAGAACATCATACGTCCTTTAAATTGCTTCTCTATGAACATCGATAGATTCATCAAAAACTCAGAAGAGGATGCACTGTTTTTCATCATTTCAGGTCGTGTGTCTATCGTTATTAAAGGTACTACGACGGTATCAATATATTCCTTTTGAGTTATATACGTATCCACATCTTTTGGAACCCAGTTCATTGTCATTCCTCCTCACATTACTCAGTAAAGTTTAGCTCATATTTTTCCACAACGCAAACCAATGATTCCACCGCGGAGGGCGAAATCATTGGCTGATGTCTTTATCTTTTTTCATCTCGTTCAACATAGCTGTCAAGCTAATGAACAGCTCACGGTCACCGTTGTCCAGTGCTTCATCGATTCTCTTTAGTAACATGTCATTGGTCGTTAATGTGAAGCTTTCTTCCAACAGCTTTTCAGCTATTTGTTGGTCTTTCTTTTTCTTCAGCAGATCTTCCGGCAAGTACGGATTCTCTTCCGCCACACTCGCGTACTCAGGACATTTGTTGCTGTGTTTGAAATTCAGTTGGATGAACATATCCTCGTCTGGATGCAGTCTAAGGTCGTGAAATGACTTTTCCGCATCAGCCGTCATCAAATTTCCCTTGTAGAAGCGAAACGGAATACTATCCACCTCTGTTGTGGAAATGATCATGGCGCGTGGACAGTGATGTGCCTCATTTGTAAAATGAACATTCATTAATAAATGTTCGTTGCTGAGAAGATAATTTAAAATCCATACACATTCCCGGCGCTTTAATCGATAGCGCTTTAAAAACCACCTTAAAAATTCTTTTTTAGCAGCTACAGGAACCACGGCCTTCATCCTACCCCTCCTCTTCAGATTGCGCGATGTATGCGATCCATTCCTCATCATGCGGAGCGATTCTTACTAGCTGCTGAATTACTGGTAACGCTTCATCGCGCTTACCTTCTTCCAGCAAGAATCGTGCATATTGATCTAAGAAAGCAGCATCTTCGTTCATCCCATCATATGCTTTGAAATACATTTCATACGCTTTTTCGTAATCTTCTGTACGTTCATAGGCATATGCAAGGAAAGCATGAAGTAAAGGGATTTCCAATTGATCGACTTCAGAGTACGTCAGCAGATCAATTAACGCTTCGTCATCTTCCTGATTTTCATAAACCGAAGCAAGCGTGACAATTGCATCAATATACTCCGGATCTAAAACGAGAGCTTCTTTTAAATGCTCTTCTGCCTGTTCTGGCATTTGCAGTTTCAATGCAGATTTCCCTGCGGCCAGCTGCAATTCTTTATCGAACTCATCGCGTTCAATACCTTTTTTAAAAAACTCCAACGCTTTGTCGTCTTCATTTTGTTGCGCGTAGCTTTGACCTGCAAGCATATAAGCGGAGAAATAATCTGGATCCATTTCTAGCAACTGCTCAAGACGTGTGACCGCTTCCGAGTAGCGAGCAGTTTGATAGTAAGCCAACCCTAATCCAAACAACTCTTCAGGATGTACTTCCTTGTCCAGTAATGCTTCGTAGAACGGAATGGCTTCCTCGTAAGCAGCACCTGCACTGTACGCTTCTGCAAGTCGCGAAGATAGACGAACGCCTGCGATCTCTTCAGTTGTCTCGTGAAGCTTCCCGTAAATTCTCACAGCCTCACTGTATCTACCTGACTCCAATAGAAGTTCTGCTTGCGCAAGTTGGATTACCGGTTCGTGCGGGGCCAATATTGCGGCTTCACGCACTTTAGATAATGCCGTTTCGGCAAGTCCGAGCATTTGATAATAATCCGCTTGTGCAAGCAATGCTTGCACATACTCTTCTTCGTCTGGTGAGACGTCCGTCAATAAGAGTAAGGCTTCATCCTCTTCACCAAGTTCAAGTAAAGCGGCAGCGCGATCTATTTTCAACTGAGCTTCGTCAGGGAATACGAGCAACAACTGAGAAAATATATCGTCAGCTTGTCTGACGAATCCATATTCGATCAATAGATTTGCGACATTGTATAATGTGTCATACTCATTGGTAGCTTGCAGTTTCTGTATTTCATCATGAAGTACATCTAAATCTCCATTCAGTACTGTTTGCTCCAATTCCTGCAATATCTTCATTTTTTCACCTGAGCTTTCTACTCTACTTTATTGATTAACTAGCTCCGAAAGATCTTCGAAAAAGCGCGGATAGGAAATCGCGATACAAGATGGATTATCAATCTGAACAGGACTTGACGTAATCAATCCCGCTACCGCTGCCATCATGCCTAGACGATGATCACCGTAGGATTGAAGTGTGGCACCCGCAAGTGGTGTCGGACCATGAATAATCATACCGTCCGACGTGGTCTCAATATCCGCTCCGAGCTTCCGTAATTCCGTAGCAACTGCCTCAATACGGTCCGTCTCTTTGACACGAAGTTCTTCAGCATTTTTTATAATAGTTTTTCCATCTGCTTGTGTTGCTAATAAAGCAAGTACAGGAAGTTCATCGATTAATCTTGGAATCAAATCACCACCGATTTCAGTTCCTCGCAGGCGCGAATGCTTTATTCGTACAGTGCCATAACGCTCACCCGAAAAACCTTGTTCATCTGATAGTTCGATTTCCACGCCCATCGCTTCTAGTACATCTAGTATACCTGTTCGAGTAGGGTTCAATCCAACTTTTAGGAACGACACATCACTGTTTTCAACTAATGCCGTGGCTACCATGAAAAAAGCCGCAGAGGAGATGTCTCCTGGTACGACGACATCTGTTCCTGTTAGTTGTTGCCCTCCTTCGATCCGGATTACTTTGTCTTGTTGTTCCAGCTTCGCACCAAATTGTACTAACATACGTTCTGTGTGATCTCGCGATACAGTAATTTCTGTAACAGACGTAGTCCCCTTGGCTTGAAGACCTGCAAGTAAGACAGCGGACTTTACTTGCGCGCTAGCAACTGGCATCAAATAATCGATTGCTTGCAATGTGTTCCCAGTGATTATAAGTGGTAAGTAATCCGACGATCCTTTACTTTTGATATCCGCACCCATTTGCTCCAAAGGATTCGTCACACGCTTCATCGGACGCTTAGATAAATATTGATCTCCACACATTTCAGACGTTACGGAAGAACCAGATAAAATACCTAACATTAATCGCGCAGTTGTTCCCGAGTTACCCGCGTCAAGTGCTCCAGCTGGAGTCTGCCACTCCGCGATGCCAGGACTTTCAATCGTCACTGAAGTTCCGTTCCGCGTAATCTTTACACCAAGCTGTTTGAACATTTCAATGGTGCTCAGACAATCTTCACCATCCAAAAAACCACTGATTGTGGTTTTGCCCTTTGCAATTGAACCCAACATAACCGCGCGGTGGGAAATTGATTTATCTCCAGGTACTTGTAAAGCACCGCGAAGAACTGGCTTTTCAAATGAAACCGTTTGTAGTTCTGACATTACGCTCTCCCCCTCTTAAAGTACATGCATAGAATAGTCAGTTTTTGCCGTCAATACTTGACGAGCTTTCTTACGTTCAGCAGCTGATTGGAAGCTAACAACTAAAATGCCATACACATCGGTTCGTGTTTCCACGATACGTATATTGGTCAAACTAATATTGGCATCTGCTAGAATTTTCGTGATCTCGGAAATGATACCCGGATGATCTGGTATGTCGATGTGTAGATCAAATGTCATGTAGAGCGCACCTTGGACCGCGCCTTCATTTGTAGAAGGAAGTTGATCGCGGTAAGTTTTCGCCTGCGCAAAGAAATTGAAAATACGCTCTGGATTATTGTCTTCTAGCATAGCGCGAATTGTATTCATTTCGTCGAGCCAACCGTCTACCTGTGACAACAACTCATCCCGATTTTGGATTGTAATATCACGCCACATGACAGGATCTGCCGAAGCGATACGTGTTAAATCACGGAAACCACCTGCAGCTAATTTTTTCACGAATGGTTGTTGTTCTTCCTGCGCGGCTAAGCGGCCGACTAATGAAGAGGCTACAATATGCGGGAAATGACTGATGATAGCTGTCATACGATCGTGTTCTTCCGCTTGTAGGACAATCAATTTCGCTTTGGTGGAGGAAAGCAATTTCTCTATATCATCGATTTGTTTTTCAGTCGTTGTGTCATTCGGTGTCAGAATGTAATAGGCGTTCTCAAAGAGATGTTCCATCGCAGCGGATACACCACTTTTATGGGATCCCGCCATTGGATGGCCACCTATAAAGGTGATTCCTTTTTCTTGTAAGATCTTCGCAGCATCCATAATCGGTTTTTTCGTACTCCCTGTATCAGAGACGATTACATGTTCTTTGAAGTCCCAGTCTTGCGCTTCTTTAAAGAGAGCAACCGTTGTATTGACGGGCGTCGCAAAAACAACAAAGTCAGCCTGTTCACAGGCTGATTTTGCAGAAGGTGCGACCGTGTCAATGATTCCTCTTCGAAATGCTTCATCAGCAGTTGCATAGGAGCGGTCAAAACCTACAATATGAATTTCTGGATTTCGTTTTAATGCTAGACCTAGTGATCCACCGATCAATCCGAGTCCAATTATAGCTACTGTTGTTTTCATTGTCATCTATCCTTATTGGTTAGTTAATAGTTGATCGAACGCTTTAAAGAAGCCTGTATTTTGTTCATGCGTTCCAATCGTTACGCGAACGAATCCTGGTGTACCTAGCAGATTTCCGCTACGGACAATATATCCATTTTGCATGAAAATCTCGCATGCAGCATCCGCGTCTAGAGGGACAGCGATTAATACAAAATTAGTTTCTGACGGATAGATGGCCAATGCATGCTGTTGCGCATAGTCTACATATCGTTTTCGTTCTTCGTCATTTTTCGTAACACAATCTTGAAGGAATCGCTGATCCGCAAGGGCAACTTCCGCTACTGCTAATGCAAGCGAGCTGTTGTTGAATGGGTTCCGCACTTTATTAAGCTCAGATACTATATCCGCGTTAGCGACGCCATAACCTATGCGGAAACTTGCCAGTCCGTATGCTTTAGAAAACGTACGAAGTACAATCAAGTTGTCATAGTCATGAATCCACGTCATAGCGTCTTGCTGTGTCGGATCTGTAACAAATTCAAAGTATGCTTCATCGAGAACAACAAGTGCCGTTTTAGGTACCCGATCCAAGAATTTTTTAATTGAGTCACTTGACAAAAGATTACCTGTTGGATTATTCGGATTACACACCCAAATGACAGCCGTTTCTTCATCAGTGGCTTTTAAAAAGCCTTCTAAATCATGATCACCATTTTCAAGCATAGCCACTTCACGAATTTCGGCACCCTCTATTTTTGCATTATGTGCGTACTGTGGGAATGTCGTAGAAGCCATTACCGTATTAGTTCCTGTTTGCAGTAAGGCGCGGGAAATGATGGAAACAATTTCATCTGAACCATTCCCGAAAATAATTTCATTCGGATCGATTTGATGGAATTCTGCCAGCTTCCCCCGTAATCCTGCGGTGTAAGCATCTGGATAAATTTCAAATTGAGCTGCCTTTGAACGTAAATATTCTGCGACTTCAGGTGATGAACCATAAGGGTTTTCATTTGAAGCGAGCTTATGTACTTCTTGCAGGCCGTATGTACGTTTTACTTCCGCTAATGAACGACCAGGTGTATAAGGTTGCATCGTGCGTAATATTGGTTTCCACTTCATTAGATCGCTCCCCTTCACGTTGTATTATTTTTGTAAATCAGGTCGTAATTGAACTGCATTATTTTGATAAATATGTTGGATTTCCTCTTGTTTTTTGGAAGTATTGACGTTCATCATGACACGTATACACTTACGCATAGAGCCAGGCACATCGATTTCATGTGTACACATGACCGGTACATAAGTCCACCCTTCAATCGAACGGATCGCTTTTGCGGGGAATGCCGCTTTGACATCCACTGTAGTTGAAACAATTACAGAACCGATATCTTCCGGTTTGAATTGATTCGCCTCCGCCATTTCGAGTACAAGAGATTCTGTCGCTCGTAACACTTCAAATGCGTCATCATTTTCAACTGTTGTCGCACCCCTAATTCCCCTAACACTCATACAATTCCCTCGCTTTTTAATTTTACTTTAAATTCCTCAAATGCAGTCTGACACTCTTCTGAACTAATTCCTTTCACAAAAGGTTCACCGATTTTTTGTAATAAAACGAAATTCATTTTACCGAATGAAGCTTTCTTATCCTTTTGCATATAGGATAATAACTCTTCGAAACTATAAGAGAATACTGGCTTAAATGTATAGCCATTTTTGTTAGCAAAATGAAGATAGCGATTCGTGAATCCTTCAGGGATATTACCGTATTTCTCACTTAGCAAGAAGGCATACCCCATACCAATCATGACACACTCCCCATGGCTGAGGCTGCCGAATCCAGAAGCCGCTTCCACTGCATGTCCAAATGTATGACCGAAGTTTAAAAACTTACGCGTCGAATTCTCAAACTCATCTTCTCCAACGATATCTGCTTTTACCTTGATGCCACGAAGTAATTCCTTTTCAAGCCACTCTATAGAAGGTGTAGAAAACTGTTCTTGTTCCAGTAATTGCTCCGTCCATAATGGATCCGAAATAAAAGCATGCTTGACCAATTCCGCCAAACCTGAACGCATTTCGGACGCAGGTAACGTGTTAAATACATCAGTATCAAACAATACGGCTAAAGGTTGATGAAATGATCCCACCATATTTTTTCCTTCCGGCATATTGATGGCTGTTTTCCCACCGACTGCACTGTCATGCGCAAGTACAGTGGTTGGGCATTGGATGAAGCGAATACCACGCATAAATGTAGCAGCTACAAAACCTGTTAAATCCCCACACGCCCCTCCGCCAAATGCGATAAGGAGGGAATTTCGCGTAAATCCTTCAGTCAATAAGAAAGACTGACAATCCACGTAAACTTCTGGCATTTTACACTTCTCGCCGCCAGGTACGATTTTCACCGATACCTCGCGACCAGAACGTAATAAAGCTTCTTGCAATAAAGGGAGATGTAATTCTGCCACACGCGCATCGGCAATAATTCCGATTTTATCTGTCGTACTTAGCAAATCTGCATAGTCAGTCGAAAATAATTCATAGGTGTTTGAACCTACATAGACATCGTATTGGTGATCTCGGACGGAAACAGTTAACTTATCCATCTTAAAACTCCTTTACATATTGTCTGTATTGTTCAATATCCTTCTGTAAGGCGTCCATTGTATCCGAACGGAATTCTTCCATAATCGCTTTAGCCATCTCTGTTGCGATGACATGTTCAGCTACAACAGATGCAGCAGGAACGGCACAAGGATCGGAACGTTCAATCGTTGCAACGAAAGATTCCTTTGTATCAATATCCACGCTTTCTAGCGGCTTGTAAAGTGTTGGAATTGGTTTCATTACACCACGCACTATGATCGGCATACCTGTCGTCATTCCACCTTCAAGTCCACCTAAACGATTGGATTTTCGGTAATATCCTTGCTCTTTATTCCAGCTAATTTCATCATGCACTTCACTGCCTGGCATTTTTGCCATATCGAACCCTAAACCGACTTCAACACCCTTGAAAGCATTAATGCTCATCATAGCACCTGCAAGCTTACCATCCATTTTGCGATCGAATTGTACATAGCTACCAATCCCAGGAGGACATCCTTCAATGATGACTTCCACTACGCCCCCTAGTGTATCACCGCGCTTTTTAATATCGTCTATGGCTTCCGTCATTTTGACAGACGCTTCTTTATCCGCACAATATACTGCATCTTCTTCTACGATCGCGCGTAGTTCTTCAATGGAAAGATCAGCATAGGCAGCAGAATCTGTTTCGATGCCGCCAATTTCCGTAACATGCGCTACAGTTTCAATCCCAAGCTGACGCAAAAATTGTTTTGCTACCGCCCCGATTGCAACACGCATCGTCGTTTCACGTGCCGATGAACGTTCCAACACATTTCGCAAGTCACGATGGCCATATTTCATGCCGCCGACTAGATCTGCGTGTCCGGGACGTGGGCGTGTAATTTGACGCTTTACATCTTCTGGATTCACGTCTTCCGGAAGTGGTTCTACGCCCATGATGCCTGTCCAGTGTTTCCAATCATCGTTCACAACCGTTAGCGTAACCGGTGAGCCAATTGTTTTACCATGGCGTACACCGGATGAGATTTCTACCCGATCCTTCTCTATTTGCATTCTACGGCCTCTACCGTGTCCACCTTGTCTTCTCTTCAATTCTTTATTAATCATCTCAGCAGTTAGCTCCATCTGTGCAGGTAATCCTTCAATGATGGCAGTAAGCTGTGGACCATGGGATTCACCAGCTGTAATAAAGCGCATATTCCATTCCTCCGTAACGTGGTTTATTGTTTTTTTCTATAAAAGAATGTATCTACTGATTCAAAGTTATATTTTTCAGGATTGAATATTTGTTCTGTGCTTCCAACGAACAAAACACCACCTGGTTTAAGTGCTTTGGAGAAGTTGGTATAAATCTGATCTTTCGCTTCTTCCGTGAAATAAATCATCACGTTACGGCAGACGATCAAGTCGTAGTTCGTATCATAGCGATCTTCCAGCAAGTTTTGCTGTTTGAATGTAACGGTCTTCTTGATATCTTCTACTACTTGATAAGAAGCACCTTCTTTTATGAAGAATTTATCGATGATCGGTTTGGGCACTTCTTTTAATGCACGATCATTGTATAAACCAACTTTGGCACGATTCAATACGCCCACATCTAAGTCCGTTGCATAAATAGAAATATCACGCAAAGGAAGATAGGATGATAGAACCATTGCTAGCGAATAAGGCTCTTCCCCGGTAGAACAAGCCGCGCTCCAAATTTTCAATCGTTTAATTTTCTCCAATAATTGAGGGAATATTTTCTTCTCTAAGACCTCCCAACGCAAGGCGTTGCGGTAAAATTCTGACACATTAATCGTCATGCGGTCCAGGAATTCGTCCAATAAGTCTTGATCACTTTGAATAGCTAGAGAGTAATCTTTAAAATTACGAAAGCCTTTCTTTTCATATAGTGAAGTGAGTCTCCTCTTCATCTGGGCTTCTTTATACAATGACAAATCGATCCCAGTTTTCTTCTTGATCCCTTGAATTAATATCGAATAATCAGACATTTAACAACCCCCTGTTGCCTCTTCTCTCTTATGTACGTTCTCATTATAACGGAAAAAGTAGGTCGTATGTATAAGAAAAACAGCCATGCGAAATTCGCTCGGCTGTTTTTGGCGATTAATTAATCCAGTTGTTCACTGTTTTGTCATAAGTCACAAGCTCTTCTTCTTTAAAGAATAAGTTGATCTCGCGGCTTGCTGACTCAGATGAGTCTGAACCATGAATAATATTCTTGCCTACTGTTACAGCAAAGTCTCCACGAATAGTTCCAGGAGCTGATTCTTTTGGATTCGTTGCACCCATCATTAAGCGAGCAGTAGAGATGACGTTCTCGCCTTCCCATACCATTGCGAAAACCGGTCCAGAAGTAATGAATTCTACAAGTTCTCCGAAGAATGGACGTTCTTTGTGCTCTCCGTAATGTTGTTCAGCAAGTTCTTGAGAAATGTTCATTAATTTCCCACCAACTAATTGATATCCTTTGTCTTCGAAACGACCAACGATTTCACCTACAAGGTTACGTTGTACGCCGTCAGGCTTTACCATTAAAAATGTTCTTTCCATCTCTAAAACACTCCTTCGATCTTCTATAGGGATGATCCCTTTTAAATCGTACCATCGACGCCTTTTTCTTTCAACTATTAACAAACTCCGTCAATATTTTCGTTGGCCGATAAAATCAGCAATTTGAGTCAGTGCTTTCTTCGACTTACCATTCGGCAAATCTTCCAATTCCTTAAGTGCCTTGGTTAAGTACAGATCACTTACATGCTGTGCTTTTTCAATCGCACCACTTTGTCGAATATAGCGAAGCATCGATTGTCTATCCGGCTCTTCCATCTCTCCGGTAAACGCACGTTCCATGTAGGGCTTGAATTGTTCATCATCTTTTATGTATAAAACAGGCAATGTAATATGACCATTTAACAAGTCACTTCCTGCCGGCTTTCCAAGTTCTTCATCTGTTGACGTAATATCCAAAATATCGTCGATGATTTGAAATGCCATTCCAGTGAAATACCCATATCTCTTTAGTTTCCGTACAGTTTGAGCATCTGCATCTGCACTAAGTGCGCCAAGTTCACAACTAGAGGATAGCAGTAAAGCAGTCTTTCGCTTAATACGTTTCAAATAGTCGCGCAAACCTTGATCTGTTTGTTGTTGGAAATCAAACTGGATAATTTCCCCTTTGCATATCTCCAGCATGGTTTCGGCGAGAATCTGATGGATAGGTGCTTTCTCGATAGTACCGATAGATGTTAGCGCCCGCGAAAAGATGAAGTCCCCCGCATACATTGCCACTCGGTTGTTCCACTTTGCTTTAACGGTTTGTAAACCGCGGCGCATATCAGAATCATCAATTACGTCATCGTGGACGAGTGATGCCATGTGGATTAATTCAAGGGATACTGCAATTTTCGCAGCGCTTTCTAGCGAATACGTTCCGAATTGAGCAGCCATTATCACGAAAATCGGCCGAATCCTCTTGCCACCGGCTTTCAATAAATGCAAGGAAGCTTGACGAACAATGGGAGAAGAGGATTGCACGGATCGCTCAAGCTCTTTTTCAATATAGGACATATCTTTGCGGAAATCCGTATAAAGCGACATCAACTTAATTTTTTCCAACCCCATTACCTTCTCCCGTGTATTCATTATTTGTAAGCGATATGACCTGCCGCCGCACCGCCACTGTAAGACTTATATGATACTTCTTGATATCCTGCATCAACAAAAAGCTGTGCTAGCTCTTTCATGTCTGGGAATTCATTTGCTGATTCCTGAAGCCAAGAATACTCTTTAAAGCTCTTTGCGAAAAGTTTACCAAATAGCGGCATAATAAATTTGAAATAGAAGCGAAACCCTTGACGATAGACAGGTATTTTAGGTTGAGATGTTTCCAAACACACTGCCATTCCACCCGGCTTCAACACGCGTCGCATTTCTTTTAAAACAGTCAAGTAATCGGGAACATTGCGTAGACCAAACCCGATCGTCACATAATCAAATGAATTGTCTGGAAAAGGAAGTGACATTGCGTTACCTTGAACTAATGTAAGGTTTGGGTAAGGGGCTACTTTGTCTCTGCCCGAATCCAGCATGTTGGCACTGAAGTCCAAACCGATAACTTCACCAGTAGGACCTGCGGCTTGAGCCAATGCAATTGTCCAGTCTGCAGTACCACAGCAAACGTCAAGTGCTTTAGCGCCCGGCAGTACATTCATGCGTGCCATGATATCACTCCGCCATTTAATATGTTGATTAAAACTGATCACGGAATTCATTTTATCATAGTCTGTCGAAATTTTTTCAAAGACGTTATGAACTCTTTCTTCTTTTGAGACCGCCACAGTTCGTCCCTTCTTTCTTCACTTCAGTTTACTTTCTTATGGTTTCGTCATTTTCTGCAACTCTGCTAGTACTTCAGTATGTAAATAAGAGCTGTTCTTCAATCTGTTGTTCAGCTGTAGTTGTAATTGATCGATCCAATCTTCTGTATCATTCGTACTCGGCACTAGATGCGAAAATTTCATCCGATTCAAGTCACGCTGTGTGCTGTCGAGCAGCCAAACGAGTGGAAAGATTGTTTCTACGATATGTGTGTAGCGACCAAAGCCGAATGCTTCGAAGAATTTCACAATACATGCACTTTCCACTTCAGAAATTAACTGCAACCGATCTTCAAGAGTGGAGGGCGGTGCTTGAAACAATGTCGTTTTGCATTCATTAATCCTGCCGACTGCCAATGACAAAGAACGAATGAGATGGAAGTTTGGAATTGACGCCAATAGCTTATAGTGGATACCGCTGAAGTGGTCGCCCGCAAGAACCATCAATTGCTGTTCTTTGGATGAAGCATCTACGACATCGATTTGATCATGGACATCAAAAGCCGTGTGGATGGCACCAATCGCTAGCGCCACGGTTTGCATCTCATCTGTCCACTGCTCTCCATTGAGCAAAGGCAATAAGAGCAACGAAGCTTTTCGCCTGTCAATCGGAGCATACCCTGCATCTCGTTCGACCACTGGCTGATAAATAGCGCGTCGCAAATGGTGTATGTAATTGTCGACTTGGTCAGTGAATCCTTTTGTTTCCATCAGTAAGCTCCATTCCCGTAAGGATACGGTCATTCTTTTTCCTCACTCGCAATTACGCCGTGGGCTGTATGAATTTCAGCTTCCCCTCGAATCTTAATAGCGGAGGTATGCTCGGTAAACTGCGCGATCATGACTTCTCCTCTATCCAGCTTTTCGGTATGGTGAAACTTGGTGTCATTGCCTCTCGTGAGCCCAATAACATTCACTCCATCTTTTTTCGCTTTGATAATTAGATAATCGGGTTGTGTCATTTTCGCATCTCCAGTCTATATATAATCCTAATGATAGCATATACAGCAAGCGCTCGGCAAAGACCTTAGTTCGTTCGAATAAGAGATAAAATTTCCGCACGCTTCACGTCATCATGTTCATAGATTCCTCTAGCGACAGTCGTGATGGTTTTAGCCCCTGGCTTCTTAATTCCTCTCATCGTCATACACATGTGTTCCGCTTCGATAATGATATAAACACCATGGGGATTCAACTTTTCCATCATGGCATCTGCCACACTGGATGTAATGCGTTCTTGCAATTGCGGACGACGTGCTGCTGTTTCGACAGCTCTTGCCAACTTGCTCAAACCTGCAACTACTCCATTACGCGGAATATATGCTACGTGGGCTACACCGAAAAATGGAACCAAGTGATGCTCGCACATAGAATAAAATGGAATATCTTTCACCAACACGACTTCATCATGATTCTCATGGAATACCGTATCGAAATACTCTCTTGGATCTTTATTTAACCCTTCAAATACCTCTTGATACATTTTAGCAACACGTTTCGGTGTCTCCAGTAATCCTTCACGAGTCGGATCTTCACCGATTGCTTCTAGGATCATCGTAACTGCCTGTTCTAATTTATTTATATCTTGCTCTTTCATAACAGCATGTCCTCCTTGTAAGAACTAAACCTATTTCCCCAAAATATTAGCACATTCCATTCATTCCGTATAGTTACTTGTACTTCCCTATGTATACCAATTTAAAAAACGTAAAGGAGTCCATCCATGGCCATCTGACGAACAGATTTGCTGGACGGACTCCTATGTAAAATCTCAAATTATTTTACTGCGTCTTTAAGTGCTTTACCTGCTTTGAAAGCTGGAACTTTACTTGCAGCGATTTCGATTTCTTCGCCTGATTGTGGGTTACGTCCTTTACGAGCAGCACGTTCGCGTACTTCGAAGTTTCCGAAACCAATCAATTGAACTTTATCACCGTTAGCAAGAGTCGATTGAATTGTATCGAATACAGCTTCAACAGCTTTAGTTGCGTCTTTTTTTGTTAGACCTGCCGCTTCTGCCACAGAGTTAATTAATTCTGTTTTATTCACACCGTTCACCTCCTCTCAAAGGGGATGCTATTGCTGTTAACACTGTAAAAAGAGTAACATAAGAAAAACTACGGTGCAACAATATTATCGCGCTTTTCCTTTATTCACGGCATTTCAAGCGATTTTGATAGAAAAGCATAGAAAAAAGACCCGTTTTTGACGGATCTCTCTTCATTTCAAACTATATTTGTTACGTGATTTCCTTATTTTTTCACCTTACACAATGAAGGTAATCATACCTTTATTCCCGTCATTCACCATTTGTTCAATTGTTTCACGCAAGCGTTTTCTAGCTCGATCTGGAACTGCTGCGGTCTTATATCGGATACTTTCTTTCATGACTTCATGTAATGGTGTGCCAAATAATTGTGTTTCCCATAATGCTTCACGATCATGTAAATACGCATTTTTCAATTCTTTCAACAAGTGATGACTATGGAATTCAGAGCCGATTAACGGAGCGAATTCCGCTTCCATATCGATTCGAATAATGTGAAGTGAAGGTGCTTTCGCTTTCATTTTCACCCCATAAAACGTGTCTTGTTTAATTAATTCAGGAGCAGTTGGCTGAAAATCTTCAATCGATGGCAACGCTACGCCATAACCTGATTTTTTCGCCGTATCAATTGCTTCCGCATACATATCATACGATTTTTTCGCTTTAACCGCTTCTTGAATGAAGATTAACCAATCCTTTTTGGAACGCATTTCTGTTCCCATGAACTCCTCACAGACATTAACAAAAGCTTGCTCATCCATATCAATCTTCACGATGGCGCGGCCTTTACCTGCATCGACTTCCACTACTTCTGCTTGTCTAATAAACTCTTCTTCTTGCAATAACTCCGCAATCTCCTGAACTTTACGAATTTTCGAGACGCCTAGGAATCCATCTGTGATTAGCTGATCGATACGTGCATTCAGCTTATGGCTATCCCCAAGCTCCTCCATCCAGTCGGGACGTTGCAGTTCGATATCCGTGATAGGGAATTCATACAATGCCTCTTTGAGAATAAGCTGGATCTCTGCTGCATTGAGCTGATCCGCACTGATAGCAATGACGGGAACACCATACTTTTCATGTAATTGCTGTTTTAGTTCCAACGCTTTTTCATGAGCAGGCATTTTAGAATTTAATACAATGACGAATGGTTTACCGATTTCTTGCAATTTCGAAACGATTTCTTTTTCAGCAACTTCAGCGGCCGCGCGTGAAATATTGTTCACCGTACCGTCTGTCGTCAGCAAAATTCCAATAGTCGAGTGATCACGAATCACTTTGTCCGTTCCGATACGTGCCGCTTCTTGGAACGGAATCGGTTCATTGTGCCATGGTGTATGGACGTATTTCGGCCCATCCTCGTCCTCATATCCTTTAACACCATCAATTACGTAGCCTACACAGTCTGCTAGGCGAATTTGGAATTCCAGTTCACCGTCCCCTATTGAAACGCTTGTGCCTTGGGCAGGTACGAATTTAGGTTCTGCAGTCATGATTACGGGACCTGGTGAACTTTGGGGAAGTTCGTCTTGTGCACGTATTCGATCATTGGCATCCGTCATGTTGGGAATTACAACTTCCTCCATGACTCGTTTGACAAAAGTGGATTTCCCTACTCGAACAGGGCCTACCACACCTATATAAATATCGCCGTCTGTTCTTCTAGCTAAGTTTTCGTATAGTTCTTCTTTCATCATTAGCCCTCCTTTTTCTCCGCATTGTAGCTTATGAAATAGAAAAACGTTTCATGCATAGATGCACGAAACGTTTTTGGGTAATGGCACTAATTTAGTTAATAAACTTTGTAACGGTTCGGGATCGGTACTCCAGATGGGAACGCTTCTGGAGGGCCCGCGGTGGGCCTCCCAGAGTCGTCCCATCTTCCGTACCAATCCTAGTTATATTATGGTGACAATTTGTATTACTCTTTGACATATGTAAAGTTCAAGTGCTAATACATGAGGTCACCTACAAATTAGAGAACGTTATTTCTTCATAAACACAGGTTCGTTGTTTTCATCCACTGTGTACGGCAAGGAATATGCCGGAAGGACTAAGGAGTCTTCGTATAGTAGATAACGAATATCTGTGCCTGCTTTTATTTCTGGCTTTTGTTCCATTAAGATCTTGTTGAGGTCGATGGAATAGTCTACGTAAAAGTTTCCGTCGCCGCCTACTACGATAGGTAAATGAGCGTCAGAGTATGGGCTTTGGACGGTTAGTGGTTCTTTAAAGCCCATTTTCTTGAAGTCCACTTTATAGACGTTGTCGCCAACTGGATCTAAGAATGGTAATTCTCCGTTGATAAATTTGCGCAAGTTTAAGTCGCGTAGTTTTTCGGTTATACGCAAGTCGACTAGCTTAACTGTAGGATTTTCTTCTACATCTACGAGAACATACTGGAAGATGCCGCCGTTTTCGAATGCGTTGGACGGGATCTTTTCAGTGAAATCCGGAACGATTTTTGAGAACTCGATTGGATATTTGATGAATTGATCGGTTTCTTGATCGCGTGTTTTAATTGGTAATAGACCGCCCGACTGTTCTTGATAGCGCTCTACAGCTTTTTGGATAGTTTCTTGAAGTTCAGGATAAGGTGTTTCACTTGCTTGTTTTTCTTCAGGTGGACGGCCGCCGCAAGCAGACAATAATAGTCCACAGATTATAACTAAAAAAAGTAGCATTCGTTTGTTCATAATTTACGCCCCTCCAGTCGGTCCGTTGAATACCAAATAGACCATTGCGAAGAACGATGTAATTAATAGTGTATAGGCAATAATCGCAAATAGAATTTGTACGACACGGTTTTTTATTTTATATCGGCTCAAATAAATCAAGCCCATTGAAATAGCCATGAATCCCATCGCGTAAAAAGATAGCCACATTTTATCTAACGAGGACAAAATTGTCACCCTCCTACTGTTTAAATACCGAAAAATGTATCGATTTCCTGTTTCTTACCACGAGTCATTAATTGATCCACTGCTTGCTTGGGCGGGATTTTTTCAAATAGGATGGAATACAATGCTTCTGTCAACGGCATGTTGACATGAAACTGCTGCGCCAACTGAAACGAGGCCTTCGTAGTACGTACCCCTTCTATGACCATGCCCATTTCTTCAGTCACTCTTTCCAAGGACTGTCCTTTTCCAAGTAAGTTTCCTGCCCGCCAGTTTCTAGAGTGAACACTTGTACATGTAACGACCAAATCGCCGAGTCCCGTTAATCCGGAAAACGTTTGTTGGTCCGCACCCATTTCAACACCGAGACGTGTAATTTCTGCTAGACCTCTCGTAATGAGAGCAGCCTTTGCATTATCGCCGTAACCTAGTCCATCAGAAATTCCAGCAGCCAAAGCGATGACATTTTTCAATGCCCCGCCAAGCTCCACACCGATTACATCTTTATTTGTATAGACACGGAAATAATTGCTCATGAATAAATCTTGTATCCGTTCTGCCGCTTTCATGTTGCTTGAAGCGACCGCTACTGTTGTCGGATGTCTATGTACGACTTCCTCCGCATGACTCGGTCCAGAAAGCACCACAATGGCTTCACGCAGTGTTTCATCGATTTCATCTGCAATGATTTCAGAAATCCGTTCCAGTGAGTCCGGATCAATTCCTTTGGAGACATGGACAAATATAGCAGGATCAGTTAATAATTCCTGAATATGGCGACACGTTTCACGCATCGCAGCAGTCGGCACGGCAAGTATAATCGTTTTCGCATGTTGGACTGCCACTTGTAGTTCACTAGTAGAGTTAAGGTTATCGGGCAGTTTCACATCTGGTAAATACCGGTTGTTCGTGTGCTGATTGTGGATTTCATCTGCTTGTTCTGCACGTCTCGTCCAAATTAAGCTATCATGTCCATTTTCAGCTAGCACAACAGCGAGTGCGGTTCCCCAACTGCCTGCCCCGATTATAGAGACTTTTTCCATTACCTCCACCCTTTCTATTTACGTAGTTAAGTTCTCGCTCTTGTAATTAAACGGATTGGTGTTCCTTCAAATCCAAAGGCTTCACGTAATCTGTTCTGTAAAAAACGTTCATAAGAAAAGTGCATAAGTTCGGGTTCGTTGACAAAGACCACGAATGTCGGTGGCTTCACAGCAACTTGTGTTGCATAATAAATCCGCAAACGACGCCCTTTGTCTGCAGGTGCAGGATTTCGCGCCACTGCATCTTCCACTACCTCATTCAAGACACTCGACTGAATACGCATCGCATGATTTTCACTGATCAATTGGATATTGGAGAATAATGTATGCACACGTTGCTTTGTTTTAGCTGAAACAAAGAAAATAGGGGCATAGTCGAGAAATCTAAACTGATCGCGAATATCATCGATGAAATTATTCATCGTCTTATCGTCTTTTTCAAGCGTATCCCACTTATTGACAACAAACATGACACCTTTTCCTGCTTCTTCGGCAAAGCCGGCTACACGTTTGTCCTGTTCACGAATACCTTCTTCTGCGTTCATGACAATCAATACGACATCGGAGCGGTCTATTGCTTTTAAGGCACGTAATACACTATATTTCTCTGTGTTTTCGTATACCTTCCCTTTTTTACGCATTCCCGCTGTATCGATAATTTTAAATTCTTGTCCATCTACTACTTTTGTAGAGTCAATCGCATCAGTTGTCGTTCCGGCGATATCACTTACGATGACACGCTCTTCACCTAGTAAAGCGTTAACAAGTGACGATTTCCCGACATTCGGACGTCCAATTAAACAGAACTTGATGGAATCATCTTCCTCTTCCTCTAAGTTCATATCTTTAAAGCTTTCTGCGACTGCATCCAATAAATCACCAAGTCCTAGACCGTGTGATCCTGAGAGTGGATACGGTTCGCCAAATCCAAGTGAGTAAAAATCATAGACCATATCTCTCATCTCTGGATTATCTACTTTATTCACTGCCAATACGACTGGCTTATTCGTTTTATACAGCATACGTGCTACTTGTTCATCTGAATCTGTCACACCATCTCTGCCATTCGTCAAAAAGATGATGACATCTGCTTCCTCAATGGCAATTTCAGCCTGCATGCGAATTTGGTCAAGTAATGGTTCATTACTCAGTTCAATACCGCCTGTATCGATTAAGTTAAATTCATAATTCAACCATTCGGCTGCGCTGTATATACGATCCCGCGTTACACCGGCAACGTCTTCTACGATAGAAATTCTTTCGCCTACGATCCGGTTAAAGATTGTCGACTTACCGACGTTTGGTCTTCCTACGATTGCTACTGTTGGTTTTTTCATTTTCTTTCATAACACCCTTCCGACCTATCTTTGAATATTATACACAAAAAGAATGATGATGCATATGAAAGCATCATCATTCCAGTTAAGCTTATTTATCATTTGTGGCTAGCTTATCACAATCTGACGTTTATTTTTGGAATTTCTTCAGTTGATCACCGATGACATCTCCTAAAGAGAAGCCAGTTGTTTCTTCTGGCATTTCATAACTAAAGTTTTCTTCACGTGCTTCTTGCGGTTTTTCAATAAGATCTTTAATGCTCAATGAAATGCGTTTTTCCTGTGGATTCACGTCTAATACTTTTACTTGTATAGTCTGGCCTTCTTCAAGTACCTCTTGTGGGGTTCCGATATGCTCATGTGCAATACGTGAGATGTGAACGAGTCCTTCCACGCCTGGCAAAATCTCGACGAATGCACCATAGGCTACAAGACGTTTTACTGTGCCATCCAGTACAGAGCCGACTTCTGCTTTTTCTTCAATATTTTCCCATGGTCCAGGTAATGTATCTTTAATGGATAAAGATACGCGTTCCGCATCACGGTCAACAGACAACACTTTGACTTGGATCTCATCGCCTTCTTTCAACACATCTGACACGCTTTCAATATGTCCGTGTGAAATTTGTGAAATGTGTACCAAACCATCTACGCCACCGATATCAACGAAAGCACCAAATGAAGCGATACGTTGTACTGTACCGTCAAGAATGTCACCTTCTTGAATTTCAGAAAGTGCGGCTTCCTTTTTCTGCTCATTTTGTGCTTGAACAACCGCACGGTGAGACAAGATTAAGCGGTTCTTTTCTTTATCCATCTCAACAATTTTAAATGTCATCGTGCGTCCTTTATAATCATCAAACGATTCAACGAAGTGATCTTCTACTAAAGAAGCTGGAATAAAACCGCGAACGCCAAGGTCGACAACCAGTCCGCCCTTTACTACGTCCTTTACTTCTGTCTCGATGATTTCGCCACTTTCAAATTTCTCTTCTAGTGAATCCCATGCATTTTCTGCATCTACTTGACGCTTAGACAAGACATACATCTCATCCTCTACCTTAGTAATCGCCAATTGTAATTCGTCACCGATTGAGACTGCATCCGCTGCTTTTTCAATATGCAAGCTGGAAAGTTCACTGATCGGAATCACACCATCAAACGGAGCGCCAGCGATTTCAACAGTCACTGATTTCTCTTCAACCTTTGTCACTACACCCGTTACGTGTGCACCTTCACCGTATTCTTTAACTTCATCCATATTCATCTCTTCAGTCATATGTAGTCCTCCTCCATAATGATCCTATCTCTATATTATGCGAATTGAGACTTAAAAACAAAAAATTGCACTTATTCTTTTATTTATACTGTTCAATCAACTTGGATATCTCTGCCATAATTGCTTCCGTTACCTCTTCGGCAGATGCTTTTCTTTCACGATAAGGTGTCATATCCATAGCTTCCCCGTATACGACTTTCAGTTGCGAAAAGGCTTTATACGGACCGATGATTGCGCAAGGGACGACTTTAGCATCTCCACCTTTTAACGCAAAGAACCCTGCACCTGCCAAACCTTTTCCAATTTCCCCCGTTTTGCTTCTAGTTCCTTCAGGGAATAAGCCTACTACTTTGTCTTCACGTAATAGTTTAATGGTTTTACGGAATGCTTCTCGGTCACTCATACCGCGCTTTACAGGATATGCCTGTACTTTTGGTAACACTGTTTTAAGAATCGGCATATCAAACAGCTCTTCTTTGGCCATAAAATGAACCGTTCTTGGACTTGTAATTCCGACTATAGGGGGATCTAGATTATCGATATGATTCGTGCATAAAAGCACTCCACCCTCTTTAGGAAAGTTTTCTTTTCCGATTACTTTGATTCGATAAAGTGGAAAGCAAACAGTACTAATCAAAAATTTGCCAAGTGGATATAAATTCATTGAGCTAACCTCTTTTCGGCATATTCGACAATACTATTTGTCACTTCTTCTATTGTCTTCCCTGTTGTATCAATTGTAATCGCATCTTCTGCTTTTTTTAATGGAGAAATTTCACGTTCGCTATCTGCTTGATCTCTCTCGCTAATTTCTTTTTTCAACGTTTCATAATCCGATTTCATTCCACGCTTTTGTTCTTCTAGTAAACGACGCTGTGCACGCTCTTCTACAGAAGCTGTCATGAAGATTTTTAGTTCAGCTTCAGGCAAAACGGCAGTACCAATATCTCTACCATCCATTACAACGGAGGATTCTGCAGCAAGACTCTGTTGTTTAGCTACCAAGAGTTCACGGACAGTTGTCAACGCCGCTATCGCTGAAACATTTGTCGTCACTTCGTGTGAACGGATCGCATCGGTAACTTCAATACCATCGAGCAACACTTTTTGCACGTGTTCGTCCGGTTGTAATTCGATTTCTGTTTGGGCGATCAACTTTTTAATATCTTCCTCATTATGTGGATCTATAGTGTTTTGAAGTACTTTGTAAGTAATGGCACGATACATAGCTCCTGTATCGATATACGTATATCCTAATTTTTTGGCTACTAATTTAGCAATTGTACTTTTACCTGCTGCTGCAGGTCCATCAATTGCAATTCTCATTCCAGCTGTCATGATGAAAACCCCTCCATTTACGCCTTTATTGTACCATAAGCAAAAAGGAAAAGTCTGCTCTCGACAGACTTTTCCTTTAGCTATTTCGTAATTCTAATTGTCGTTCAAAGCAATAACGGATAATGTGTTGTCGATCTTTATCGTCTATTTCATCAAACGTGAAAGAGCTCAATCTACGCTTCTCACTTTCCCAGTTTCGCACTACTCTTGCTTTACATGATACATATTTGATTTCTGTTTTCGAGAAATACAATACGATCAATAATTTCACCTCAGTATTTCGCGGGAAATAATCATGATTTTTCATATTGACTGCCAATCCGCCAGCGCTAATATCCAATGACACCAATTGCAACGTTGAGGAGTCTGCCTGTAATGCCACGTCTAATGACGTATCGACACGAACAAATTCTCTTCTTTGGATTTTAATCAATTGCTTATCACCGGGATATTTCAGTTTAAGCATAGGTATCGTTTGATTGACCCGGCTATGCACTTCCGTACGAAATGCATAAGACATCTTATACTCATCTACAAATGTCACGAGAAGCTGCGTACCATCTATGAAGAACGCTGTTTTACCCGTCATTATATTGATAGGGTAATCCATCATGAAGTGCTCGTCATCTTCAATATCCACTACACGACATTTGAATTTTTCCGATTCCTCCGTATAATCTTTCTCTAACGTTAATACTGTCCCGATACTTAGTCTCATTTCTCCACCTGCCATTCGTCCTATTCTTTCATTATGTCATGTGGAGTAAATTTTTCCAATCCTTTTTATTGTTTTTCCGTCGTAATCACTTCTAATGTCTCCGTGTCAACGAGAATCTTATATGTCTCCAGATTCTCTTTTCCTGAAACGACTGTTAAATAATGCGCAAGGCGTTGATCCATTTGACTATTTTCTACGTAGGCAAGCTCCTGAGCCATTACGGTAACATCTGGTCTAAAGAACGTGTGCCACTCCGCTGTACGAATAGGCTGTGGTTTCGGTTGCTCTTTACGAATGTATTCCGATGCATCCAAACCGATCACTTCGCCGTTGTCTTTCGCTAATTTGATATGAATTGGATCGGAGAATACTTTGGCTTCATTTTCAGGATGTACCCGAACGAAAACAAAATGCCACGCGTTATCATTCTCTCTAGCCTCTTCCAAAACCAAATCCGTATAATCAGCCTTCTTTAAAAACTCATTAGCCAACTTCTCTAACTCTTCATACGATACTGTAGGCTTACCCATGCGCCGCTCCATGAGATATGACAGAACATGCCCACCTTTTTCAGTGATATCTATATAACCGATTGATGAATTTTCTGCATAACGGATATGATAAAATGGATATGGGGCACCTTTTCTACTTCTTTCCGCCGCAATGATATCATTGGAAACAGTCGGCAGAAGCTTTTTGAATTTCTGAATTGCCTCGTCCTCGCTAATTTTCTTTTCTTTAATATCACGCAACTCTTTTTTCTTCTGGGCATCGGACTCACTAGCCGTTAAAGGGAATACCGCTTCTGTATATCCCATGACAGACTCTCCCATTTTCGACCAATTCGCCTTACCATCAGGTGAGTCACGCAACTTTTTTTCCCAGTTACTAATCGACATTTTACTTGAAAACATATCCTTCGTCGCCAACTGCCATTCACTCGTTAGTTCATCCAGATTTTCTGAAGCGCGTTGCATCACGCCGTAATATTTGTCAGGGTCGCCATTCTCTGTAGATTCCTTTGCGAAATTTCCTAGCCTTCCTAAATAATTCATCCAGGAAGTAGAGAAACTTTCATCTACAGGTAGTGCGGAAATGGATGACTTAATATCTGAAGATAAACGCCAAATATCTTCTCTTTCCTTTGCTGAACTTTTTTGATCCTCAAAAAGCAATGACTTGTTTACCGCTTCTTCCAATTCACCAAGCTTTTGTGAAGCATCTGTCATACTTTTGGAATACTGGCCATTCAACGCGATTGATAATTCTTCATTTTCACGTACCGTTCCAAACGTATATATTCCCAATACAATAAATGAATAGGTCAGAATGAAAATCATTCGTTTCATAATAAGCTAGGTCTCCTTTCTATTAGTCACAAAATATGTGTAAACCGATTTTCTTAATTTGTGGCCTTGACCAAATCCATTTACTAGTAGCTGTGATTGGATTGAAATAGTAAATTGCATTTTCAGAAGGATCCCAACCGTTGATTGCATCGATAACCGCTTCTTTCGCACGCTGATTCGGTGTCAACCAAATCTGTCCATCCGCAACTGCAGTAAACGCTCCTGGTTGAAAGATGACACCACCAATTGAATCGGGAAAATCTGGATGTTCGACACGGTTTAAAATAACTGCCGCTACCGCTACTTGTCCTTCGTATGGTTCGCCACGAGCTTCACCGTACACTGCATTGGCTAATAAATTAATATCTTGATCAGTATATTTAGGCGGTGCTTGCATTTGGGTTTGCGACTTCTTGTGTGGGGCACTTCCCTTTTTCACTTGAGATTCTAGTGACTGACCGCCGTAATAGGTAAATTGGTTTCCTTTCGCAATCTGTCCTTTTACATACTTTTCATCGTAATCTGTAATTCCTCGCAATTTTTTCTGGGTACTTTTACCGGCAATCCCGTCTAGTGGTAAACCGTATTGTTCTTGAAAATTACGTAATGCCCAGTAAGTCCCAAAACCGAAATTACCATCAATCTCCCCATGATAGAAACCGATATATTGAAGTCTTGCTTGCAATTCAATGACGTCATCTCCTTTTGCACCTTTTGCCAAATCACGTCCACTGAACGCTTCACTATGACTCGCAAAGAAAGAAAACATCATGATGCCTGCCAGTAATAAAAATAGGAAGCGTTTTGTAATTCGCTTCATAGACATCCACCTCCATAAAATTGTGCTTCCTCGTAGTTTGTCCAATTTCGAGTATTTTATAAGGCAAAAAATCCATCTGATAAACTCAGATGGATTTCTTAAAAGTTTGATTGATTTCGTTTTCTGAATTGTTGCATCGCAAAAGTATGCGCGTACTTCACTCGTGTCAGCCCAAACCACCATAGGAATAGCATAAATGGGATCATTAAATACAGCCAATAATCATTCGTGAATAAAATGGAATTGTACAGTATATGAAGCAGCAATGGCGCCAAACATGCAATAGCTATCCATTTTGCTTTTTCTGACATAGCAGAAAACTTAGCTTTACCAAAATAATAGCCCATGACGACTCCAAATAATGCGTGACTTGAAACAGGCAGTAATGCACGCAGAAATGCTGTATCCAAACCGAAAGATAGTAAATATAAAATATTTTCTACTGTAGCGAATCCAAGTGAGACACTCGCACCATATAAAATTCCATCATAGGCATCTTCAAACTCAATGGTTTTATATACGAGAATAAAAATAATAATCCATTTAAAAAATTCCTCTAAACTGCTCGTAAATATGACATTGCGGAAAAATTCATTAGCAAATACATTCTCTTCTTCAAATACATGCTGGATAAACAAAATAGGAAATGTCATGATTGCACCGTAAATGAATGCATGGAATAGCGTTTTGGATGGCTCTTTAGCAATTTGCTTACGTAAATACAAATAACTAAAAAGTGCCAGCGCCGGCGCTATTGCGACTGTCAGTAAAATAAACATAGGCGCCTCCTCATGTCGCTAGTATATCACATCATATATGAGAAAAGCCGCCTGACCTGTAAGGTAAGCGACTTATCCATTCACATATTTTGTGCAATATACTGTGCAATCATTCCACCATGGAATCGTCCATTTTCGATAAAAATTTCATTGGCATTATTCCCCGCTGCAATAACACCCGCAATGAATAAATTATCAATATTTGTTTCCATCGACTCTTCATTGAAAACAGGCCGTCCAGATTGTTCATTTACTTCAATTCCTATTTTACGTAAAAATGCATGATCGGGATGATAGCCGATCATCGCAAAGACATAGTCACTTTCAAGATTAAAGAGGGTACCTTGTTTATGAACAGTGACATGTTTTTCAGTGATTTTCGTTACATATGCGTTAAAATGCATATCGATTTGACCATTACGGACCAAACTATCAAAACCAGGAAGTATCCATGGTTTTACACTTTTCGAATACGTTTCGTTTCGATAAACGACAGTTACATGCGCACCTGCACGTTGTAATTCCAGCGCTGCGTCAACGGCAGAGTTTTTCCCGCCAATGACCGTCACTTTTTTATTGAAGTACGGATGCGCTTCTTTAAAGTAGTGATAGACAGTAGGCAAATTCTCTCCTTCGACATGTAAACGATTAGGTTGATCATAATAACCTGTTGCCACCACGACATATTGCGCATCATAGACCGCTTTATTCGTCGTCACGATAAATTTATCATGCTGCTTATTTATATCTTCCACTCGCTCATGACTGTTGATCCGCAAGTTTTCGATTTGTGCAACGGTTCTATAATACACGAGTGCATCATTACGTTTTGGTTTATCTACAGCTGTAATGAATGGCGTCTTGCCTATCGATAATTTCATGCTGGAACTAAAAAAAGTTTGGTGGGTCGGATAATTATAAATCGAATGCACGATATTTCCTTTTTCGATCACTACTACCGACAAACCGATATTTTGCAATTCAATTGCCGCTGACAAGCCACATGGACCGCCCCCGACAATTACTGCATCTACAGAATTCATGACATCTACTCTCCTAATTTCTTGCGTTCTAGTAATGAACTTCCACTACATGACATTCAGGTTTCGCACCGAAACGCAACGGCACCATTGTCGTTCCATAGCCGTTACTAATTAATTTCGCGCAGTTTCCCACCGTCTCGAAGCAACCAAGGTCTTGCATCCCAAAAGGTCCAAGTCTAATCTGACCTCCATGTGTATGGCCGGCAACAGATAAATCCGGTTGTCGATTCTCTTCAAACTTTCGGACAAAAGATGGATTATGTACAGCTAGGATCAGGTGATCATAACCGCTTGCAGAATCCACCGCCTTATCGATCTCTACTTTTCCGTTATTCGGATCTTGCAATCCACATATGCCGAAAGCTGGATGATTCGGTATCGATGTAGTACTGTTGACCAACACTTTGCCACCAACTTGTTTCATCACACGTAGTATATTTTCTGTGCCTACTTCTTGGTCATTATTTCCAAAAATATAGAAAATCGGTCCTATTGAAGCGAGTAATCGCATATTGCGTTCAATTCGCTCAATCGGCACGCCCCCTTCCGCCACATCCCCACCTACGATAACTGCGTCAATAGAACGCGTACGCAAATCATCTATTAGTCGCTTTGGAATACTGCGTTTATGGATATCTGAAATAAAGAACACGTTCAATTTATTAGTTGGGGTCGATGTACTATATAATGTATGGGTAAGCACACGATTCCGATGGGCCAAGGCGTACATATAAGTCAGCATAGTCATCGCTGATAATAAAACTGATAATCCTGCTATTCGAACCTTTTTCATTAGTCAACTCCCATAAAAAAAAGCAAAGCGTTTACTTTGCTTTTGTGTAGTAATTTTCATTAATAGTATAGCAAGATTTCAAGAAAATCCCCACTATTGTACTGCGCTTAGGAAACGGCATGTATGAAATGTGTTGCAGACGGATAAAACCCAACCGACAACTCGACTTTTTCAACAGGTACTTGATCTGGAACATCAGGGGAATAAAGATCCGATAATACATAGAGTAGTATAATAATAGGTATTAAAGTGAAAATTGCCAGAAAAATATTGATGACTTTCACACGACCATATTTTTCTTCTTTCTTCTTTCCATGTACTTCTGCACGGGAAGGAAGTTTATCGACCGTCACTTTTTCTTTAATCTCTTTTCGCTGCTGTTCAAAATCCACTTTATACTGATCGTTTAACATATTTAATTTCTCCTTCACACCGCATAATGTCTGTTGCTATTATATGATGCAATTCCTCTATTCATCCGTGAAAAGTACGTCCGTTCACAAACTCATCTTCTTCTATTATGCCGAATTTTGTCTAGAATGTAAATACACACAGCCTTCTTCAACCTAATAACTGGTGCAGACGTTCATGCCATTGTAACGTTTCAGTTTCTTGTTTAGTTGATGCTTCTGACTTAATCAGCCAGTCATCATCAAGATTTTGACAGTTTGAACAGCAATCCTTTTCTGCCGGCAAAATATTTTCACCGAAAAACTGTACCAATCTTTCACGCAAACAACTATCACTTTTTACATAGCTCTCCATTTCCGCAATTTGCTTCTCTTTCACTTGATATATTTGTTGGATTTGTCGAATAACATTTTCCACATCATATTGTTCCAAATAATAATCAAGTAAACGACTAGCTATTTCCGATAGTCCAGCTTGCTCGGCAGCCAATTGACTCCCCGTGCCTGATTGCAGTAAAGAATGATAATACAAGATTTGCTGTTCATCTGGCAGATCCTCATAAACTATGAACTTTACTTTCTGACTATCACGCTCACTATACAAAAGAGTGACCGCAGCTTTATCCCCGTCACGTCCTGCACGTCCTACTTCTTGAATGTATGCGCTTGGCGTAGCAGGTAGATGTTCATGAATAACTTGCCGGATATCATCTTTATGGATTCCCATACCAAATGCATTGGTAGCACAAATCCACTCGAGCTCACCTTGTATAAATTGTTCTTGAATAATGGATCGTTCATCCTGTTCTTTGCCGCCATGATAACTTGCTGTTGGGATTCCTCTCTCTCGAATTATGGCCGAAAGTTCATCCGCACGTTTTCGTGACGCCACATAAATAACGCCAGGCCCAATCGTCGTAGCTAGTCTTTCACTAATCCACTCAGTCTTTGCCGATTCATTATCCACATGCACAATACGATAGGATATAGCAGGACGATCCATCGGCTGTCGTTGTATGTGAGGATTTCTTAAGCGTAAGTAAGTGATGATGTCCTCTACTACCTTTTTATTCGCAGTAGCAGTTAATGCCAATACAGGTGCTCTTTCTGTGAATGAGAACAGTTCTTTTAGCCGTAAATAGTCGGGCCGAAAGTCAAACCCCCACTCTGAAATACAATGAGCTTCATCTACTACAAAAAAAGCAATATGCAGTTGTTGAACTAGCTGCCGGACATGTTGTTGCATCATCATTTCAGGCGATAAGAAAATAAACTTATACTGCGCCATAGTAGAGAGCGCCAACTCCTTTTCCTTCCTAGATAAAAATGAATTGATAGCGACCACACGTTTTTCTTTATGTTTTCTCAAATTGGCCACTTGATCTTCCATCAACGCAACGAGCGGAGAGATGATGATCACTACTCCTTCAAGCATGTAGGCGGGTAATTGATAGCAAAGTGACTTCCCCATACCCGTTGGAAATATTGCCACAGTATCTCGTCCAGCCAATAACTCCGTAATCACTTCTTGTTGGCCAGGTCGAAATGATTCATAACCAAACTTTTGATGCAATACTTTCTGAAGTTCCATCAGCTCTCTCTCCCTTCCATGATGATGATTAATCGCAGTTGAAAATACGACAATTCCGGGCATTGCTGTTTCAACAAACGCAATCGTTTAGTCTGCAACTGTTCAACATGACGCCAAACCGTAACCATTTGTTCTTTCGTTACAAATTCTTCATATGGAAAGTTATCCATATTGGCCGCTAATTCAATGAAATGATCCTCTATAGTACTCAATTTTAAATTTCGTAGTGAGGCAATTTGCTCCAGCGAATAGCCTCGCTCGTATAGTTTCCGTGTCCGTTCAGCAGATTGCGTCAAATATGTGTCCACTCTGCAGTCCGTTGCTAATTCTGTCAGCAAAGGCATGTTCGGTTGCTGGAGTAGGAAATCGAGCAAGATATGTAATGCTTCTAAATAGTAAAGTTGTATAGTCTTAGCCGATACGTTTAGACTAGCCGCCAGCTGTTCCCAAGTAGACGCGGTAAGCCCGTATCCCGTCAATCGACTAGTCACTATCGTACGTTGCAAATCTGATAATGAGGAATGAATTAGCGCGTGTTCCAATTCTTTTCGCAATGATATGGATAGATTAGTCATGCTATTTGATTGATTACGTAAAAGTCCTTTGATAAATTGCTGGGTAGGCAACTCCTTTTGGATTGGCATGAACATCGTCTCACCGCTGCGTAAATTGGACAACGTCTGTACTAGCAAGGCCAACCGTCTTCCAAACTCTCTTTCACGTCCTCGGTAATTCCAGCCATTAAATCGCCAAATTTCACTACCCGTCGCCATCTGACCTTTTGCTGTCACATAGACGAGTTCATTTATTAAGATCAGTCCGTCAGCCTGCATTCGCTCTAACGCTTGCTGGAATTCGCTTGCCGTCAATTGTGGCAACAATGCATAGTATGATTTAACTTGATAATATTCAACGTCTTGTAACGTCTGCCCTGACCGTTTTCCGCGAAGTATATGATAGACACCTTGCGCTGAACGCTCACCATGGAGGCGTTGAAAGATCGTTAATAAGATTGAATCCAAACTCATTTGCGCGCCCTCCTTGAAGAAATTGCGTATTTTTGTTGAAAAGTGATGAAAACAGCTTTAGAATAGAGTAGATACAAAATAGGTTGAGTGAATGGAAGAAGGGAGAAAGACAAATGTCTAGCAAAAAGTTTACGATTGTCGATCAGGATACGTGTATAGCCTGCGGGGCCTGCGGAGCTGCTGCGCCGGATATCTATGATTATGACGATGAGGGAATTGCATTTGTTATTTTAGATGATAACATGGGAAACACTGAAGTTCCAGAAGAACTGATGGAGGATCTCGAGGATGCATACGATGGCTGCCCTACAGATTCAATTAAAATTGCGGATGAAGCCTTCGAAGGCGATCCATTAAAATATGAAGATTGATTCAGTCCTCACAACACTTCCTCCCATATGGAAGTGTTGTTTTTTATTTGTTGAATAAAATATAGCCGCAACTAGTAAGCGAGTGCATAACAAATTCCCGTATATAGAATAAACTGACGGGATGTTGGGATCAGGATTTTCACTGAAATACGTTCAAAGAGCACAATGCGTAACCCACCGCAGAAAGTGAGTGCACTATGTCCATCCACTACAAACGTAAGTTTCGGTCAAAAAACTCGGTCGACCCCAGCTTGCTCTTTCGGAAAGCGTCTTCAGGTGGCGCTTTCACTCCTTCGTACTCACTTGCCAATCCTCTATTTACAGTAAAAACGCCAGCCTCCCGTATATTCAGGATGACTGGCGTTTATTTGTTTAGAACGATAATTTCTTTTGTTGCTGATTAATCCACTTCTCCATGCTTCTATATAACATCAACGTGATGACTAATAGCATTACGCCTTTGATTAAGTTGAACGGTAAGATCCCCAATACGATCATCTGATACAGCGAATCTCCTGTGACTGCTGGCATACCTAGGAAATATGTGTACATCGGCAAGAACACTAAGTAATTTAATATGCTCATACCTACTGCCATCGCTACTGTACCTGCGATCAAACCTGATGCAAGACCTTTAGCTGAACGATACTTCATAAAGATCCAGTAGATTGGCATAATAAATAATACACCTGTCACAAAGTTTGCGACTTCCCCTACCGGTACGCCTGTTGGACTTCCTGATAAGAACCAATGCATGACGTTTTTCAATAACTCTACGCCTATACCTGCAACAGGTCCCATTGTCATGATAGCCAGTACAGCAGGAATATCACTGAAATCGATCTTCAAAAATCCAGGCATTGCCGGGATTGGAAAGTTGAACTGCATTAACACAGTTGAAATACTTCCCAAAATAGCCACCAAAATTAGCTTACGTAACTTCTTATTATTCATTTGTTCCTCTCTCCTTTTGCGATTCACTTCAAAAGAGGAAAGGCTGGCTCATCCATTGTTCCGCTAAAAATCCCTAAAGCAAATTATGCTTTAGGGAGAATAAAATGCACTGTTAAGAACAGATAAATCACACAAACTTATCCGTCAGGTAACAAGCACCACTTTTGCGTACACAAAAAGATGGCTGCACCTTCACCTTCTCCCATCCAGACTATACTGTCGGCTCCGGAATCTCACCAGAATCAGCTGTTAAGCTCGCGGGCTAAAAGTAGTATTCTACTTCATTTCCGCCGGTCGGGAATTACACCCTGCCCCGAAGATGAATCAATATTTAGTTATGAACCTATTATAACGCAAAAAAACTGTTTTGTAAACTTCACAAGTTTACAAAACAGAATTATTCGTTAATTAAATACTTTGGATTTACACCAATGGGTTTTTCCAATGGCTGAGTGAAATCAAATCCCATCCATTGTTCTTGTGCGACTCGTTCGAATTTTACGTAGTTATCGAAACTTGCCGCTGTCATCAAAATGCCTTCTATCAATTGCAGCGCTTCTTCTTGTTGCATCTTTTCTAAATTAAGTACTTCAGTGAATTTCACGTTAACCATATCTTTTTCTACTTTAACCGTGAAGTCAATTCCTTCAGGGACCAAAGTCGAATACATATCATTCGGTGACTTTTTCATGTCAATCAATGCTTGCTCTACCGTAGGGGAAGTTTTGCCGAAATTAGTGGACAGTACTACTTCCCCATCTGACTTCATGTATCGATAGTATGCTTGATGCGAAACCGTACCTAACAAAGTGATCGGTTCCTCTACTTGACCTACTTGATCCAATGTAATTGCAGAAGCATCTTCTTGTAGCCACACGACTTCATCATACCCTTGAAACGTATCTAGTAGAGACAAATTTAACATCTCAAGTGTCGCACTCGACACGTCATAAGTATGATCTGTGGCAAACTTCATTTGAACTTGATGACCATGTGAAGAAATGATCGCTTTATAAGGATGATATTCTATAAATCCAAGCGCCTCTTCATCTATTTTATTTGCATACTCGTTATAAAGTGTCACTGCATCCGAAGAGCCTCCTAAGCGTTCATGCAAGCTTTCATTCGGTAGTAGGAACGTAACTGGAACAACGGTCGCCTGATCGGTAACAAGGCCAATATGAAACGCTGTGTGATCCACGACATTAGCAGGATAGGCCGCGTACGACAGTGGTGCTGTGACCTGTCTTGTAAACACAGATGCATCACTTGCTTCGCTCGATTGCATTTCTTCATTACTCTCCATCTTGATAGCATCAGCTGAATCTTCCGTCGTTGCTTTATCCATTGATACTTCATTATTCTGTTGAATGAATATCGGCAGGATGATGGTGAGCAATAAAATCGCTGCAACAATTGCAATAAGTGAAGACCATTTAGGTTTGAAAGGCTTTTTTATAGGCTGATTCGCTCCAGAAAGTCTTGAATCACTTTTTAACCGCTGCATAATCTCATCTTTAGAACGCTGATCTTTCACGACCGGCATGTCACGTAAACGTTTCTCGAGATTGTCTTCATTCCATTTATCTCTGCTCATGTCATCTATCCTCCCTGACCGAACCTGCTTCCAATTTCGCCTTTAATGCTTTGATTGCCCGATGTTGTGTCGTTTTCACTTTGCTTTCGGTCCAGCTTAAAACCTCAGCCGTTTCAGCAATCGATAGATCCTGGAAGAACCGCATAAGGATGACCATTTTCTGATCACCCGTACATGTGTGTAACGCTTCAAGCACTTGTTTCTGCTCTTCGCCCGCTTCAACTAAATGTTCGGGCGAGTGGTCTATTGAAATTAATTGCTCTGTTTCCCAATTGAAATGAATATTTGTATGTTTCATGCTGGTCGATTGTTTTCGGAAAAAGTCGATTGAGACATTTTTCGCAATCGCAAATAACCAAGTTTTCTCAGAACTCTTCCCTTCAAAACGGCCGTATGATTTGAGAACACGCACATATACCTCGTGCATCAAATCTTCCGCTACCTCCCGATTGCGAGTCAAATAAGTGAGGAAGTTGAATACGTCACGGTTATAGTCTTCATATAATCGTTGAAAAACGGAGTCATCCATTCAATCCCCTCGCTCTATAGTAGTCGTTTCAATCTAAGAGAAGTTTCATGTGTTTAGTGCATCAAATGGTAGTGAACAAATAAAGATTGTTCCTTTTTCATCTCCACGTGACGCTAAAATTGAACCATTATGGGCTTCCATAATATTTTTTGCGATTGCCAAACCAAGTCCTGTACCGCCTTTTCCTCTTGTTCTAGCTTTATCCGCCTTATAGAAACGCTCAAAAACAAATGGCAAATCTTTTTCAGGAATACCGACACCTGTATCAGCTACTGTTATATCAAGCATTCCGGTAGACCGGTAGACGGATAGTGTCACGGCTCCACCGTCCGGAGTATGACGAATGGCATTGTCAATCAAATTAGTGAATACTTGCTCTAGACGATCTTCATCAGCCGTTATCATTAGGGTATTCAACTCATCTGTTTTCAAAGACAAGTCCACTTTCGCGTCTTTTGCCACTTGTGAGAACTTTGTCACTATACGTTCTAAAAACTCCACAATTGATAGGGGGCTTTTATTCAGTTGAATATAGCCTGACTCCATTCTTGCTAAATTCAACAAGTCCGTGACGAGGCGGCTCATACGCTTGGATTCATCATGAATAATCTGGACCATTTCCATACGTTCTTCTTCAGTGCTCACTACATCATCTATGATGGCTTCACTGTATCCTTGCAACATCGAAATGGGTGTTCGTAATTCATGCGATACGTTTGCGATGAAATCCGAACGTAATTTATCCAGTTTATGTTGTTCCGTCATATCACGAAATACTGCCACCGCTCCACGGATACTATTTTCACTATATAAAGGACTGATAGAGATCACATAAAACTGTCCGCCTAATTCCAACTCGTCTTCCACTTCCTCTGCGAATGAAATGGCATGCTCAAGCATATGGAAAACTTCTTTAGGCAATGGATGATGATTTTTTTGATTGTACCCATACCATTTCTTCAACAGTAACTCAGCTTGCGGGTTTTTCAAAAGAATTGAATAATCTTGATTAAACGTCACGACTGCATCTGTCATAGACGTAAGAATGCTAGAAAGCTGTTCTTTCTCCTGTTTAATCAATTCAATATTATATTTCAGTTGACGTCCCATTTGATTGAAAGCAGTTGCTAACTGACCAATTTCATCATTTTGCGCAACAGGTAAATGCGTATCAAAGTTTCCTTTAGACAACTCAAACGCCGCTTGCTTCATCTTACGCAATGGCAATGTAATCCGTGTAGATAAGAAAAATGCAAAGAACGTAGTCAAAATAAACGCGATGAATGCGGATAGGAAGACGATATTAGTTGTACTTTTCGTCGTACGGTGCACAGCATCGAGGCTTTGGTACATGAGTACACTCGCTTGTTCACCGCTAGCTTGTTCGAATGGATAGGATAGAATCAAAAATTGCTCCATGACGTCTTGCTCAGTCAATGAAGGCAGTATCATTTCTTTCACTTTTTGCTTCCCCGGTTCCGGCGACTCGTATAAACTGCTTTCGGACAGCAATTTATCTTCAATCTCCTCTTTACTTGGGGACGTATGAAATGAATACAAAATATCACCTTGTTGATCCACTACAATGGCATTCGTCTCCATGTCGAGAATATCCTCTATAATTTGGTGCATGGAATCGGCCGTTTGTCCGCTCTGATCATTGACAATTTTACTGATGGTGGCTGCTTCCCTTTGCAAGGATTCTTCTGCTTGTTTCGTATGGAAATTATCTAGAAACTCGAGTAGGAACAGTGTCACGATAAACAAGACAAAGGAAACGAGAAGCAATATGGTGGCCCATAGCTTCCCGACAATTGAATTCCATATTCTCATCATTCGTTTGGAACCTCGAACTTATATCCGACACCCCAAACGGTGACAATCATTTTCGCTGCTCTTTCTGAAACACGGCTCAATTTTTCACGTAGCCGTTTGACGTGTGTATCCACTGTACGCAAATCTCCAAAGAATTCGTAATGCCATACTTCTTTTAGCAATTGTTCACGATCGAATACTTTGTCCGGTGATTTCGCTAGGAAATATAATAACTCATATTCTTTCGGTGTTAAATTAACTTCTTTACCTTCAGCTGTTACACGGTGTGCGTCATGATCAATCGTCAGCTGCGGGAAGACGACTAAATCTTTCGATGTTGTGTTAGACGATACATTCGGAAATGCAACTGAACGTCTGAGCATAGCTTTTACGCGTAAGACTACTTCTCTTGGGCTGAATGGTTTCACGATGTAATCATCTGCACCGCTTTCAAACCCGCTTACACGGTCTGCTTCCTCACCTTTTGCTGTCAATAAAATAACAGGTGTCATAATTTTATTTTCACGCAGTTCAGCTAATACTTCCATGCCATCTTTCTCAGGCATCATAACGTCGAGCAGTATACAATCGTATTGTCCAGCAAACACTTTTTCTAACGCATCGGCTCCATCGACCGCTTCTTCAATTTCATAACCTTCCCTAGATAAATACATATTCAACAGGCGACGAATGCGATCCTCGTCATCCACCACTAAGAGCTTCACAGTTTCTTCCACAATTCATTACCCCTTTCGACAACCTTCTAACACCATTGTACAATTACTGACCTATAAAAAGAAATAAAAAGACTGCATGACAATGAATGTCATGCAGTCGAAGATTATGCGTATGAGTGTAAACCTGCAATAATTAAATTTACAGCAATTAAGTTGAACATGATGATAACAAATCCGATGACAGCAAGCCATGCAGACTTTTTACCTTCCCAACCTTTTGATAAACGCAAGTGAAGGAATGCAGCATAGAACAACCATGTAATGAGTGCCCACACTTCTTTCGGATCCCAACCCCAGAATCGTGACCAGGCTTCATGTGCCCAAATCATGGCGAATATCAACGCACCGAGCGTAAAGACTGGAAAACCAATCAATACAGCACGATAGCCAATTTCATCCATCAGTTGAGAATTCGCCTTCTTCGCTAACGGTTGGAATACCGCGGCAAGAGGCTTGCGTGCAATTAGGCGTAATAATACGTAAAGCACTGACCCTACAGCTATAGACCAAACAAGAGAAGACAGTTTTTGTGCATTGATAATCGGAGGCAACTCAACCCAAGGTGTCATTTTCTCCGGTGTCATAGCTTCATACTCATTCATTCCGAATAATGGAGGTATGTGATACGTAATTTCCGCTGGTGCCTCATCTTTATCTATATACGTGAATTCTGCTTCATAGTTCATGACGTTGAAAGTCGTAGAAGATACAACAAAACCAAGAACTAGAACTAACGTATACATAACCGCTTCTATCCAAAAGCGTGATTTAGATTTTTTTGTCATATCGATATTCTTCACTAAGAATACAAGACCCGCTATCGCACTGATCGCCAGGATCGATTCACCAATAACCGTCGTAATTACGTGAATGAACAACCATTTACTTTGAAGCGCGGGAATTAGTGGAGTGACTTCCGTTGGGAACATCGTTGCATATGAAATAATAATAATCGCAACTGGCAACGCAAATAATCCAAGTGATGGTGTTCGGTAAATAATATATAACATGATGAAAGCCCCTACGAGCATCATGCCGAACGCAGTTGTAAACTCGAACATATTACTAAGCGGTGCATGACCTGACGCAGCCCATCTTGTAAAGAAATAGCCCAAGTGAGAAAGGAACCCGATGATAGTAATAACTAAACCGATCGTTCCCCACTTACTATTATGATAAGCTTTTTCTGATTTCGACTTTTTTATAGCGCCCCCAAAAAAGAGCGTCGCTACTAAATAAGCAACAAATGAAACAAATAATAAGTTACTACTAATGGTAACTAAGTCCATATTTCCTCGTCCCCTTCCTGTTCTGGCTTGTCCAACTCAGGATCCTGACGATCTATATAAGCAGGCAAGTCTGCTGTTTCTCGTAATGTATCCAGCTCTTTACGCAATGAGAACCAGTTTTTGTTCGTATGTGCAGCAATCAATAGATGTCCTTCTGTATCTTCTTGGATCCATACTCTACGGTGTTGCCAGTACATACCTTGAATAACACCAATCATAAATACTAGACCACCGAGTAAGAGGATATATAAAGTTTTATCTTTGCGAATTGTTAAACCGGAAATGTTTCGAGTCTCTGCAGCTGCAAACTTAATCGCATAGTCGTTCTCTTCTACTTCTAGCGTTTGACGAATTGCAACGAAACTCTTTTCACCTTCTGGCTTATCCGGTGTGTTCATTTGAAAAATGAATGCTGGATTATTTGGAACAGGTGACTTTGAATAGGGTTCCCCGTCTTTAATTCCATCATAATCCGGATAAAAACCGAGCATATTGACAGTAGATCCATTTCCAAGATCATATACTTTCGCCGGATCACTTAAATTTACCGTGAATTCTCCCAGAGATTCTTCAGAAGATTTCTTCACCAAATGAAATGTCATGTTTTTAAGCTCGTCCAGTTTATAATCCATCTGGAAAACATTGTATCCATCAAATTTCAATGGTTTGTTGACATTGATAGCGTAATCTTTCACTTTTTTAAGGCTTTCACTACCAGGAAGTGCTCCCTCATCTTGTTTATACAACGTAACATCTGTTGTATACGATTTAGCAATCATACCGTTTTTCTCCAACGCCTCACCGAATACTTCAGCTGCTTCTTCTTTTGTATAATTCTCTAACGTGAATTTTTTATTTTCCAGCACATATCCCGGTGCTCCGACGATATTACGTGTTTCCCCTTCACGAAGCCACATCGCTTCATCAACATAAAAACCCGGAATTCCTCTTAGCAAAACACCAGAAATGAAAATAATTAATCCGACGTGGTTAACATATGGGCCCCAGCGTGAAAAACGATTTTTTTCAGCTAAAATTGCACCATTTTCCCTCTTCACATTGTAACGCATTGCTTGTAGTTTCTCTTCTGCTTTTGCAAGGGATTCCTTCGTATTTCGGACATCGCCTTCCCCGAAAATTCGCTGACGCTTCATAAAGGAAGGATGACGCCGTGTACGTTGCTTTTTAAGTGATTTATAAAGCGGAACCACACGGTCAATACTTGCGATGATAATAGACGTTGCAAGCATACCGACTAGGACTTTAAACCACCAGCTATTATACATATCATAAAATCCTAGCTCATAATAAAGCTTTCCTACCGTACCATACAGACGCTCATAGTATTCCAAATAGCCTTCCGGCGTAGTGGCAGGTACATAGAACTTCTGCGGAAAGATGGTTCCAATTGCTGACGCGATTAATACCGCTGCAATAATACTGACACCAATCTTCACACTGGAGAAGAAGTTCCAAATTTTATCGATAATGGAACTCTTATAGGTTTGGGATCTCCTAGAAGATCCCTCGTAGCGCATATCTACAATATCACTTTTCTTTGCTTTTTCAGATAAGGGACGACCACACTTCTCACAAAGCTCTGTACCATAAGGATTTTCATGCCCGCATTGGCATTTGATTTTGCTCATTGAGTAACAATCTCCTTACTTTGGTTGAATGCTTTCTAAATACTCGTAAATTTGTTGCTCTGTCATTCCCTGTTTAATGACTTTCGTAATCTTTCCTTCTGGATTGATGAGGAAAGTTGTAGGTAATGGTTTGATATTATACAAATCCATAACGGTTTTGTTCTTATCCCATAACATCGGGAATGAAAGGTCCATGTCGTCTCTAAAAAGTTCAATTTTCACTTTCGGTTCTCCTACGTTGACAGTCAGGATATGTACACCCTTCGCTTCAAATTCTTTATAGAGATCCTCCATGTGAGGCATTTCCTTTTTACAAGGTGGACACCATGTGCCCCAGAAGTTCAGGAATACGCCTTGCCCTTTGTAATCCGACAACTGATGTTTATTTCCTTCTAAATCTATAAGCTCGAAATCAGGCGCTGTATCTCCTTCCGCCAAGACTTTTACTTTATCTTTTGAAGTAATTGCGTAGATCATAATCGCAGCTAAAATTAATAGAAGGGCTGTTCTGCTAATTAGCCTGACAGTCTTTTTATTTTTGGCCAATCATGTAACCTCCTGTCTAATTTATATTCCAACTGCTATTATAGCAAAACATAAAATCAGTTGGTCCGGCACTAGTGATAGGTTTGTGAACTTTTGACACTTTCTTAGCCGATCTTCCCTGTTTCTGCTAACACGCGTAGTTGTTTCAATTCATGCCTTGTTAGTTCACGCGCTTCTCCGGCATTCAATCCGCGAGTTGTCAAGTTAGCAAACTCTTCACGCTTTAATTTTTGCACAGGACAATTAATTGCATCGAACATTCTTCGGACTTGACGGTTACGCCCTTCATGGATTGTGATCTCGACAATCGCAGAATTCGTTTTTTTATCTGAGCTCGTCATTTTCACACGCGCAGGAGCAGTACTACCGTCTTCTAGTTCAATTCCCGTCTCCAACTTCTTAAGATCATCACGAGAAGGGATTCCTTTTACTTTAGCCACATATTTCTTTTTAATTTCGAATTTTGGATGAGTCATTAAATACGAGAAATCTCCATCGTTCGTCATCAGCAATACGCCTGATGTATCATAGTCCAGTCTACCGACAGGGAATATTCTCTGGCTGACTTCAGGTATTAGATCCATTACAGTTTTACGACCTTTTTCATCATCTACAGTCGAGATATAACCGCGTGGTTTATAAAGTAGATAATAGACAGGTGTTTCTTTTGTCAGTTGAACGCCTTCTACTTCAATTGTGTCCATTCTGCTAACTTTTGTACCTAGTTCCGTTATGACTTTACCATTCACTTTAACTAAACCGTCCAATATTAGTTTTTCTGACTTTCTTCTTGATGCTACGCCGGCTTGTGCCAATACCTTTTGTAATCTTTCCATGGGTTCCTCCTTGATGTTACATACTGAAAAAATTATGTCACACTTTGGGTCAAATGAAAAGAAGACTGACCTGTGTAGGACAATCTTCGAAATAGTGTGTTTTCTATTCATTTTTCGGTCATGATATCTACCGCTACCGTCTTAATGGGTTCTGTACCTAAATAAATAGACCAATAACCTTTTTTTTGTTGTTCATCTGCTTGTGGAATCTGTAACACATTGGACAACATTTTTTTCTCTTTTTTCGTTAGAAGTACTTTAACAGATTGATCCAACTTTGCAGTCATATGAGGAAATACTTGATACTTCCCTTTTTTCACTGCTGTATACGATTGATATTCGGAAAATACTTGCTGAGATAACTGTTTATGGACTTGCCAATCGTCTCCATTATTTAGCGTAACGACAATGACAGACTTGCCATCCTTTTCAAAATAAGTAGCCAATGTACGTCCCGCTGCTTTTGTGAAACCTGTTTTGCCTGCAACAGCAGTAGGTTCAGATAGCACTAGGCGATGTTTGTTCTGCCAACTGTTTTTACCATGTTCCGTTTCAAAAGGATAGTTCTTTGTTGAAGCTATTTTACGGAATTCCGGATTCTTCATGGCAAAGTACAACATTTTAGCCGTGTCATATGCAGACGCCAGATGATGCTCACCGTGCAAACCGGACGGATTCATAAAATGCGTCTGCTCCAATCCGTGACTTTGCGCCAATTCATTCATTAAATAGACGAATCCTTCAAGTGACCCACCTGCATGTTCAGCCAGTGCCGACGCTGCATCATTACCTGAACGAAGCATGAGGCCGTATAACAGATCTTTCGTCTTCATTACTTGACCCGTTTCGAGATAAATAGATGACCCTTCTGCCGTTGCGGCATCTGAGGAAATGACCGTCTCTTCTTCATGGGGCTTTAACTCCAAAAAAGTATAAGCCGTCCACATTTTAGTTAAACTTGCGATGGGTAGTGGTTCATGTTCATTTGATCCCATCAACAACCTACCATTCTCTCCATCTATTACTGCAAAAGACGAACCTGCCGCCTGACTACTTACGGGATTCATCAATAATCCAACTATCAGTAGAACGATGACCAAAATCTTTCTCAAGCATCATGTCCTCCTTCTTCTGTAATGGAAAATGCCTCTTGGAATTTTGTCATGAATAAATCCGTTTCCTCCGATGTTTCCTGTTCTTCGTCAAGTGACAGCGGGGGCATATCTTCGAGCGATGTCAGTCCAAAACGATCTAGGAAAAAAGTTGTCGTACCATATAAGATAGGCCGGCCAGGTCCATCCATGCGCCCTACTTCCTCTACGAAGCCTTTACCTGCCAATGAAGACAATGCACGCTCAGACTTTACACCACGCAAGTCATCGATCTCTACGCGCGTTACAGGTTGCTTGTAAGCAATGATGGCAAGCACCTCGAGTGCCGCTTGTGTAAACGTAGACGGTTTTGGATCTTCTAACATTCTTTTGATGTCATCTGCCCATTCACTCTTCGTCATTAAGCGGAAACTTCCGCCATAACTTTTTAACGTTATGCCACGTGTGTCATCTTCGTCATATGCCTCTTGTAACAAATTCAGTACTTGTTCTGCTTTTTGCTCTCCGCATTTTAACAATGTGGCTAACTGTGCAAGAGTTAACCCCTCTTCACCTGCAACGAATAAAAAACTTTCCGTCATCCCAATGAAACGGGTTTCGATGTCCATTCCTATCATCCCTTCAGATCAACGAGATTCGTAATTCTTCAAAATTATTACTTTGTCGTACTTTCACTTCTTGCAATTTCATTAGTTCGAGCAATGATAAAAATGTTAATACGAGCTCAGGTACAGTTGTCGTTTCAAAAAGTGCATGGAAATCACATTCTCCACCACATAGTTCTAACTTACTCATGATCGATGACATCTTATCCCCGACAGATTGTTCAGATTTTGTTATACTCGCTGTAAGAGGCAGCTTGAGTTTCTTTCTGTGTAGCATTTTCTGAAATGCACCAATCAAGTCAAAAACATTTAGCTGATCTTCCGTCTCGGTTACAAGCGGTTCACCATAATCCGTTAAGTCTTCAGGCTCCTTGGTGAAATGCTCATCGCGATATGCTGCGGATTCACGAAGAGAGTTGGCCGCTTCTTTAAACTTTCGATATTCCATTAATCGAGCAATCAATTCTTCACGCGGGTCTTCCTCATAACCGAATTCTTCGATGAACGCTTCTTCTTCATTGACCGGCAACAGCATTTTGCTTTTTACTTCAAGCAACGTCGCTGCCAGTACAAGGTATTCACTTAATTCATCCAATCGAAGAACGCGCATGGCATGCAAATGTTCTATGTACTGCTGTGTTAGCTCCGCCATGGGGATGTCATAAATATCAATTTCGAGCCGATTGATCAAATGCAATAACAGATCAAGCGGTCCTTCGAAGACTTCGAGTTTTACACTATAACTCATTTTCACCAACCTACCTAACCAGAAAGGAATGATTCGGATGCACCCTTACTACCATCCTCTTTTTCTACAGTTTATTGTGTATTTCAATGACAATCAAGATTATTTCGAGTGCCATGAAGTGCTGGAGGAATATTGGAAAGAACAAGAGAACTTTTCAAAAGACCATCCGCTAACAGGCTATATTCTTATGGCTACTGGATTATATCATTGGCGCAGAGGAAATACAGCAGGTGCTTCGCGTACTTTGAACAAAGCCATCACACGCTTCCGCGAGATGCCTGTACAATTTGATGACTATCTTAAAGAAGTGTCTATTGCTGAAATCATCATGCAGCTAGAGCATTGTCTTACACGCATTGAAACAGGTGAAGATTTCTATTCATTCCAGCTTCCAATCTCTCCAGGGTTGCAAGTGGAAGCAGAGAAATCCAAGCCACGGATGGTATTACTACCTAAAAACAGCACGTCTGTTATTCATAAGCATATGCAACGAGACAGGTCAGATATTCTTTTACAACGTGAAGAAAAGAAGAAGGGCAGCCGTTAAAGATCTGCGCCTTCTTCTTTTCTTAAACAACTTTGTATAAATGGCTCTGTAAAGTCCGTGCTTTTACAGCCGTATCCTGGATAGATCTCCTGCAATTCCTTCACCATCTTAAAGGCAATTCCTTCTCCACGAAAAGATGGGTTGACCGAAATATGCTGAATAGTGTACACCTTGTCGCTGTCGTTGACTTCTACCCCTATTAATCCGATGTAATCTTCTGCTTCTTTGTAAAGAAATAGCTGCCACTGTTCGTCACACAGATATTGCTGAACAGTCTCTTGTAATTTGCATAACATCTTCTCACTAGGGATATAAGATAAAAAGCCCATAGCAATTTTCTCTTGTGCCTTCTTAAATCGAATAAGATTCAATAGTAACCCCTTCTTTTCAGAAATCCTTTGTACAGTTTACACCATTACACCGTTTTCTTCAACTCGCGCATTATTTATAACGCGGATCAATTACAGGAACAACAAAATACCAATAGATGACTCCCCAAATTATAGCCATCGCAACAATTGAAACGAAAAGAATGACATTTTTCTTTTTCATCAGAAACTCTCCTTCTCATCTGATTGCAACGGAAGGTCTAATTTAATGATGTCTTCGTAAGTTTCGCGTCTTACCACTAACTGATGTTGCCCTTTTTCTACAAAGACAACGGCAGGTCGAGGCAAACGGTTATAATTGCTGGCCATGGAGTACGTGTAGGCTCCTGTACAAAAGACAGCTAGTAAATCACCGGTTTCCACTTTGGGCAAATGGGCTTTTTCAATTAACTTATCACCTGACTCACAGCACTTCCCTGCAACTGTCCATTGCTGGTCATGTGGTTCGTTCATCCGGTTTGCAAGTGCACTAGAATAGTGCGCGTCATATAAAGCCGGGCGAATATTATCAGACATTCCGCCATCTACTGCTACGTATGTACGGACACCCGGCACAACTTTCGTGCTGCCAGCAGAATAAATGGTCGTTCCTGCATCTCCGACAAGCGAGCGGCCGGGTTCAATCCAAATTTCAGGAATTGGATATTCATATTCCTCTGCCATCTTTTTCACTACATCTGCCATTTCCTCTACATAGACAGCTGGCTCAAGCGGCGTATCTTCTTCAGTATAGCGAATACCAAATCCTCCACCCAGATTTAAGACCGGACAGATAAATTGATAATTCTTTCGCCACTCAACCATTCTTTCCATCAACACTTCTGCTGCAAATTTGAATGCATCGGTTTCAAAAATCTGCGAGCCTATATGACAATGCATGCCAAGGAAATAAATGTATTGATGATCGTGCAAAGCTAGGAATGCTTGATTCGTTTGACCATTTTTCAAATCAAAACCAAACTTTGAATCTTCCTGACCTGTCGTAATATAGTCGTGTGTATGTGCTTCAATGCCCGGTGTTACACGGATTAAGACATTCATTGTTTGCTTTCGCTCGTCCGCAATTTCTTTGATCATGTCGATTTCCAAGAAATTGTCGACTACGATGCATCCAATTTTCTCTTCAAATGCATATACTAGTTCTTCTCTGCTTTTATTATTGCCATGGAAATGAATCCGCTCACGTGGGAATCCTGCGGCTACAGCCGTATACAATTCTCCACCTGAAACAACATCAAGAGACAATCCTTGCTGTTCTGCCAGTTGATAAATCGCGATTGAAGAAAAGGCTTTACTCGCATACGCAACTTGTGCTTTAATATCTTTTTTCTCAAAAGTTTCTTTAAATGCCTGCGCACGCTCTTTGAATAACTCTGTATCATAGACCATAACTGGTGTTCCGTATTGTGTAGCCAGTTCTGAAACGTCCACTCCACCGATTGTCAGATGACCGTTTTCATTCACTGCCTGTGTTCCATAAAGATGCATGTCCCATACCCCTCCCGAATTCTCTCAGATAACTTTATCACAAAAAGACGGGAAGTGGCAACGACATGCGGAATGTCTAAATCGTCCTATGACATTCTATCACGGTTCGGCGATTCCGTGATAAACGGCCGTGGATCGTCGATTGTCATAGGGAAACGAATCAACACACGCAACAAAGCTTTCGGGAAGAATGGAGTGAACGGCCACAAATATGGCACATCCATCGGTTTTAATGAACATAAATAATAGTAAATTACAGCAAGTGCTATGAAAAAGCCCGGGGCCCCTAGTAACGCTGTGGAAACTAACAAGAAAACCCTGAACACTTTTGTCGTAATACTTAATTCAAATGACGGAATGGCAAATGTTAAAATAGCACTGACCGCCACGTATAAAACCACTTCCGAAGAGAACAAGCCTACGTCAATCGCCACTTGCCCAATGACGATAGCAGCAACGAGTCCCATCGCGGTCGACAGCGGTGTAGGTGTATGGATTGCGGCCATCCGCAACACTTCTATACCGACATCAGCTATTAACAATTGGACAAATAACGGAACTTCTCCCCATTCATTCGGACCGATATACTTGATTGCTTCTGGAACGAATTGATTTTCGACTGACATCAAATACCAAAACGGCAACATCACTAGACTTAAAAATGTCCCTATGAAGCGTACCATCCGGATGAAAGTACCTATCAAAGGCGCTTGTCTATATTCTTCCGCATGTTGCAGATGATGCACAAGCGTAACAGGTACTAAAATGACGGAAGGAGACGTATCCACGATGATCGCAATATGTCCTTCAAGTAAATGTGCCGCACATATATCCGCACGTTCCGTATACCGAACGAACGGCATCGGATGAAATCCTTGTTTAAATAGAAATTCCTCGAGTGATTTATCGGTCATCGTCAAGCCATCAGTTTTCAATGCATCCAGTCGCTCCCGCACAAAATTTAAATGCCCTTCATTAGCGGCGCCTTTCATGAAGGCAATGGCAATGTCCGTTTTGCCTTTTACGGACGTCTCATGCATTTCAAATCGTAGTTCCGTTGTACGTAAACGTCTTCGAACTAATGCGGTGTTCGTCAGGATGTTTTCCGTAAAACCGTCTCTTGAGCCTCGTATGACTTTTTCCGTATCAGGTTCTTCAGGATTTCTGCCTGGGTATGACCGCACATCAAGTGCGAATGTGAAACCATCTTTCATAATGAATACAGCTAACCCACTTAAAATAACTTTCGCGAGTTGATCTTCATCCTTGACGATTTCCACCGAATGATACGGAAAATAATCCATCATTGCACGGTCAATGTTTTCCACATCTTCACTAGTATATAAATCATTACGATACTGCATTTCTGTCATTAAGGTTGTTAAGACCACTCCATCCACTAAACCGTTCATATACAGAAGAAGTATTTCTTTATCCCATAGGTGGATCAACCGTTTAGTCGCATCATATGTTTCGTCTTTGCCAAACTGGTTGATGAACCACCTTTCCCCTTCTCGTATGGACGTAAATAGTGTATCGGTCAAATTACGGTCTCCTCACCTTCTCGAGCGCTTCTTCGGCATCTGCGCCCATCCATGTTTTCATTTGAGCTAGAATTTTCTTTTCCAACCGTGATACTTGTACTTGTGATATTCCAATACGTTTCGCAATATCACTTTGTGTGTAATCTAAATAATAGCGCATATAAATGATCGTCTGATCACGTTTATTCAACCGAGTAATGACATCCCGTAACGGAATATGGTCGAATACCCTCTCTGATCTATCGTCTCGCAGTTGATCCATTAACGTCAGGCTGTCTCCGTCACTCTCATACAATTGTTCATGCAACGAGGCAGGATCACGGAGCGCATCAGAGGCTAGGATAATATCTTCTTGTTTTACTTCTAATATTTCCGCCATTTCTGAAATGGAGGGTGAACGTCCATTTTTCTTAAAGAAATCATCGGTTGCATGACGAATTTTATAACTTAACTCACGAATGGTACGGCCTACTTTCACCATTCCATCATCACGTAAATAACGTTGTATTTCTCCCACAATCATCGGTACAGCATACGTTGAAAACTTCACCTCATAGGATAAATCGAACTTATCTATTGATTTCATCAAGCCAATACAGCCTATTTGAAATAAATCTTCTAAATCCGCACCACGCGAAGCAAAGCGTTGAACGATGGACCACACAAGTCTTGTATTGCCTTCTACCATCATTCGCCTAGCTTCTTTGTCACCCGCTTGTGATTCTTTGATGAGTTCTCGCATTTTTTCTTGTGACAACAGAGCGTGTTGCTTCTCAACAGATGCTTCCATACGTCACCTCATTCTACTTACTTCTGTGACCGGAGAAAAATTCTTCTCAAATGTCACGATTGTCCCATTTCCAAGGGTAGAATCTACACGGATACCGTCCGAGAAACTTTCCATAATCGTAAAGCCCATACCAGAGCGCTCCATTTGTGGTTTGGTCGTAAACATCGGCTCCATTGCTTGCTCAATGTCAAAGATACCCATTCCCTCATCTGTGACCGTCATTTTAACTGAGCGGTCATCAATTGACGCATGGATCTTCACCATACTTTTACCATCGCATTCGTAACCGTGGATAATAGCATTCGTAACAGCTTCCGAAACAATTGTTTTAAATTCCGAAATTTCTTCCAGTGTCGGATCCAATGGTGCAATAAAACAGGTGAGTGCCATTCTGGCAAGTGCTTCATTTTGTTCTATCGCTAGAAACGACAAGGTCATTTCATTTTTCATGTACAACCCCTCCGATTTCGTCGATTGCTTCTTCGACTGTACATATTCTGACGACATCACCAAGACCCGAAAATTGAAATAGTTTCTGCATTGTCGGAGATGGATTCAATATGAGCGTTTCTCCGTTAACAGGAACTAGATCGCGCATTCTTCCAAGAATAAGTCCGATCCCTGCGCTGTCCATGAAGCCTAGTTGGTAGAGGTCCCAGATGATTGCACGCGTCTTTCCCGTGAATATAGCGGTAGATACTTCTTCTCTAATTTGATTGGCTTCGTGGTTATCGAGTTCTCCTGCTAGCGTGATTAAGACAATGCCATTTTCCAGTTGTGTAATAGTTGACATGTGTAGATACGCCTCCTTCATGAAGGCATTGTCGCACATTTAGAACGGTCATCCTTTAGTTTTGACAAAACTAGTCAGCTGTCCCTAAAACTTCTTACGTTGTGACAGAAATTAAATGGGTTGGTAAGTATTAATCAACGTTCCAAGCGGACCCTTCCATAGGTTCACAGCGTTCAAGCTAACCTCTCTAAAACGCTGCCACAAAGAACGGCATTTTGGAGAAAGTGCGAAGCAGTTAGATCTCTTCTATGCACTCGCTGTCTTTCACTTACTAGCAACTGAAGTGCCGCGTTTAATTGGAATAACACGAATATACATTCTTCACTGACTAGCTAAAGATACCCGTTAGCCTTGCACTGAATTCACAGCGAGCCTCTCCTACGCTCCTACCTCGAGCTACACAAGAGTATGTACAGTTGAATTTGTTTTTACACATGAACGACAAAAAAGCCATGTGCCCTGGAAGAACCAATTTCTTGGTGTGCTTCAGGCACATGGCTTTTATTCAGTATAAGGAATGTATAAGCGGTGGTGCTTCAGTTTTTTCCTTTGTGATATGCATATGAGTTTGCAGTAATTTGATCGAGTCATCCACTTGTTCCGTGTTTGCATGGAGAATAGCAAGTGTCTCCCCAACTTCTACAAAGTCACCTATTTTCTTACGTAGTACAATCCCGACCGCAAGATCTATGACGTCTTCTTTTGTTGCACGACCGGCGCCAAGAAGCATGGCAGATACGCCTATTTCATCGGCATCGATCATGGATACATAGCCACTTTTACTAGCCGGAACTTCAATTTGATACTGTGCTTGCGGCAATAGATTGGTATTCTCTATAATTTTTTCGTTGCCGCCTTGTGCTTTGATTAACTCGCCGAACAAGCGCAGTGCGTCACCATTTTCTACGACGTTCTGCAGTTGTTTGCGTGCGTCTTCTTCAGTTTCTGCTTTGTTCGCTGCAAGCAACATCTTGCTACCAAGAACTAGACACAACTCCGTTAGATCAGCTGGACCTTTTCCTTGTAGTGTATCAATAGCTTCCCTTACTTCAAGTGCATTACCTATAGCAAATCCTAGTGGTTGGCTCATATCCGAAATAACAGCACTTGTGTTTCTTCCCACTTCATTTCCGATCGCAGTCATGGCATCTGCCAGTCGTTTTGATTCTTCTACTGTTTTCATAAAGGCTCCCGCGCCTGTCTTGACGTCTAATACGATAGCATCTGCGCCCGCCGCTAGCTTTTTACTCATGATAGAGCTTGCAATCAGCGGAATGCTATTGACGGTCGCTGTGACATCCCTCAACGCATATAGTTTTTTATCAGCTGGCGTCAAATTACCACTTTGGCCAATTACAGCGATCTTCAAATCATTGACCTGTTGAATAAATTGTTCCGTTGAAATCTCTACGTGGAAGCCGTCTATTGCTTCTAGCTTATCCAGTGTGCCACCTGTATGGCCTAGTCCTCGACCACTCATTTTAGCAACCGGTACACCGCACGCTGCGACAAGTGGTGCTAAGATCAGTGTCGTAGTATCTCCTACTCCGCCCGTTGAGTGTTTGTCTACCTTCACTCCTTCAATTGCAGATAAATCGATTTGATCACCAGACTCCGCCATGGCCATCGTTAAATAGCCTTGTTCTTCTGTAGTCATCCCCTTAAAGTAAATGGCCATCAAGAAAGCACTCGCCTGATAATCAGGGATTGAGCCATCTGTATAACCCGTCACAAAAAACTCAATCTGTTCTTTAGTTAGTTCTTCTCCGTCTCGCTTGTTTTCAATGATATCTACCATGCGCAGCATACAATTAGTCCTCCTTCACCAATGCAGACAAGAAACTCTCACCATGTTCAGGCATTTCTACTTGGAAGTTCTCAGCAATTGTCGCTCCGACGTCAGAGAACGTTTTACGGATGGGCAATTGCCCTGCTCCTTTATTTGAAGGGGAATAGACGAGTAACGGTACATATTCTCTTGTATGATCCGTTCCTTCATGAACTGGGTCATTCCCGTGGTCTGCTGTGATGATCAGTAAATCGTCTGGTTGCATGGCATCGATAATTTCAGGCAAACGTGCATCAAATTCTTCAAGTGCCTTACCGTAACCAATCGGATCGCGACGGTGACCATATAATGCATCGAAGTCTACGAGATTAACGAAACTGAGGCCTTCAAACTCTTTTTCCATCACCGCAACTAACTTATCTACACCGTCCATGTTTCCTGTTGTCCGGACTGCTTCCGTCACGCCCTCACCATTGTAAATATCGGCAATTTTACCGATGGCGATTACGTCAAAACCTTTATCCTGCAATTCATTCATTACCGTTTTCCCAAATGGCTTCAATGCATAATCATGACGATTTGTAGTTCGTGTGAATGTACCCGGTTCCCCAATAAACGGACGCGCAATCACGCGACCTACTAAAAATTCGGGTTGCAACGTAAGTTCTCTTGCGATTTCACAAATACGATATTGCTCTTCAATTGGAATAATTTCTTCATGTGCTGCAATTTGCAGTACAGGGTCACCAGACGTGTAAACGATGAGAGCGCCCGTCTTCATATGCTCTTCGCCTAGTTCTTCGATAATTTCCGTACCGCTTGCCGGTTTATTTCCGATAACTTTTCTACCCGTTTTCAATTCCAATTCATCTATTAATTCTTTTGGAAAACCATTCGGATACACTTTGAATGCATCATCGATACGCAAGCCCATGATTTCCCAGTGGCCTGTCATCGTATCTTTACCGACAGATGCTTCTTGCATTTTTGTGTAATATCCTTGCGCTTCTTTTTGAGGTGCAAGTCCTTTAATCGGTGCAATATTCGCCAGACCGAGACGTTCCAAGTTGGGTAGTTTCAGTCCGTTCATCTCTTCACCGATATGTCCAAGCGTATTAGATCCAACATCACCAAAAGCTTCAGCATCAGGTGCTTCGCCGATTCCTACTGAGTCAAGTACGATTAAATGAATACGATTATAACGAAATTTTTCCATATGAAAACCTCCAGTAATAGTAGTTTACGCTCTCGGATGATATTGACTGTAGACATCTTTCAAGCGTTTTTTGCTGACATGCGTGTAAAGTTGCGTTGTGGAAATATCGGCATGTCCGAGCATTTCCTGAACGGCGCGCAAGTCAGCCCCATTTTCAATCAAATGTGTGGCAAATGAGTGACGCAATAAATGCGGTGAAATGACTTTCTGAATTCCCGCCTTTACTCCTGCTTCTTTCAAGATCTTCCAACAGCCTTGTCTCGTCAGCCGTCTGCCATGCATGTTGAGGAACAAGGCTTCCGTATCACTGATGAACTTGGGACGCCCTTCATTTAAATACAACGTACAGGCGTCGATTGCAGAACGTCCAAGTGGTACTATTCGTTCTTTGCTACCTTTTCCAAATACCCGCACAAAACCCATGGTCAAATGAAGATCAGCCAAATCAATCGCTATCAATTCACTTACCCGCATTCCAGTCCCATATAACAATTCAAGCAATGCAATATCGCGCATACCTTGTGAAGTATTGCCATCAACGGCCTGGATCAATCGGTCAATTTCAGGTATAGAGAGGACATCCGGCAACTTTTGTTCGATTTTAGGCAATTCGATATGAATCGTGCAATCATGTGTCGTGACTTGTTCTCTCACTAAAAATTGATGAAATGAACGAATGGAGGAAATGTGTCGGGAAAGGGTACGACTAGATTTACCACTATCTTTCAACTTCTGCAGATACTGTAGAACCATCGCGCGTTCGATAGAATTAACTGTTTCTAAATTTAAACTTGCGATGAAACGAATATAGGCTATCAGGTCGCGTTGATACGACTTCACCGTATTTTGGGCTAATTGTCTTTCAACTGTTAAAAAGTGCACATAATCTTCTAACGCAAACTGCGCATCTTTCATAGACTTTCCTCCTTTCTTTTGTAAAAAGTAAAAAAGGACAGCGCTTAGGCCATCCCATTGTCTTCTTGTTCTTTCTCTTCGTCTTTCGTTTTACAACGTTTACAAATTCCATGGAACGTCAACCAATGATCTTTGACTGTAAAACCATAACGACCTTCTACGACCTTTTCTACTTCGCCAAGCAAGTCTTCCTGAATTTCATCAACCGTACCACATTCCAGACAAATTAAGTGATGGTGGAACCTCGCAGCACCTTCTTCTCGTAAATCATAACGTGCTACCCCATCGCCAAAATTAATTTTATCGACAACTTTTAGTTCAGTTAATAATTCTAATGTACGATATACAGTCGCCAGACCAATATCTGGAGCTTTTTCTTTTACTAGCAAAAATACATCTTCTGCACTTAAATGGTCTTCTTCATTTTCCAGAAGAACTGCTACAGTCGCTTCACGCTGAGGCGTCAACTTGTAGCTGGCCCCGTGCAATTGCTTCTTGATTCGTTCGATTCGGCTTTCCATACGACGCCCCCCTCAAATTGTTTCCATTATACCAAACTGTCGTTCCAGATGACAATAGAAAGGAAAGGTTCAGTTCATTATAGTGTGTAGTGGATATTACTTAATAAAATGATAGATCGATAGTTCCAGTATCTGTGTGATTAATAATAATGCAATTAATGGAGGCACAGCAGTTAATGGACGATCTTTCTTGCTGGCCGGTGTAGCGAAAAATGGCGGGTTCAACACCGAACATAAAATCAAAAACAACAAACAGCTGATTAATTGAAATGGAAACCACCAAATCGTATAGGATACCATTTTTAAGCCTGTCGACAATAAATATGTGGATGATAGACCAAAAAAAGCACATTTAATTGCACCGAGAAACATAGTGATAAAACGGACTCTTTTATATTTAGACAGAATGATGGCTAACAGAATAAAGCTCAATGTCACCACAACAGGCGACCACAAAGCCGCTTCGGATCCCTTCACTACACGTTGATCATATAACCCAATGATCTGCTCTAGTGACGTGATCGGCCACTCTCTAAATAATAAAGCCCCTCCTATATAACTAATTGCGAGTATAACGAATAAATATACAAAAGACAATGATCGAGCCATAAATAGGACACCTCCGCATCGTTTCTATAACATATGCTTGTCCGTCCAGAAATAGCTCAATCCTTTATAGGTTTTTTACATACCAGACAGCCGCAACCGTCTTGGCATCATAAATCCGTTCATTCGCAATCAATTCCTCTGCCTCTTCAACGGTTACTTCCAGTACTTCAATGAATTCATCTTCATCCCCTGTCGCAGGCTGTTCCACTTTCTCAAGCTCTTTTGCCACATATAAATGAATGATTTCATCCGCGAAGCCTGGTGAAGTTGAGAAAGTCTGCAAATATTCGAATGAATTAGCACGGTAACCTGTCTCTTCTTCCAGTTCACGAATTGCCGTCAGTTTAGGTTCTTCCCCAAGCTCAATCTTTCCCGCAGGTATTTCTAGCATCGTTCGTTCCAAAGGCTTTCTGTACTGTTCAACTAACACGAGCTTTTTATCTTCAGTCAAGGCGATAATCGCCACGGCTCCTGGATGTTTTACTAATTCTCTTTTTGCTAGTTTTCCATCAGGCAATTCTACTTCGTCTACTTGCACCGAAATGATTTTACCTGTAAAAATTTGTTCTGTTGAGAGGGTAATTTCTTCAAACTTCATCCAGCACTCAACCCTTTCCATTGGTTTTATATCCCGTTTTCATTGTACCATGAAACCAAAGGAGTGAAGCACATGAAGAAGCGTACAATAGGTTCTAGTAATTTACTTGTTTCCGAACTTGGATTAGGGTGCATGTCATTACCGACTGAACTTGAAGCGGCTCGTTCCGTACTCGATGAAGCAGTGGATCATGGCATCAACTATTTCGATACAGCCGATCTGTATGATAGAGGAATAAATGAAGAACTTATAGGAAAAGTATTGAAGGAAAAACGTCAAGAGTTGATCATCGCGACGAAAGTCGGTAACAAGTGGAATGGGGAAGATTCCTGGACATGGGATCCTTCAAAAGCCTATATAATGAACGCTGTAAAACAAAGTTTACGACGATTACAACTCGATTATCTCGATTTGTACCAACTTCACGGTGGTACGATGGAAGATGATGCTGAAGAAACAATCGAGGCGTTTGAAACATTAAAGAAAGAAGGCATCATACGTGAATACGGTATCTCAAGTATCCGCCCCACTGTCATCGAACGTTTCCTGAATACTAGCCATGCAGTTTCTGTCATGATGCAGTATAGCTTGCTCGATCGACGTCCTGAAGAATATTTTTCTATGATTACGGAAAAAGGTGCATCTGTTGTCACGAGAGGAATACTAGCAAAAGGCCTACTGACGAATGAAGGCATGGACCGTGCGAAGAAAATGAGTGGCTTCGTTTCTTACACATCGTCTGAGTTACAGCAGACAATTCAATCGCTTTCGGAGGGAACAAACGACTTACATGCATACGCTCTTGCCTTTGCACTTAAAGAGCCTGCTGTGGCCTCTGCTTTGATTGGTGCTAGGACACAACAACAGCTTCGGGAGTCATTAAGAGCTTATGACACGCCAATCGATCCACAATTGCTGACGATGGTAACAAACAAAACAGAGCAACATCTATATGATCAGCATCGCGTATAAGATAACAAAAAGAGCAACTGCAAAAAAGCAGTTGCTCTTTTTGTTGTTATTTATGATTAGCTGTTGCACTAACCAAGACAGAAGATGATCCTTCTTTAATGCTACGTGACGTAGACTCCGCTTGACGTGCTTGTTCGACCGCTTGCTTCTTTTTTGAAGGCAGCATATTGAAAATGATATTTAAGAAGATAGCCGTAATACTTCCGAGTACAATCCCATTACTTGTTAAGATCTGTACACTTTCTGGCAATTCCTTGAATAGATCCGGTACAACCGAAACGCCAAGTCCGATCCCGATAGAACACGCTACGATCATTGCATTATCTTGAGTTTTTGAAATAACAGGACTCAACATCTTAATTCCTTGAGAAACAACCATTCCGAACATAGCAACCATAGCCCCCCCAAGTACTGCCGCAGGAACAATCGTTGCAAGAGCGGCTACTTTCGGCAAGAATCCTAAAGAAATCAGCATGATCGCGGTAACCAATATTACACGGCGTGACTTCACACCAGATAATTGCATTAAACCCACGTTTTGTGAAAATGTCGTGTAAGGAAATGCGTTGAAAATACCTCCAATAATGGAAGCTAAACCTTCTGCACGATAGCCGCTTTCCAACATTTTTTGATCGATTTCTTTTTCACAAATATCACCGAGCGCAAAGTATACTCCGGTGGATTCTACGAGTGACACCATCGCAACCAATGTCATAATGGCAATCGGTAGCAAATGGAACGTAGGTGTTGCTAGATAAAACGGCATGACCATATGAACATAAGAAGCATCTTGTACGTTGGAAAAATCTACGATGCCGAGGAATATCGCCGCGATCGTACCCACGACTAATCCCAACAAAATAGCAATAGACTGCATAAAACCTGAAGTGAATCGGAACAGTAAGACAATGAATAATAACGTTCCAAATGAAAGTAAAATATTTGTCATTGAGCCAAAGTCTTCAGCCCCTTGTCCGCCACCCATATTATTGATCGCAACAGGAATCAATGTGATTCCAATAATTGTTACGACAGAACCCGTAACGATTGGAGGGAAGAATTTCACAAGACTTCCGAAGAAGCGGCTAATGAAGAAAATGATTACGCCCGAAGCAATAACTGCACCGTAAATGGCCGAAATTCCATAATCATTGCCGATCAAAATCATAGGGCCTACAGCTGTGAACGTACACCCAAGGACGACAGGTAGACCAACACCAAAATATTTATTACGTGAAATTTGCAACAACGTAGCGATACCACACATTAAAATATCAATTGAAACAAGATATGTCAGCTGTGTGGGAGTTAACCCTATGGCATTCCCCACAATAAGCGGTACCAATACCGCGCCTGCATACATAGCTAGTAAATGCTGAAAACCTAGCAGTGTTGTTTTCATCCGTTATTTTCCTCCCCGACGAATTGGACTTGACCGTTTTTCAGTGACTGAAGCTCAGCCAGTGACTCTAAACGTACGCCTTCTTTACGAATCAAATCTCCACCTGGTTGGAAGCATTTTTCGATGACAATTCCAACACCAGCGATAGTCGCACCTGCTTGTTTGGCGATATCTATGAGTCCGAGTGCAGCTTGTCCATTCGCAAGGAAATCATCAATGAGTAAAACCGTATCTTCATTTGAAATAAAATCTTTAGAAACCGAAATATCATTCGATTCTTTCTTAGTGAAAGAATACACTTTCGCGGAGTATAAATGATCCGTCAATGTAAGTGATTTACGTTTTCTGGCAAACACTACCGGAACGCCCAATATCATTCCTGCCATTGTCGCTGGAGCAATACCTGAAGATTCAATCGTGATTATTCTCGTGATGTTTTGATCGCTAAATCGTATAACAAACTCTTTTCCGATTTCCTGCATCAGTAATGGATCAATTTGATGATTCAAAAAAGAATCTACTTTTAATACCTCTTCCGATAATACTTTACCTTCTTGTCGAATCTTGTTTTTTAACAACTCCACACCGTTGTGCTCCCTTCATTTTTCCGAATAAAAAAAGCGTATATGCCATACTCCCATATAACAACTATGAGAGAGCGGCATGTACGCTTTTAAAAATGAAAAAGCAATTTCTTGTCGAACGACAAAGAAAGCTGCTTTTCATTCTCCCCATAGTCGGTCTATTTTCGGTAAACCGGTAGAAACTTACGGGCCATATCCCCGTGATTATATGAGTCTTATTTAACTGAATGCTAACAGTATAGCATGATTCGACAAATTTTCAATACGAATATTTGCCAATTAGTTTGATAGCTTCAAGCTGGCAAGCACATGGACATATTATTGACAAAAAGGTGGCGTAAATTGGGATAAATAGTAATTTCAAGAGAAGGCATTGCATTGAAGCGTCTCCTCAGTAGTGCCAATCGCTTACCAACACCCACGCCAGACTCTCTTTGTAATAAACTCCCCGTTTTTTACTTACCCGAAAAATAGTGAGGAAAGATAAATTACTACGCCTACTGTAAAGCTACTAGCTACGGTATTGAACAGGACGATCTGGGCTGCTAGCTCAGACTCTACATCATATTCCAATGCCAGCGTTGAGCTGTTTCTTGACGTTGGAAATGAGCTGGCGATCCAGAGTGACTGGGCCGTGACACCGTCTATTCTTAACAGTAAAATCAACAGCAACGCCACAGTTGGTGAAATAATGAGTCTGCCGATAGCGCTTAGGTAGATCAAACGGTTCCATAGCGTTTTCACCTTAATCTGCGCTAACTGCGCGCCTAGTGTAATGAGCGCAATGGCGATGAAAGCATCCGATAAATGACTAATCGGCAACTCGATAAATTGTGGCAGGTGGATATTTGTTAAATTAAGCACAGCACCTAGCCACAATGCATGAATAATCGGCATTCGAAGAAACTGCTTCACGATGTCTTTTCCCGATTGCGTGGAAGACACGAGATTATACAATCCATACGAGTACGTCAGTAAGTTCTGATAGACAATCAACACGATCTGAATGGACACTCCGAGTGGATTGGCATGAAAGACTAGCTGACTGACGGGTAATCCATAGTTTCCAGAATTGATCAACACAATACTGTTTTTCATTACGGCGGTTTGCTGGCGGTTTAAACGCAAGAATTTACTAAATATATGGCCAGTAATTATTAAAGCGGATGTGAATAATACGACAAACATTAATACATCGAGTAGGATGTCTATATCAATAACAGTATGATATAAGTTCATAAACACAGCGGCAGGTATTAGACAGTATGTAAGAATATTCCCTAACGCCTTAACATTAAAAGTAAACTTTATTTGTAAAAACACGCCAATTGCTAATAAAATGAGCATCGGTGTGATAACATTTACAAAGACTATGAGTAAGTACTCCATAAAGGAATCTCCTTTCTGCTGATTCAGCGATATACTTCTCAGAACAATCTTCAAGGAATACAGGAGGCTTCATGATGGAAACAGAACGACCAAGCAAACATTTACATTTCCCTAAAAGTCAGTGGGTGCTGTTAGTGGGTATTTTATTTTTAGCTGCTACCATCCGTTCTCCACTAACTTCTGTCGGACCTATTATTGGAAACATTCGCGATCAACTGCAAATCTCCAATTCATTGGCTGGATTTCTAACGACAATCCCACTACTGGCATTTGCCATTGTATCACCTTTTACACCACGCATTGCAAAACGGTTTGGCATGTCGCGAACACTTTTCTATGCAATGATTATTTTACTAATAGGAATTGTCATGCGTTCTGTCGGCAATAGTATCTTGCTACTGATCGGCACATTTTTAATTGGTGTCGGAATTGCCTTTGCAAACGTCTTATTACCAAGCCTTCTTAAACTGAGCTTTCCCTTCCATATTGGATTAATGACAGGGTTGTACTCTGTTTCTATGAGTATATCTGCAACGCTAGCTTCTGGTATCGCTTCTCCAATCGCCAATGAAACTGTCTACGGCTGGCAAGGTGCTCTAGGAATTTGGGGAGTCATTACATTGTTAGCTATTATCGTATGGATTCCTCAAATACGTAAAAAGAAAGAGGTTATCAAAACAGTTCAGAAAAACAAGAAGACGGGACCTGCTCGGCCTATTTGGCGCTCGCCACTAGCCTGGAGCATCACAGTTTTCATGGGACTGCAATCGTTCCTATTTTATACGACAGCTTCATGGATTCCAGTTGTGTTGCAAACAAATGGCATGACTGCTGATGCTGCTGGATGGATGTTAGCCCTTGTCCAACTCGCACAATTGCCTATGATGTTTATCATACCAGTGGTTGCGGATAAAGTACGTGATCAACGTGTTCTGGTCGTAGCTGTTTTCGCTTGTTATGTAATTGGCTATGGTGGTGTACAATTCGGAAGCGAAAGCCTGACTGCACTTTGGATGATTTTCATCGGACTAGGAGGCGGTTCAGCATTCGGCCTCGCTATGATGTTCTTCACTTTACGTACCCATACACCAGACCAGGCAGCTTCAATTTCCGGAATGGCGCAGTCGATTGGCTATTTACTCGCGTCTATTGGTCCTGTGTTGTTCGGTATTCTTCATGACTTTACGGGTTCATGGACAGCGCCACTATATACCTTCATAGTTGTCGCAACCATACTATTTATAAGTGGAATGTACGCAGGCAAAAAGCGTTTGATTTCGCTTGAACCAAAATAACATGCGTAAAAAAAGCAAGTGCTTTCGAGGTTAATGTCTTAGGTTACTAGTACAAAACGCATTTCAATAATAAATACGAAGAGCCCCAATTCATCTGCGAATTGGGGCTCTTCGTTTGAGGCGGGATAAGTGTGGAAATTTACACGGTTAATTGAATTTTATTTCCTGATGGATCTTCAATCACAAACAACTCACCTTCAACCGTATACGAAATACCTAGGTTCTGTAATTGTTCCATTACATTCGATCTTTCAGCTTCGTCTGGGAAAACAAGCGAGTACCAATTTATACCCACACTATTTTTCTGTGGTTTGGGAGCACCTACTCCTTGCCATGTATTTAAGGCAATATGATGATGATAATCGCCCGTTGAAATAAAAATAGCTTGAGGATAATGGCTTACAACTGTAAAACCTAGTCCCCTCGTGTAAAATTCTTCTGCCTTTTGAAGATCGGCTACATGCAAATGAATGTGGCCCATTATCGTATCAGCCGGCAACCCGTTCCATTCCAAATCACTTACTGCCAGAAGACTTTCCCCATCCAATGGGTCAGACACCATCTTGACTTCTCCATTAGACCAACTCCATTCAGAAGATGGCCGATCTATATACACTTCAATACCATTTCCGTCTGGATCCGAAATGTAGAGTGCTTCACTTACCAGGTGATCCGATGCTCCGAATCGAGAACCTGTCTTAGATAAATGGCGTAAAAAGGCGGATAAGTCAGCCCTTGTCGGTAACAAAAGTGCAAAGTGGAATAAACCAGATCTCCTTTCCTCCTTGGGCAGTACATCAACCGGCTGTTCAATCGTTAATAATCCTGTTTTTCCGTCTGCTGTTAAAACCGCTTTTCGATTTGTTTGCTCCAGTACTTGAAATCCGATAACCTGTTGGTAAAATTCAAGAGCTACATCCAAATTCATTACATTTATATTAACTTGTCCAACAAATGTATTAGGTTTATTATGAAAGTTTTTCATTTTTATAATCTCCCTCTTCTATCTTGTATCGTTTCTAATGTGCGTAATCTAAATTTTTATCCGCTTCCTATTACATATCACTCGATCAATACCAAAGTTTACTTCTATGAGTTTGGACTTTGAAGATCATATTTAAACTGGTTGGCATCATTTCAAGTTACTATTATATCTCTTTAAGGATATTATATCTCTATAGGTGAACATTAATTGTAAAAAAAATAATTATTTATCCTATTTCATCTGATTTTCAGCATCGTAAAATACTTGGTTTACACATACCTCCTCGCTTCTCTAAAACAAATATATCTATAAACATATATTTACTTCATAACACTTACTATTCTTTCTTGCATCACGTCAATATATTTATTGTGAGTATTTAACTCATTTTTTAATATTCGCATGTGAATATTAATTCTCTATAGGATAACATCAAATGAAAGATAGCGTCAAGATAGTTGTGCTATTATATACATACATAACAATACTCTTGGAGGGATCCATGTGGAAATCGGCTCAAAAATACGAGATATACGGAAAAGAAAGAAAATAACCATCGCACAGATGAGCGAACAAATAGGACTTTCAAAAGGGTTTATAAGCAACATCGAAAATGATAATACATCCCCCTCCCTTAATACGTTGCAAGAAATCGCTCGCTTTCTAGACGTCCCGCTTCCTTATTTGCTGCTAGAGAAAAAGAAGCATATGAAAGTCATTAGGAAAGCTGATCGGGTATACACAACGTTTAACGGTATAAAAATTGAACATATTACTACGCAAAGTGGTCTGCGAATGATGCACGTTGAATTACCACCCGGTACATCGACCGGTGAAGCGATCGCCCACGAAGGTGAAGAGAGCCATGTCGTACTAAAAGGCACGGTTCTTGCTGCACAAGGCGAAGATTCTGTTATTGCAGAGGAAGGCGATTCATTTAGTTGGAATGCTAGCGTACCTCACTTTGTAAAAAACATCGGAGAAGATGAGGCAGTCTTACTTATCGCCGTCTACTCCGAGGATAAAAGTACATGACACCTTTCTGTTCCTTCTCCGGCACACTATTCCAAATTCAATCTTGTACCGGCAACTGGAATGGATTCAATTAATAAATCGCACCACAAGGTAAACTTGTGATGCGATTTATTATTTTCAGCTATTGTACCTCTCAACTGAACAACTTAACCCGAGAGGTACTTGCTCTCATTTTAGTTCTAATTCTGTAGAAATCGGACAATGATCACTGCCCATAATTTCTGAATGAATAGCTGTTGTTTGCAAGGCTGACTGGAGACGCTCTGAAATAATAATGTAATCGATACGCCAGCCGATATTTCGTGCCCGTACATCGCGCATATAAGACCACCATGTATAGTTATCTTTTAGATCGGGATACATAAAGCGAAACGTATCAATGAATCCGGCATCTAACAGCCGCGTCATTTTCCCGCGTTCTTCATTCGTAAATCCCGAATTGCCAATATTAGATTTAACGTTACGAATATCAATTTCTTCATGTGCCACGTTCAAATCTCCACAATAGATAACGGGCTTGATGGCATCCAATGACTGCAAATGCTCAAGTAATTCATCTTCCCACGCCAGTCGAAATGATAATCGCGCTAAGTCCCGTTGTGAATTGGGCGTATAACAATTAACGAGAAAGAACTCTTCAAATTCTAGCGTTAGCACTCGTCCTTCTACTTCGTGGTCTAGATCATTCAATCCATAGCGTACAGAAAGAGGGGATTTCTTCGTAAAGACTGCGGTACCTGAATATCCCTTTTTCGCTGCATAGTTCCAGTAGGATTCATACCCATCGAAAGAAAGGTCGATTTGTCCTTCTTGACATTTGATCTCTTGGACACAAAATATATCTGCCTGTACTTGTTCAAAAAAGTCACTAAAACCTTTTTTTACGCATGCCCTAATACCGTTCACGTTCCAAGATACTACTTTCAATTTTACACAACCCGTCTAAATTAATTGCCGTTAAAACTCACTGCTAGTTTTGCTGCAAGTTCAGCGTTTGACTTCACTAAGGCGATATTGGCCTCCAGACTTTTACCGCCTGTCATTTCCTGAACCTTTTTTAACATATGTGGTGTAAGATACTTTCCGCTAATGCCCATTTGTTCAGCTTCTTTAAGTGCATCTGAAACCAATCCATCCATATACTCCTGATCCATTGCATATTCTTCAGGAATCGGATTCGCGATAATCGCGCTACCCTCCAAGCCTAAATTCCATTTAACGCGCAACATCTCTGCCATCATATCGATTTCATCTATCCGGTAGTCTACATGATGTGCGCTGCTTCTTGCGTAAAAGGCGGGGAATATGTCTGTTTTATACCCCATGACTGGAACACCTTTTGTTTCCAAATACTCAAGTGTTTTACCGAGATCCAAAATAGATTTCGCTCCTGAACAAACAACAGCTACATTTGTACGTGCGAACTCTTCAAGATCTGCAGAAATATCCATCGTTTGTTCCACACCTCTATGCACACCGCCAATGGCCCCAGTCGTGAATACGCGTATTCTCGCTAAGTCAGCAAAGAACATCGATGCAGCAACCGTCGTTGCACCTGGTTTTTTAGTAGCAATTAAGTAACTAATATCGCGTCTAGAAGCTTTGACAACACCTTTGCTATCTCCGAACCGTTCTAGCTCTTCATCAGATAGACCTATTTTTATTTTACCGTCCATAATTGCAATTGTTGCCGGAACCGCACCATGATCGCGCACAATCTGCTGAACTTCCCGTGCAGCTTTCACATTTTCAGGATATGGCATGCCATACGTAATAATTGTGGATTCCAATGCGACTAGCGGCTTGCCATATTTCATCGCTTCTTTCACTTCTTCTGAATACGAAACATATCTTCTCATTATGAATCTTCCCCTTTACCGTTCAATCGCTATATATTCATAATAATCATTATACGCACTTTATTCAATGTTCATCGGCAATTATTTGGTTAATAGAGTAGCTTTCTAAGTCCCATCCAGTCTCCTCGCCTAGTACTAGCTGGGATAAAAGCTTGCCGAGAAGAGGTCCTACTGTTAAACCAGATGAACCAAGACCGTTAGCCATCCAAACTTGCGGGTGATCAGGTAGTTGACCGATGACCGGCATAAAATTCGGTGTATGTGGACGAATACCCACACGGACTTCAGCCAGTACTGCTTCGCTCAGTAAAGGTGCAATGGGTAGAGCATTCGACAACACCTGCAGTATCCCACCAGTGGTCGGTTGAATATTGAAATCATCTGTATCCTCATGTGTTGCGCCCGCAACGAATCTGCCATCTCGGAATGGCACGAGGTACTGAGTACCAGGTGGCATGATGACTGGCCATTCCCCTGACGCTACATGATTTGATTGTAAATGGAGTATTTGTGCTTTCTGTCCTGTCACTTGCAGCTTCTTACCTAAGGGCTCTGTAAATTCACTAGCCCAGGCACCTGACGCTACGATGATTTGATCTCCCTCAATAATTTGCCCCCCGACCATAACACCACAGACTTTTCCTTCTTTTATGTACGGCGATGCAGAGCCTTTTATACTTTGAACACCACGTTGAACTGCCACACGCTCCATTGCTTTAAGTAGTTGATCCCCTTCTACTTTGGCAGCACCTGAAATACGAACAGCTGAATATTCCTCAGATAAAATCGGAAAATAGCTAGCGAGCTGTATTGTATCCAGTAATTCCACTTCCCCGATCTCAGGAGATTGTTCTTTCCTTATATTTAACAACTCGACTTTCTTCTCCAAACGATCTAACTCAGTATGAATCGCCAAGGCACCCACTTTCTTATATCCTGTTTCCACTTCGCCATGCTTTTCTAATGACCGAATGAATTCAGGATAATACGCAGCACCAGCTGATGCTAGGGCATACCATGCTTTGTTTCGTCTTTGAGATGCCCACGGACAAATAATGCCTGCCGCGGCTTTTGTAGCCTGTCCTGGCTCTTGCCTATCGATTAGTACGACTTCTGCTTGTTGGTCGGATAAATGATAAGCAGCGGAAGCACCAACGATACCCCCGCCTATAATTAATACTTTTCTCATGAAAATTTGCTCCTTTATATAATAGTTTTTAAAATCGACAAACTTTTCACTTTATTTTTTCTGAAAAAGCAGTATAATTACACTATTCGGAATTGAACTTTCGGAATATTCTATATCTTGAGGAGTTTTGATGATTATGACGAGATTACCTATGCAAATTCAACTAGCACAAAATAAAAAAGAAAAGCCAGATCCTAGCACTTTAGTTTTTGGGAAAACATTTACAGACCACATGCTCATTATAGACTATGAGGAAGGCAAAGGTTGGCATAATCATCGCATTACTCCTTACGCACCTTTAACACTCGATCCAGCTGCAATCGTTTTACATTACGGTCAAACGGTTTTTGAAGGAATGAAGGCATATCGTTCAGAAGATGGAACCATCCGTTTGTTCCGTCCAGATCAAAATATGAAGCGTTTGAATTATTCGCTCGATCGTCTATGTATGCCACGGATTGATGAAAAGAACGCATTGTACGCGCTGAACCAATTGTTGCAAATCGAGCAGGATTGGATTCCTACACTAGAAGGAACATCATTATATATCCGCCCATTTGTCATTGCAACAGAAGCCTTCCTAGGTGTAGCGCCAGCTAAAAAATATCAATTTTTCATGATTCTGTCCCCTGTTGGCTCTTACTATAAAGAAGGGATTCATCCAGTTAAAATCCTCGTCGAAAATGAATTCGTCCGTGCTGCAAAAGGCGGAACGGGTAGCGCTAAAACTGCTGGCAACTACGCAGCGGCTTTAAAGGCACAGGAGACAGCAGACAAACAAGGCTACTCACAAGTTTTATGGCTCGATAGTGTCGAGCGTAAATACGTGGAAGAAGTAGGAAGTATGAATATTTTTTTCAAGATCAACGGTGAAATTGTAACGCCTGCAATCAACGGCAGTATTCTTGAGGGAATTACACGAAAATCCATTTTACAGTTGCTAAGACATTGGAATATGCCAGTTGCAGAGCGTCAAATCTCAATGGATGAAATCCGATCTGCCTATGAAAGCGGTGAACTTGAAGAAGTATTCGGTACAGGCACAGCTGCTGTTATTTCTCCAGTCGGCGAACTGAATTGGGATGGTTATAAAATGATCATTGGCAACGGTGAAACAGGGGAACTATCTACCCGTCTATATAACACGTTAACGAATATCCAAACAGGCAAAGAAATAGATCCATTTGGTTGGGTATATGAAATTAAGAAACGTATGGCACGGCTTGCTTAAGACATTGAAAAGCCCCCGTTTTCCACAACTGGAAAGCGGGGGCTGTTGTTTATACAGAAAGTAAAGCTGCATCATTCGTAAGTTGTTCTCCACGAATACGCTGAAATTCATCCATCAATTTCGCAATAGTTAAATGCTGTTTCTGTTCTTCTTCTACCTCAAGAATAATTTGGCCTTTATCCATCATAATTAAGCGATTTCCAAGGTCAAGTGCCTGTTGCATGTTATGCGTTACCATTAACGTCGTCAGCCGATCCTTCTCAACTAATCGTTTCGTTAAATCGGTGATTAACTCTGCGCGGGACGGATCGAGTGCTGCGGTATGCTCATCCAACAACAAAATAGAAGGTTGCGTAAAGGTCGCCATCAATAATGACAACGCTTGACGTTCACCACCGGACAATAGTCCAACATTCGCTGTCATCCGATTTTCAAGATTCAAATGCAATGTTTCCAGTGAGGTTCGGAATAAGTCTTTCCGTTTCTTATCTACTCCACGATGCAATGAACGCCGTCGATTGCGAGAATAAGCCATCGCCAAATTTTCTTCAATCGTCATCGTCGGTGCTGTACCTGACATCGGATCTTGGAATACTCGTCCTATCATTTTGGATCGTTTGAACTCTGCCAAACGTGTAACATCTTTGTTATTGATATAAATAGAACCAAAATCCGGTGTCAATGCGCCGGATATCATATTCATCATGGTAGATTTTCCTGCACCGTTACTCCCTATGACTGTTACGAAATCACCCGGTTGTAAATGTAAGTTAATTTGGTCCAGCGCTACTTTCTCATCCGGAGTCGATTCATTAAATACTTTATTGACTTGATCCAGTTTCAACAACGCTATGACCTCCTTGTGATGATTTCATCGCCATTCGTTCAGATTGTCTTTTCGCTTTACGCGCTTTTTCCCGTCTTTTTTCGAGAATCTGCGGAATAATTAATGCCGCAATTACGATGACTGCAGTAATTAATTTCATATCACCTGAATCGAGAATCTTCACTTTCAATGACAGTCCGAGTACGATTCTATAGATTACGGCACCAATGACGACGGCCATTGTTGTACGGAAAATGGTTTTCGTCCCGAATATCGCTTCACCGATAATAACAGAAGCTAATCCGATGATGATCATACCAATTCCCATTCCATTATCAGCGAATTTTCCATACTGTGCAATCAATGAACCTGCGAAAGCAACTAGTGCATTGGAAATTCCTAATCCGAGAATAACAAGAGTATCTGTATTGGCAGAGAAACTACGAATCATTTTTTTATTATCACCAGTTGCACGGATGGCTAAACCAACTTCGGTTTGCAAAAACCAGTCCGCTATGAATTTAATGAGAACCACAACTAGGATCATCAAAACTAATGTTCCCCAAGTCGATGGTAAATGTTCCAAACCAAGTCCCATTAGGAAACCATTGATGGTTTCATCAACTCCAAGAGTACTCCAGAAACCTTGGAACTTACTGAAAATCGTTTCTGAATTTAAAAGCGGAATATTCGGACGACCCACTGAATTTTCTGTCGTCAGTCCCATTATCCGAAGGTTTATCGAGTAAAGAGCTATCATCATGAGGATTCCGGATAGAAGTGGATTGATTTTTCCTTTGGTATGTAATAAACCAGTTATACACCCAGCAAAAAAGCCAACCAGGATTGCGGTAAGTGTTGCAACAAGTGGATGATAATCAAATACAATCATCGTAGCCGCTACTGCTGCGCCTGTTACAAAACTTCCGTCCACTGTTAAATCTGGAAAATCAAGCACCCGGAATGTTAGATACACTCCGAGTGCCATGATCGCATAGATGATACCCTGCTCAACTGAGCCAAATACAGCTGAAAACATGCAAGATCATCTCCTAATTTTATTTATTTTGCAATCTCGGCATTCCACTCATCTTGAATCTTCAAACCGATTGCGTCTGCAGTCTCTTCATTCATCACTAGCTTCAAGTTCTGTGGTAATTGGACAGGTAATGATTCAGGCGTTTCTTCACCTTTTAGAATCTTTACTGCCATTTCACCCGCTTCATATCCGATATCGTAATACTCAAAGCCGTATGCTCCAAGTCCACCACGTTTCACAGAATCAAATTCACCCACCATCATCGGAATCTTATTGTCATTCGCAACAGAGATGACTGATTCAAGTGCTGATACTACAGTGTTATCCGTAATGATATAAAATGAATCTACTGAACCAATCAAAGATTCGGCTGCTTGCTTTACATCTGCTGAAGTTGCAACGGATGCTTCTACAACTTCCATATCCATATCTGCAAGAATTCCTTTTACATGATCCACTTGTAGGCGAGAGTTTTGCTCCCCTGAGTTAAATATCATTCCTACTTTTTTTGCACCCACGTTTTCTTTCAAGAACTTCATTGTGTTTGGAATGGCATCAGGATGATTATCAGTAGTGCCTGTAACATTGCCGCCTGGCTCTTCATTGGATGCAACAAGTTCCGCTGCTACTGCATCTGTAACTGATGTGAAGATGATCGGAATGTCTTGTGTCGCGCTAGCTGCCGCTTGTGCACTTGGTGTAGAGTTAGCAAATATTAAATCGACGCCTGCGCCTGCCAAGTTGTTTGCAATGGTTGAGTTGGAACTATTATCATTTTGCGCATTTTGCTTATCGTATTCTACATTCAATCCAGCATCTTCAATTGCCTTTTGAAACCCTTCAAACGCCGCATCTAAAGACGGGTGTTCAACAATTTGTGTCACACCAATTATGTATTTTTCTTCAGTGCTTGCTTTATCATTATTCTTATCATCTGCTACAGGATCAGATGACTCCCCTTTTCCACCACACGCAGCAAGAATGAGCACAATACTAAATAGTGCTACTGCATAAGTCACCCAATGTTTCTTCATGTAAATCCCCCTCGACTATGATCTATTACCCTTTCGATGTATGTAGAAAAGATAATAATTATACGTAATCGTACCCTTTACAATGTTATTCGTCAATGCATTATTCAATATTTTGTGTTAATTCTCAAAAGTTAATGAACTACCTGATATAATTCTCCATATATTAAGATAACTTACAGGAAAACAAATTAATCTACATAAAAAATAGTGACGCGATTATACCATTCGCATCACTATTTTTGGTTATTTATTTAACTCGTAATTCAGGAATCTCTTTGTACGTAATTCTTTCGGTGATTTGATTACTTCATCTGGAGTACCCGCTTCAACAATCTTTCCATCGTCCATAAAGATCACATGATTAGCCACATTGCTTGCGAATTCCATCTCATGCGTCACCACAATCATCGTCATATGCTCTTCCGCAAGATTTCTCATCACTTCCAATACTTCTTTCGTCAATTGCGGATCTAAAGCGGAAGTCGGTTCATCGAATAATAAAATATCCGGATTCATCATCAACGCTCTCGCAATCGCAACACGTTGTTTCTGACCACCCGAAAGTCTCGAAGGTAATTCATCAGCCTTTGAAGCCAACCCCACTTTTTCTAGCAATTCGATACTTCTATGCCCATAATCTTCGACTTTTTCTTTCTTCACCAGTTTCGGTGCTAGTTCCAAGTTCTGCTTTACAGTTAAATGAGGAAATAGGTTAAATTGTTGAAATACCATTCCCATTTTGGAGTTGATCATTTTACTATCGGTAGGATTTGTGTAAATGCCATCTTTAACTAGGTAATCTCCATCCACGATAATACTACCGCCACCAACTTGCTCCAATTGAATTAGACTTCTTAACATTGTACTCTTTCCAGAACCCGAAGGTCCGATAATTGCCATGACATCATTTTTTTGAACATCAAACGATATATCCTTCAATACTTCCAATGGACCGAATGATTTCTGTAAGTTGCGTACTTCTATGAAAGACATAATTTCCTCTCCTCATTCGTATTGCAGCTTTCTTTCTAAATACTTGAAGACTATAGTCAATCCGAATGCAATCAGCAGGTAGATCCCAGCTGCAATGAAGAACGGTATGATTGTGAAGTCTCTGTTTACGACTGTTTGCGCATAGTGTAGAAGTTCTGGAACTGCTACCGCATATAATAGCGCCGTATCCTTTACTAACGATACCGATTCATTTGCAATAGGTGGTAGCGTTACACGAAACATCTGTGGTAGGATGACGCGCACAGTCGTTTGCCATTTCGATAATCCAAGTACTTGCGAAGCTTCGTATTGCCCTTTATCAATGGAGATCAAACCACCTCGGAATATTTCAGCAAAGTACGCTGAATAGTTCAAAATGAACGCTAGTGTAGCTGCTACAAAACGATCAAGAACTAAATACTCACCAATTACCGGCAGAAGTGGTAAACCAAATACAAAGAACAATAGCTGTAATAACAAAGGAGTCCCACGCATGACGTATATAAAAGTCTGCGCCAAATAAGAAATTGGTTTAATACTACTTCTTACGGCAAGTGTCAGCAAGAATCCGAGTGGAATAGATAAGACGATCGCTATTACAAATAATAGTACAGTCGCTTTCGCTCCTTCCAACATAGGAATCAGCATAGACATAAAATATTCATAACTCATTAGTTAATTCCTCCAAAAAACCATTCAAGATTTTATGTACTTCTCTTACAATACGCATACCAACGGAAGTCGCAAATGCAACTTCCGTTGACATAACTTATTCTACAACTCAACGAAGAACTTTGTCTTCTCCGAACCATTTTGTGGAGATTTCAGCTGAAGTACCATCTTCATTCATCGTATCCAATGCTTTTTGAAGATTTTCAAGCAATTCTTCATTGCCTTTCTTCACTCCAACGCCATATTCTTCCACTGCCAATGATCCGTCAAGTTTCGTAAAGACCCCTTCTTCAGTTGTCATATAGTAATCAATGACGACTTCATCAAGTACTACTGCATCTAGACGACCTGTTTTCAAATCTGTTAACGCTAGAACATTGTCTGCAAATTCTGTGATGTTTTTTATTTTTTCGTGGATTGGGTGACTTTCTAATGCTGGTCCGGCAGATGATAATGCTTGGACACCTACAGTTTTTCCATCTAGGTCTTCAATTGTTTTCACATCAGAATCTACTAACGTCACAACGACTTGATTATTATCCAAATAAGGCTTCGTGAATAATACTTTTTCTTGACGTTCTTTTGTGATGGTATAGCCGTTCCAAATTAAATCGATTCTTCCACTGCTAAGTTCTGTTTCCTTCGTTTTCCAGTCAATAGGCTGGAATTTTGCAGTAGCACCCATATGCTCAGCCGCTGCTGTTGCCATGTCAATATCGAAACCTACTAAATTATTTTTATCGTCACGGAATCCCATAGGTGCAAATTTGTCATCTACACCGATGATAATTTCTTTCGTTTCTTTGTTATCTGCATCCGCGGGTGATTTGCCCCCCTCAGACGACTTGCCCGAACATCCAGCCAGCAGTAGGAATAATGCTGCAAATAATAAAGCAATGGTTGTCTTTTTCATTATTTTTCCTCTTTTCTTAATTCTTTAGTACGTTAATGAGTTAGTATACTATAAAAATAACATTAGATGCACGAAATGAAAAGTAGTAAAATGAAAAAACTGAAGGTAATCTCCATATGTCTGGAGTTATCTTCAGTCTACGAATAATCTGTGTCTATTTTTTTGTTATTTACTTCTCCTAAACACTTTGTGCCCATCGTATGAAAAGACCAAAGGTTTGTTCTCAAGTATTGTTTCGATATGCACGATACGTCCCCACAGTTGATGAATATGCGGTAAAACATGTTCCAAGTACGGGAGATCAAGTTCAGTGTCTTCATAGCGGTGAACAAGATACAATTCCCCATTTCGCATATAATCTCCATCGTCTACTACTATATAAGGAAAGCCACCGTTCACTCTCTGTCCAATTAGTTGATTCCGAACAGCATCGGTCTGTTTATCAGAGATTTTGTATTGGTCTTCCTGCTTTTGAAACACGTACAGATCTTCTTGTTTAATTAGGTCATCGGTCAAATAATTTCGAATGAACGATGTGTCATTTTCAATTTCACGCGCTTCAAATATTTTTTCGCGTCCCGTCACCATCTCTTCACCACGTGAAGTAGCTTCCTTAGCTAGTATATCGTACCGTTTCTCTATATCTTCATATATTTTGACACCGAGGTAATATGGATTAATTGAAGTCTTGGAAGGCTGCAGAACACTAGCATTAAGTTTTGCGAACTCAATTGTCTCTGAAGGCGTTAAATCCATTTGTCGAAGAATCGTTTGATGCCAATAAGATGCCCAACCTTCATTCATGATTTTCGTTTCCAACTGTGGCCAAAAATAAAGCATCTCTTCACGTAACATCGTCAGAATGTCCGCTTGCCATTCCGTTAGATTACGACTGTTTTCAAGAATAAATAATAGGATGTCTTTTTCTGGTTCTTTCGGATTCTTTTTGTGCATTTCAATCGCTTGTTGTCCAGGTATTTTCCGTTGATCAAGGTCCCATAAATCTTCATATGCGCTTCTTCGGGGTTGTTGGTCAATAAAAGATGACGGAATGATGTCCCGCATCATACTTGGATCCACATGTTCTTGAATGGCTAATACCGCGTCAAGAAATGTTTCCACACATTTCTTACCATAGCGTACTTCATAGTCCGCAATTCGTTCGGCTGTAGCTGCCATGCTTTCAACCATGTCTTTACGCGTTTTTGAAAAATAGGTATTATTTTTGAAGAAATCACAATGCGCCAATACATGCGCAATGATTAATTTATTTTGAATTAAACTATTCGTATTCAATAAAAATGCGTAACACGGATTTGAATTGATAACGAGCTCATATATCTTGCTTAATCCGATATCATATTGCAACTTCATCTTATGGAATTGCTTACCAAAACTCCAATGTGTAAAACGCGTAGGCATTCCATAGGCACCAAATGTATACAGTATATCTGCTGGACAAATCTCATACCTCATCGGATAAAAGTCGAGTCCAAATCCACTGGCAATCTCCGTGATCTCATCTATTGCATAATATAATGCCTGTTGATCAGTCAGCGTAATCCCTCCGTTCGCTTTTCGAAGAACTTCTTGAGCGCATAGTAGACATCGCGGTTTTTTTGCAAAATATAATAATTGAATTTGGGATGTTCAATTGATTTATACGCGGACATCAACGTGGACATTCTACGATGCTCATTGACTTCGGCATAACCAAACATATTCGATATCGCCAATAATTCATCCACGTGTTCCAAACATTTCTTATTGTCACTTGTCATATTTTCCCCGTCCGAAAAGTGGACAGGATAGATATTATAACTAGTGGGTGGATAAAATTCTTTAATAACTTCCAATGCTTTACTATAAGCTGATGAACATCTGGTTCCGCCACTTTCCCCTTTGTTGAAGAAATTTTCCTCAGATACTACTTTCGCTTCCGTATGGTGCGCAATGAATTCGATTTCTACCGTCTCATACTTTGTCCGTAAAAACTTCGTCATCCAAAAGAAGAAACTTCGTGCCATATATTTCTCAAATTTGCCCATTGAACCACTCGTGTCCATCATGGCGATGACAACCGCTTTAGACTGTGGTTTCTCTACGGGATTCCATGTTTTAAATCGTAGATCGTCTTCCAGAATCGGTGCGACCTCAGCTTTCCCATTTATCGCATTACGTTTAATGGCAGATAACAATGTTCGTTTTTTATCAATATTACCGATTAATCCTTTTTTACGAATGTCTGTGAAATCAATGTCTTCAAGCGTTGTTACCGATTGTTCTTTCTGCTCTAAGTCCGGTAGCTCCAATTCTTTAAAGAACATCTCTTCCAACTCTTCTATCGAGACCTCTGTTTCATAGATATCTTGCCCTGGTTGATCACCCGCTTCTTTTCCTTCACCTGGCTGTGCTTTCTTTTCTCCTTGCGCCACTACGTCCCCTACCGCACTGTCGCCATCACCTTGACCAACATGCTTGGACTTGTCGTGGTTGTAGCGAATTTTAAATTCATCTAATGAGCGAATTGGTATTTTGACCATGTCTTTTCCATTTGATAGTATAATGTTCTCTTCACTGATTAAGTCAGGTAAGTTACTTTTTAGTACTTCATTTATTTTATCTAGGTGGCGTTGCTGATCTTGGTGGCCTTTGCGATGGAGAGACCAATTTTCTTCAGTGACAACGAATCGACTTTTCTGGTTTTCTTCCACTCGTATCCCCGCCTATCTCTCGAACAATTTGTTTCCTTATCATATGCGGCAGCTGATTGAATATTTACAAAACGGCAACAAAACTAAAAAGAGACCTCGTGTATTGAGGTCTCTGAATTCAAGATTCACTAGCTGGAATTAGACTTAGGCAGTGGATTTGGGTAATAATTTATTGACGTGTATTAAAGCTAGGCTTGTGTTCGTTTTCCGACTTGAACTTAGACATGACTTGAAATAAGTATAGTCACAACAAAAATACACACTACCTATGATGACTAGTTTAAGTCATTACGCCGAGCGGCAAGCTTTTCAAGCTGTAGTTGCAACCCCAACGTAGACATTAATTCTATTCATATTTCCTAATCGGCTTACCGATTTAACAAACTTCCAACGTAACGCAGAAGATCGTTTGCTGAGACGGAATTGTAGCCATGTTCGTCTACTAGGCGCGCTACGACTTCATTCATCTTCTTCAATTGTGTCTCGTCGGGTGTAGTAGATGTTGTAGTAATCTTCACGACGTCCTTTAGATCGGTGAATAATTTTTTCTGAATTGCTTCACGCAAGCGGTCATGGGAACGGTAGTCGAAGCGCTGGTGTTTTCTAGCGTATGCGGAGATACGAATAAGGATTTCTTCACGGAATGCCTTTTTCGCATTTTCCGAAATTCCTATCTGCTCTTCTAACGAACGCATCAACTTTTCATCAGGGTTAATTTCCTCTCCCGTCAGCGTGTCGCGTAGTTTATTTTTATTGCAGTATGCTTCGACGTTATCCAAGTAATTATCCATTAAAGTTTTTGCAGACTCTTCATAAGAATAAACAAAAGCTTTCTGAACTTCTTTTTTCGCGATTTCGTCATACTCTTTACGCGCCATTGAAATATAATTCATATACGTGTCACGGTCCTCACTTGAAATGGAGGCGTGTTGATCGAAGCCATCTTTTAACGCACGTAATACGTCTAGTGCATTGATACTTGGGACTTCTTTTCGGATAATCGCTGAAGAAATACGATTGATGACGTAGCGTGGATCGATTCCGTCCATACCTTCATCTATAAATTCGTTCTTCAGTTCTTCCGCATCTGCATCGTTAAACCCTTCAACATTCTGTCCATCATACAGGCGCAATTTCTTTAATCGATCGATGCCTTGTTTTTTCGACGCTTTCAAACGTGTCAAAACAGAAAAAATAGCAGCCACTCGCAATGCATGCGGCGCAATGTGGACGTGAGCCATATCACTGTCACGAATCATTTTTTCATAGATCTTTTCTTCCGCACTTACTTTCAGATTGTATGGAACAGGAATGACGATTAATCTTGAATGAAGTGCTTCGTTCTTTTTATTACTAATAAATGAACGATATTCCGTTTCATTAGTATGAGCAACGATTAGTTCATCTGCACTAATCAGCGCAAACCTTCCTGCTTTAAAGTTTCCTTCTTGTGTTAAGGATAATAAATGCCAAAGAAACTTTTCATCGAGTTTCAGCATCTCTTGGAATTCCATCATGCCACGATTCGCTTTATTCAATTCCCCATCAAATCGGTACGCACGTGGATCTGACTCTGAACCATATTCAGCAATTGTGGAGAAGTCTATACTTCCGGTTAAATCAGCAATGTCTTGTGACTTCGGATCGGATGGTGTAAATGTTCCAATCCCAACACGGCGATCTTCCGAGAACAGAATGCGTTCCACTAGTACATTTTCAATTTTACCTTCAAATTCTTCTTCCAGTCGCAATTGATTTAAAGGAGATAAACTACCTTCGATTCGTATACCATACTCTTCAAAAAATGACTTCCTTAAAGATTCCGGAATCAAGTGTAAAGGGTCTTCATGCATCGGACACCCCTTAATAGCATAAACCGCTCCTTCATCCGTTCGAGAATAGGCTTCTAGCCCACGTTTTAACATCGTCACAATAGTAGATTTACCACCACTAACAGGTCCCATCAATAACAATACACGCTTCTTTACATCCAAACGCTTTGCTGCTGGATGAAAATATTCTTCTACTAAACGTTCGATAGACTCTTCCAGACCAAATAACTCTTCATCAAAGAAATTATAAATTTTCTTGCCGTCTCTTTTTTCAATTCCTGCACTTTTTATCATTTCATAAATACGAGAATGAGCGGTCTGTGCAACTTCTTTCCGCTCTTTTATTAATTCCAGATATTCCAAAAATGTACCTTCCCACTTCAACTGATTTTCTTCTTTGCGATAATTATGCAACTGACGAATGATATCCAACATATCTCCTCCAATTAGGCTATGATGTATTATCTTATGTTCATGAAGTGTAAAAGATTCATCACGTACATTGGAAGAAAAATTGAAAAGCTTATATTGCCACTACTTTCTTTTTTAAAATTCCGTTAAGATAGAATAAACACGTTTGAAAAAGGGGAGTTTTATGAGCAAACAACATAAAAAGGAAACTGTAGGACATATACTTAGACGCTACTTATTCATCTCAATTGGTGTCGTAATTACAGCAGTTGCGTTAGATTTATTTTTAATCCCTAACTCCGTAATTGACGGTGGCATCATCGGCATCGCACTCATATTGAATTTCATCTCTGGAGTACCTTTTGGGATTTTGATTTTGATCTTAAACTTGCCCTTCTTATTTTTCGGGTATAAACATATCGGCAAGAACTTCTTCTTCTCCTCTTCCTATTCGATTGCTTTGCTTGCCATTGTGGAATTCCCACTTAAAACTCTAGGTCCATTTGTAACAGACTCACTGTTAGCTACAGTCTTTGGAGGATTATTGCTAGGGGCGGGTGTCGGAACCATCATACGGAATGGCGGGGCGCTTGACGGAACGGAGATTCTCGGCATTTTACTTACAAAAAAAATCCCCTACAGTGTTGGGGAATTCGTGATGTTCTTCAACCTCTTCATATTTGGATGGGCAGGCTTTGTACTCGGACCAGAAAAAGCGATGTACTCGATCATTACATACTATATCGCTTCAAAAGCGATCGACATTGTGATCCAAGGCTTAGACGAAACCAAGGCTGTCTTTATTATTTCCGATGAATACCATGAGCTTAAGGAGGCGATTCGTCTGCGACTCGGCCGCAGCGTTACCATGTTGCACGGTCGCGGCGGCTATACAGACAATGAAAAAGACGTGATCTATGTAGTCGTGACAAGGCTAGAAATTTCCAAGCTTAAACAAATCACTACTGATATAGACCCTAATGCTTTTCTGACCATCATGAATACACATGAAACGCATGGAGCGACCTTCAAATCACCTATACATTAAAGAAACCGCCACTCATTCAAGTGGCGGTTTCGTGTCTCTTAATGGAAGACAATGGTTTTATTGTTCTCTACAATTACTCGATCTTCAAGATGCCACTTTACTGCACGCGCAAGAACACGTCGTTCGATAGTGCGGCCAATCTTCTTCAATTGAACAATATCGTCCCGGTGATCCACACGCTCGATATCTTGTTCAATGATTGGACCTTCATCTAAGTCATTCGTTACATAATGTGACGTTGCCCCAATCAGTTTTACACCGCGTCCAAATGCTCTTTCATAAGGACGTGCACCGATGAAGGCTGGTAAGAAGGAATGATGGATATTGATAATCTGATTCGGGAAGTGACGGACGAATTCAGGTGTAAGTATTTGCATATAGCGTGCTAACACGAGTACATCTACGTCGTATTCTTCCATTAACTTCACTTGCTGTCTCTCTACATCTTGACGTATGTCCTTGTTCGCCGGGATGTAATGGAAAGGTATACCAAGTGCTTCAACCATTCCGCGCGCATCTTCATGGTTACTGATCACTACAACGATATCAGTATTTAAATCACCATTCTGCCATTCCCATAGTAATTCCATTAAACAATACGGTTCTTTGGAAACGAAAATGGCCGTTCGCTTTAGTTCCACTGCGTATGAAAAGCGATAGTCCATCTCATGTTGTTTCGCAATGTACTTGAAATCCTCTTCTATTTCTTCTTTTTTATCCAATAAATTGTCTAAATGGAAGGCGATACGTAGATAGAACGTGCCACCCTCCGGATCCGTTGAGTATTGGCTAGATTCTACGATATTGGCTTCGTATTGCAGCAAAAATGTTGAGACTGCGGATACAATTCCTGGTTTATCGGGGCATTGTATAAGCAGTCTACCGATGTTTTTCTGTGCTGTTGATTGTTCTTCTAAATGTGTTGCAATTTTACTTTGGGCTGACATGTTTTCATCTCCTACAAATAATGTTACTGAAAGAATAAGTTCCCCAGCCAGAATGGCCAGGGATCGGGTGAACTCTTCTAATACAGTATGAAGCAAAGTGACGCTTTTCGCAAAAATCTTATTCCACTGGTTTTTCTAAACCTCTGCCCATCCCTTTTAGGAAGTTCATACCGAATGTTAACGCCCGATTGATATCAGGATCGTTAATGGATTTCATCAGTTGTAAAACACCTGTTTTCTGACCTTCTTCATTTGCTTGCTCAGCTTCAGATAATCCGTTTTGAACACTTTTTGAGAGTTGCTGAATTGTAGCTGGATCTAATGCCGTCAGAATTCCTGCACCCGCCATTAAATTATTGAGCATGTTTGTAACAGGTTCTCTTGATACTTGTTCTAACGCTATGCCTGTAATCTTTTCCTTTGAATGAAGCATTGCTTGTAGTGCGTCTAACGCACCAATCTTATGCAACTCACCCGTGATCTCCATAATTTTCTGCAAAGACTCTTCCTGTTCAGCAATTTTTTTCTGCAGTTCATCCAACTTATCTTGCTGTATTTCCAGTTCGGATCGTTCTTTTCTTTTAATCGAAGTTATGGGTGCCGCCATTGATCTTCACCTCACTAATCATTGATCTGTTAATTGGACATATCCTGGTCGATTCCACTTCCGCTCCACTTCTACACCGTTTTGCGGATGACGTTTCTTATCACGGTGGTTACTCTTAGGTAGTGGATTATCCCCTTGCTTTTCAAGTACTTCCATGCGAACCTTTGTCTGCTTGTAAGCCGGTGTATTCGTGCGTTCATCTGTAGCAGGCCCTGTTAGGAAATTGATTGCAGATTGCTTCTCTACTGAGTTCATCGGTAAGAATAATTCATTTTTTCGTACTCTGTCCGTGACAAGTGCGGGCAGTTTCAACGCACCATATGGAGAAATGAGTCTTACATAAGTACCTGTGACTACACCACGTTCTTTTGCTAATTCAGGAGAAATCTCTACAAATATATTGGGAACTTTCTCTTGAATACCATCTGATTTGTTCGTCATATTTCCTTCATGGAAATGTTCAAGCATACGACCATTATTGATATGAAGATCAAACTCTTCAGGGAATTTTACTGGTTCAACCCAATCCGATAATGCAAAGCGAGCTTTCTTATCTGGGAAATTAAAGCCGTCTGTATAAAGAAGTGGCGTACTAACCCCCTCTAGACTTCCCCAAAGGAAACTACCCCAACCTTCCAACATGTCGTAAGAAGCTTCTTTGAAAATAGGACTCAAACTTGCCATCTCAGCAAAGATGTCCCCTGGGTGTGTGTAATTCCAATCAGCGCCTAAGCGATTTGCAACTTCTTGGATGATCCACCAATCTTGACGGGAGTCACCTTTATTCGGTAATGCCTTATAAAGTCGTTGAACACGACGTTCTGTATTTGTAAATGTACCATCTTTTTCAAGTGAAGGCACTGCAGGTAAAATGACGTCTGCGTATTGTGCTGTACGTGAGAAGAAAATATCTTGGACAACAAGGAAATCGAGCTTCGACAGTACATCATGTACATAGTTTGCATTCGAGTCCACTAGTGCCATATCTTCCCCTACAATATACATCCCCTTCATAACCCCATCATCAATCGAATGAAGCATTTGAATATTATCAAGACCCGGCTTACCCTCTATCTCTACACCATAAGCGCGTTCAAATTTTTCGCGTGCGGCATCGTCTGTAATATGTTGATAGCCAGGCAACCACCCCGGCAAACTTCCCATATCGCATGCACCTTGTACGTTGTTATGACCACGTAACGGATAAGCACCAGCGCCTGGACGGCGGTAATTTCCTGATGCCAGTAATAAATTGGATATGGCAGCTGAAGTGTCTGAACCTCCTGTATTTTGTGTAACTCCCATTCCCCATAAGATACATGTACCATCCGCATCACGAATCATTTCAGCTGTTTGAATCAATACTTCTTTTGAAACGCCTGTTACTTGTTCTGCATATTCGAGTGTATAGCGTTTCAATACTTCATTAAAGTCATCAAAATGAAGGACATTTTCCTCAATAAACTGCTGATCATGCCAACCTTGGTCGATTAAGTATTTGGTCACTGCCATAAGCCATACTTGATCGGTTCCTTGTTGTGGTGTCATAAAGATATCTGCACGTTCAGCCATTTCATGCTTTCTGAGATCAGCTACGATTAACTTTTGACCGTGTAGCTTATGTGCGCGCTTTACACGCGTCGCGAGAACGGGATGACCTTCTGCAGGATTGGCACCTACAATGATGACCAATCCTGCTTCAGCAATATCTTTAATAGTTCCAGCGTCACCACCCATTCCAACTGTACGGAATAACCCATCTGTCGCAGGTGACTGGCAATAGCGGGAACAATTGTCCACGTTATTTGTACCGAACACTTGTCGAGCAAATTTTTGAATGACATAGTTCTCTTCATTGGTAATTTTGGATGAGGAGATGACACCAATTCCATCTTTGCCATGCTCGTCACGGATTTGACCTAGATTTTTCGCGACTAGATCTAACGCTTCTTGCCATGATGCTTCAACAAAATCGTCACCTTTACGAATAAGAGGCGTTGTAATGCGTTCTTCACTGTTCACGAAATCCCAACCGAACTTCCCTTTGACACAAGTAGAAATCTGGTTGACAGGTGCCTCGGAAACCGGTTGAATTTTTAATATCGTACGATCTTTCGTCCAGACTTCGAAAGAACAACCTACTCCACAAAATGTGCAGACTGTTTTGGTTTTATTGATTGTGGATTCTCTCATCGCGGATTCAACATCGGAAATCGCCATGATACTGCTATAACCTGGTTCTACATCCTTAATCAAATCAATCATAGGCTCCATCAACTCGTCACTCATCTTCGTCATAAATCCAGCTTCACCTAGCATCGTTTTTTCCATCAAGGCATTGCATGGACAAACCGTAATACAATGACCGCAGCCTACGCAAGAAGAATCATTAATCTTCGCACCGCCATCCCATAGAACAATCGGACGATCCCGTTCCCAGTCGATTGAAAGTGTCTCATTTACTTGTAAGTTTTGACATACTTCCACGCACTGTCCGCATGCGATACATTGATTTGGATCGTAACGATAGAACGGATGTGTGAAATCCACCGCATCTTTTGAACATTTCGGTTCGTAGGGATATTTTTGTTCTTCCACTTCCAAAAGTGCCACGGTATTATGTACTTTACAGTTTCCATTATTGTTATCGCAAACCGTACAATATAGTAAATGATTTTCTAATATCCGATCCATTGCTTCCGTCTGCGCTTCCTTTGCACGCGGAGACGCTAATTTGACATCCATGCCGTCGACGGCTTGTGTTGAACAAGCACGTGTTAATTGGCCATTCACTTCGACGATGCACGTATCACACGTTTGTATCGGATCGACTTCCGGCAAATAACATATTTGAGGGTGCTCAATCTTATTTGCATTGATGATTTGAATGAGCGTCGACCCTGGTTCGAAATTATACATCTTATTATTGATTGAAATTGACATACAGGCGTCCTCCTTCTCAAATAAAAAAATCCACCATAAAAAAACCGTTAAGACGGTATTTTCTATGGTGGAATAGTTTCTTAACAGGACTTGCTAAAGAACCAATCCATACTTACTATTACATGTAGGTTGATGAACATCTAGCAATCACATACTAGATTTCCATCTATTATGTATTTAGTATAAAGTAATAAAGCGTATAATACAATGACCACATTAAAACAATTTGACTATTCTGCAAACGAAAAGAGGAAGTGCCCTATGAAGAAAGTTCATGAATTTAATGATATCATCCGTAAATTACGAAAAGACTTATTCGGAAAAGGTCCCGAACGAATTCATACAATATTTATAGATAATATGGTGGTTTCTACTCTCTATGGTAATTTGACTCCCACTGAAAAGTTCATAGCGGGAACGCCAGAGGGAAAAGAGATGGTGCATCGTGCACGAACTAGCATGATTCAGGCAGTATATGCAAAAGAACCACCTGTAGCATTGGAAGAATTAGTCGAGGCGAAGTTTCTGCATTTATTCAGCGATTTTAAAATTGATGATGATATTGCAGTTTCAGTATTTTTATTCGATCGATCGATTGACTGAAGGGAGAAAAGATTATGAAACAGCAACAACAACGATCCATTATTCGATTTCAGGATGGAAAAGTTTTTGAAAAAGCAGATCAGGTCGCTGTTGAATATGCAATCACAATTAAACTAAACCACAAAGAATTTGCGACGATCGTATGTACTCCGGAATATATTGAGGATATGACTGTGGGCTTCTTGGCTTCAGAAGGAATCGTACCTAAGTGGGAACAAATCAAAGATATTCGACTTGATCTTGAAAATGGCTTCATTTACATCGATACGGATAAAGTCTACCCTTTCTTTGAACAATTGCAGAATAAACGGTATATCACATCTTGTTGCGGCATGAGCAGACAAGGCTATATCTTTGCAAATGATGCACTGACAGCGAAAAAGATGGATAGTATTTCTGTTCAACTGATACCTGCACAAATATTTTCCTTGATGAATCAATTGGAAGAACAGGCAGAAATGTTCCGCCATACTGGTGGTGTACACAATGCTGCTTTGTGCGCTCCAGATCAATTATTATTATCCCGTATGGATATCGGCCGCCATAATGCGTTAGATAAAATTTATGGACACTGTCTGAGGAACGATATTTCTGTGCGAGATAAAATCATTGTGTTCAGCGGACGAATCTCCTCCGAAATATTACTTAAAGTCGCTAAAATTGGTTGTGAAATTGTATTATCAAAGTCTGCACCTACTGAATTAGCTTTGAGTTTAGCTGACGATTTAGGAATAACGACGGTTGGATTCATTCGTGGAAGATCTTTTAATGTGTACACACATCCTGAAAGAATCGTCATGGATACCACTAATCTTTTTTCGATTCCATGAAAATGTAATATTGACAATTTTGTGAATTACTAATATTATACTCCTTAATCACTTCTTACATTCCAGTAATTGTTTAATTATATTCCTTTTATTGTAATTTTATGACCAGGTAGTGTGTCAACTATTCTTTTACAATACCGATTAGACAAATTTTTGTTACTGGAATTGGAGCTGTGGAAGAATATTGTTAAAAGGAGGACTACGAATGAGAAAAACGAAGAACAGATGGCTGATCGCGTTATCTGCAGTAGGTATTCACATTTCTATCGGATCTGTTTATGCCTGGAGTAACTTCACTAATCCACTCATTGAAGAATTTGGATGGACCACAAGCCAAGTACAGCTGACGTTTAGTATAGCTATTTTATTTCTTGGTTTATCAGCTGCTTTTTTAGGCCATTTTGTAGAGAAATATGGTCCAAGAAAAGCAGGGTTACTTGCAGCTGTGTTCTTCGGAGTGGGCGTGACAGGTTCCGGACTCGCGGTAGGAATGTCTTCATTACCGTTGCTGTATATTTTTTACGGTATGCTAGGCGGAATTGGCTTAGGGGTAGGCTATATTGCACCCGTTTCTACACTCGTCAAATGGTTCCCTGATCGCAGGGGGCTCGCTACGGGACTGGCCATCATGGGATTTGGGTTTGCTGCAGCCATCAGTAGTCCGATCATGGAATACTTGATCAGCAATGTCGGATTACAGAACACTTTTTATATTCTCGGTGTATCGTACTTCTTAATTATGTTACTTTCTTCCCTGTATCTAGAAAAACCAGAAGAAGGATGGGCACCGCCTGGATTTATTGAAAAAGTTCGTTTAGGTAAAACGGAAGTTAAAGAAGATCTTTCTCAGTTAACAGCAAATCAAGCAGTTAAAACAAAACGCTTTTATTATTTATGGCTAATGTTGTTTATTAATGTGACTTGCGGTATCGCCATTCTCTCGGCTGCCAAACCAATGGCGATTGATAGTATTGGCATGACGACTATTCAGGCAGCCGCATTAGTTGGTGTGCTAGGCATCTTTAACGGGGCCGGCAGACTTGGCTGGGCTGCGATTTCGGATTATATCGGTCGTCCCAATACGTATACCACGTTCTTTGTCATTCAACTTGTCCTATTTGCCATTTTACCATTCACCACGAACGCAATTATATTCCAAGTGATTCTAGCCGTGATCTATACATGCTACGGAGGGGGGTTCGCCTCTATCCCGGCATATATTGGTGATATTTTTGGAACGAGACAACTTGGGGCCATCCACGGTTATATTTTAACTGCATGGTCTGCGGCTGGAGTGGCTGGACCGATGTTTGCTGCATGGATGAAAGATACAACAGGCAGTTACGAAAGCAGCTTATTATTTTTCGCCGGCTTGTTCGCAGTGGCTCTACTAATTTCCTTACTCATTCGAGTGGATATTAAAAGACTACGCAATGAAAGAGAAGGAATTATGCCAGTTGAACCCGCTATAGCCGCAACAAAATAAAAACTCGCGAACGTCACTTCGAAAGGAATGACGTTCGCGAGATTTATTTTTCCGTTTGATTAAAGGTGTCTCCACCCTCAATAGTGCCTAATTCAAAACCCCGTTCGAACCAGTACATTCGTTGTTTTGCTGTACCGTGTGTGAAACTCTCTGGAACAACATACCCTCTCGCGCGTTTTTGAATCGTATCGTCACCAACCGCACTCGCGGCAGTAATTGCTTCCTGTAAATCTCCTTGCTCCAAGTATCCTCGTCCTTTTGCATGATGTGCCCAGACTCCCGCAAAATAATCTGCTTGCAATTCAAATCTTACTAAATATTTATTAAATTCCTTTTCACTCATTTTTTGACGTAGCGGCATCACTTGATCTGAAATTCCAAGGAGCGTTTGCACATGGTGCCCTACTTCATGGGCTACTACATAGGCCATGGCAAAATCACCGGGTGCTTTAAATGAACTCTGTAATTCATTATAAAATGCTAAGTCAATATACAGTTTTTGATCACCCGGGCAATAAAATGGCCCTGCAGCTGCACTTCCGTAGCCACAAGCTGTATCCACTTGTCCTGAATAAAGAACTAACTTAGGGTTCTCATATTGAATTCCTTGTTGAGCGAATAACTCCGACCAAATATCTTCTGTATCTGCAAGCACAACCGAAACAAAATCCGCCAATTCTTTATCTTGTGCAGTTTCCACGTATGGTTGTTCAGGGACTGCTGAACTATTATCTAATAAGTCTGTTGGATTTCCACCCAAAATGAGAAATAATATAATACCAACAATTCCAAGACCACCCCCGCCTAATGCAATCGCACCGCCTCCGCCACTCCTTCCTCTTCGATCCTCTACATTTGAACTTTTTCTGCGTCCATCTGTTTTCATACTCTCTCCCTCGTTTCGGCTTTATGTGAGCTGAACTTTACATCACTATGTAGTAGCTACTTGACTTCAATTTACCCTATTTCTCACCGAAACAAACAAGACAACCCTCTTAATTGATTGGACGAATTGTTGCGAATTGGCAGTTAGCTATTCCCCATGTATGATTTTTCATATATACTTTACTTTAGAGTTGTAAACTAATGAAGGAGTGATTTTTTTGATTGAGCAAAAGTCCGTCTATAATTTTAACGCGGGTCCATCCGCACTTCCACGCGAAGTTCTTGAAAAAGCACAAGCTGAACTAGTGGATTTCGAAGAATCTGGAATGTCTATTATGGAAATGAGTCACCGCAGTGCTACCTATGAACAAGTACATAATCAAGCAATTGAGCGTTTACGTTCTTTATTCTCAATTCCTGAAAACTATGAAGTACTATTCTTGCAAGGCGGAGCTAGTCTACAATTTGCAATGGTGCCAATGAATTTCTTATCAGAAGGGAAAAAAGCTAGCTACATTATGTCTGGTGCATGGTCAGATAAAGCACTTAAAGAAGCAAAGACAATCGGTGAAGTATACGAAGCAGCTTCTACAAAAAATACAAATTATAATCGCGTCCCATCTTCTGATGAAATTACATTTAAAGAGACGGATGCCTACGTGCACATCACTTCAAATAACACGATATTCGGCACCCAATTCCATGAGTTCCCTTCTACTGGAAATGTTCCGTTAATAGCAGATATGTCTAGTGATATTCTGTCAAGACCACTTGACGTCAGTCAATTCGGAATGATTTATGCAGGTGCACAAAAAAACCTCGGACCTTCGGGCGTTACAGTTGCGATTATCCGCAAAGACTTGTTGGACAAAGCGAATAGTGAAATTCCAACTATATTGAAATACCAAACACATTCATCAAGTAATTCTTTATATAACACTCCCCCATCTTTCGGTATTTACATGTTGGGTGAAGTTCTTGGTTGGATGCAACAACAAGGCGGCATTGAGAAGATTGCAGAGCGCAATGAAGAAAAAGCGAATCTGATCTATGACGCGATCGATAACAGCAACGGTTTCTATACAGGACATGCTGAAAAAGGAAGTCGTTCATTAATGAACATCACGTTCCGTGTAGCGGATGAAGAGTTGGAAAAACAATTCTTAGAAGAGGCTAAAGAGGCGGGATTCGTTGGGCTGAATGGTCACCGTTCCGTAGGCGGATGTCGTGCTTCTACTTACAACGCAGTACCATTTGAAGCTTGTCTGGCTTTACAGAAATTCATGCTGGATTTTCAAGAAAAACATAAATAAAACCTAAAAAGCCAAGTCACTTTATAAGTGACTTGGCTTTTTACTGCTCCACAATTAAAAATTCTTTTTGAAATGCTAATTGTAAAGAACTAAATGTTTGGATATTTTTAAAGTCTAAACCAAGCTCTGTCGATGCTTGAGCAATTGCCGGTAAAATCCCCGTAATTGTGCATCTCGTCCCTAATAGAGATAACACTTTTGTCACTTGAAAAATCTGCTGGGCTACATGTGTATCAATAACGGTCACACCCGATAAATCAATGAATAAGTGTTCAATACCAGACTCTAAACTTTTCTCTGGAATGCTTTCCAACATACTTTGTGCACGCAGTTCATCCAACTCTCCAATTAGCGGTACCACGCCAATTTCGTCAGTAATTTTGATGACGGGAGAGCTTAATTCATTAATTAAGCTTTGTTGGATATCGAACTTGCCACTAATATATTCATTGTAGGCTTCTGCGAAACTAAAGTAGATCTGATCAAATGCATTATTAATGGTTTCACTCCAGCGCATATAATCATCAATTGTAATTTCGTCTTTATGGACCAAATAAAATTCTTTTACGAAGCGCCAATATGTTAAACGAACATTACTCAAAGCTTGAATTACATCTTCTATAGGTGTATTACTTTTCACTCTGCTACGGGCGACAACCGCTGCCCATTTTATTTTATTCTTCTCAAAGATTTCAGGATCATCAAGTAAACTGCTGATGACTGTTAAATTTGTGAGTTTATTTTGTTCCCGAAGTGTTTGTTCCATTTCTGGATGTGCAGTTATCGAATAAATAGAGTTTTTTTCCACTTTTCTCATTGCTAGCCAAGAAGTTGTAATTTCAGGTAGCTTTGCTAGTAAATACTCATAAAGCTTAACATCGAGCTGTTTCATCTTACATCCCCCTGGATACATTCCTCTATGTTATCGAATGTATATAATTAATTGATTAGATTCAAAGTCAAATATATTTAATATGACCCCGAGAACCGTTATGTATTTGTATATAGATTCATAATACGTGATTCCGTATTCTTTTTCATATTGCGCAATTGGAAACATATACTGTTCGTCAGTTGGGTTCGGCAAAAATTTCCAGGGTCTTGGAGACTCCTTGGATTTTTCCGCATACACATCTAATAATGTAGTATAAAAACTTTCTACCATTTCCTTAGGTAAATCATAAGATATAATAGAATCTACTGTTTCAACAGTTTCTAGATTTTTTTGCAACCAATAAACAATTGCATGCTCAATAGGTGCTGAATGAACACGTTTCAAAAGGCTTTCAGATATAAGTTCTTTTTGAAGATGTAGTTTCTTATGATACGTAATATACAAAAACTTCATTTCTTCATCTCCTGTGTAAAAGACCTTTTTATCAAACATTTATATGACAAGTATACCAATTCCCACACCTACTGTTCTAGTATTCTTAATACTTTGTTCCGTCATATCCGTATTCCTCCAGTAATTCTTCAAAACTTTTATTTTTTTCACGTTCTTTTCGCTCTTGAATGCGTTTTTCTTTTTCTTGTTCTAGTTTTATTTCTTCTTCCACTTTCATCTCTCGTTTCATTCCTTTTAATTTAGCTAACATATCATCACTTACTAAATCTGAAAGTGAAGTTGCAGAATCATCTATGATATGGTTGCTCCGATTATTTGATACTTTTCGTTGTTTTTTTGACATACTAATCACTACTTTCTATTTGATAAAGAGTTGCACATTATTGTTATATCAAGTTAATTGGCAAGGTTTTTACATTGCCCTTATTCACTTATTTTACGTACAATAGATTGAAGGAGGGATGTTTATGTATAGTTTACCAAAGAACGTAACGTTAATCGAGGTTGGACCACGCGATGGTTTACAAAATGAAAACACAGTATCCCAACTGATCAAAAATTAGCTTTTATACACGCTTTACAGCGGGCAGATATACATGAAATGGAAGTTACTTCTTTTGTATCGCCTAAGTGGGTTTCTCAAATGTCAGACTCCAAAGAAATTATGAATCGGGTAAGCAAACAAGGCAGGCAACTTGTTCTCACACCGAATGCACATGGTGTGGAGAATGCCCTAAAAGCTGGTGCAGATAGTATGGCGGTGTTTTTAGGCGTAAGTGACACATTCAACCAACATAATATCAATCAATCCACTACAGAAAGCACGGAGACACTACGACCAATTATCAATCGGCTCAAAAATAATCATCAGTTTGTGAGAGCCTGTCTTTCTACAGCATTTCACTGTCCGTATGAAGGTTTCATTCCACTTGAAAAAACTCTAGCTCTTTGTAAGAAGTTTGTCGATATGGGTGTAGATGAATTAAGTGTGGCAGATACTGATAGTATGGCAAATCCTTTAGCCAGTTTTACACTGTTTCATGAACTGAAAAAGCAATTTCCAGACATTTTGCTCACAGCACATTTCCATGATACCTATAAATTTGGGTTGGCTAATAATTACGCCTCTATGCAAGCAGGGATTGATATAGACAAAATACGTGCAGCAGTGGATGAAGTTGCACCTTATCTATCACGTCCTATTGAAACAACCATGTATAACTTATATAGGAGAAAATAGTAAATAGGAAGGAGGATTTTGTTGAGACGTAGAGTAATGTATATTTTCGGTATCACGTCAAGTGTTTTTACGGCGCTTCTAACATTTTTCGGGATACTTGTCACTAATCGTCTAATGTATTTAAAAACCAAAGACTCAGAAGTTATTTTGCAGCGCGAGATGATTGCTAAACGCTTTGATCGTCAGTGGTTTGAAACTATTAGAAAAGATGACATTTGGATCCCTTCACCTAACGGCTATAACTTACGCGCGATTTTCTTGCGGCCTTTGGATACAACGCGAACGGTTGTCATTTGCCATGGCGTAACAGAAAACAAAGTGAATTCCATCAAATATGCACGTCTGTTTGAACGTTTAGGATTTAATTCTGTTATTTTTGATCATCGGCGGCATGGTGACTCTGGTGGAAAAACAACAAGTTTTGGATTCTATGAAAAAATGGACCTGAAAGAAGTTGTAACAGCTGTTCGTAAACGTGTAGGTAAGCGCGCTTTAATTGGCATACACGGTGAATCCATGGGAGCCGCCACTACGCTTTTGTACGCAGGTACCTATGAAGATGAGGCAGATTTCTATATAGCCGATTGTCCATTCTCGGATTTCTCAGAGCAACTATTGCATATCATTCGTACGGAGATGCCGTTTAAGACTTCTATGAGTTTGCGAATCGCCAATTTATTTTTAAAAATTCGTGATGGCTATACTTCAGCGGCGGTTTCCCCCCGCGAAGTAATGAAGTTTATTGATAAACCCGTGTTATTCATCCACAGCATGGAAGACACGTTCATTTTGCCGCAAATGACGGAAGAGTTATACGAATTAAAAGAAGGCGATAAAATGATGAAGCTTTTTGCGAAAGGAGCACATGCCAAATCGTATAATGATAACCCCGATGAATATTTACAAACGGTTCAAAGGTTTTTGAATCGCTTCCGTTTATATTCATGACAATATAATAGAAAATAAAAAATCTCCGTGTCAGCGAACTTGCTAATCACGGAGTTTTACTTTATTTTTTTTTGGCTGGCTTGTCTTGAACCTTGTTCATTTGAGCCATCATTTGATTAATTTTCTTTTGAGAAGGTTTCTGTCCCATTTGCATCATCATCATACGTAACATTTGTTCATTAATTGGCGGATTGTCCTTCAAATAATTCATCATATATTTACGTGCTATGAAAAAGCCGAGAGCTACTCCGCCGATCAAAGCGACGACGATCAATAAAATTGCTATCCATAAAGTCATTACTGCCAAACCTCCCTCATAAAAATAGTTCGATTACATACTACCAAGAAGGATTATACAACATAGCAGCAGTGAATAGCAATGACTGTATGCAAATTGTGCGGAAGTTTTTACATCATCGAATTTTCTAGTATCATGCGTTCAGAGTGTTTAAGTGGTTTGAGCCACCCACATTCTTCCTGTTCATTCATCACGGCAAAAAAACGATCTGTTGAAGAGGATAGCGCTACAAATAGATCTAGATCCAACATCCGTGATCCTTGACAATACACTTGTATACTATGCGTACCCATTTTGATGAAGACTTCTCCTTTGATTAAGTGTGTCAAACGGTATTCATTATGATATGAATCCAGTTCATCAAAACTTTTCGCCAAGTTATTCTGAATGATATGATCAAGTTCTCTTTGATTTAATTGATCACATAAATATTCAATTTCATGATAGTTCGTAGAAGGACCTACTGTTAGTAGCTCAAATAATAAACGTTCACGCCCCATTATGAAGGATTGATACGCTGACTTAATTTTAAAAATTTCATACTTCCTCATAAAGAACACCTCCTACTATCTATCATAGAACTTGTCCTTAGTAAATCGTGTCAGTTTGCGGAAAACTTCCTCACTATTATTGTCGTAAAGCTGCGCAAAAAAACACACGGCTCTTTAATAAAAGCCGCGCGTTAGGTCAGTTTATTTATTTACTAGATTTGTCATTTCCTTCACGACATTTTCAACCGTAAAGCCATACTTTTCAATGACTAAGTCGCCTGGTGCACTTGCACCGAATGTATCAATTGCCATGACAGTTCCTTCATCGCCTGAGTATTTATGCCACCCGAGAGAAGCGCCCATCTCAATCGCCACTCTTTTCTTGATGTTCTTTGGCAGAACAGAATCTTTATATGCTTGATCCTGCTTCTCAAATAGATCCCAAGAAGGCATGGAGATAACACTAACGTCGATACCTTGCTCTTTAAGAGCTTTCTGTGCCTCAACCGCAAGACTTACTTCCGAGCCACTTGCAAGTAGTAAACCGTCTGCTTGCTCTTTAGTAGCAGATGATATGACATACGCACCTTTTGGTACATATTCCATCGCAAGTTCTTGTGATTTAGGCAATACTTCAAGGTTTTGTCTAGACAATACTAGGACAGTTGGCGTGTCTTTTGAAGTGGTAGCAATATGCCATGCCGCAGATGTTTCATTTCCATCAGCAGGGCGGATGATAGACAATCCAGGCATCGCACGTAATGAAGCCAATTGCTCCACAGGTTCATGAGTAGGTCCGTCTTCACCGACAGCCACGCTGTCATGTGTGAAGACATAAGTCACAGGTAAGCCCATCAATGCGGACAGACGAATAGCAGGACGTACATAATCACTAAACACGAAGAATGTTCCGCCAAACACTTTCACCCCGCCATGGAGAGCCATGCCGTTTAAAGCCGTCCCCATCGCGAATTCACGAACACCAAACCATATATTACGGCCCGCATAGTTGTCTACAGTAAAATCACCTGCATTCTTAATCGTCGTCTTGTTTGAACCTGCAAGGTCCGCACTACCGCCGAATAAAGCTGGAACTGCTTTCGCTAATGCATTGATTGACTCACCGGATGCTGAACGAGTCGCTACAGAAGCACCCGCTTCATAAACTGGCATTTGTTCTTTCAAATCAGTTGGCAGTTCATTTGCAATCGCTTGTTTGAACTGTGCCGCCAATTCTTTATGCTCGTTTTCGTAGCTTGCGAATAAATCATTCCATTGTTGCTCTGACTGAACACCCAGTTGATCCGTTGCTGAATTAAAACGGTCATAGACTTCTTCAGGAACGTGGAAGTCCTCTTCGAATGTCCACTTGTAATACTCTTTCGTAAGTGCCATTTCATCTTCACCTAATGGCGCACCGTGTGCATCTGCTTTACCAGATTTGTTTGGTGAACCATAGCCGATCACAGTTTTCACTTCAATGATTGTTGGCCCACCGGTATTGCCTTTTGCTTTTTCGATTGCATCAGAAACTGATTTTGTATCATTGCCGTCTTCTACTCGTGCGTAGTTCCAGCCATATGATTCAAAGCGTTTTCTAATGTTCTCAGAGAATGACATATCCAAATCGCCATCTAAAGAAATATCGTTACTGTCATAAAGTACGATTAGTTTGTTTAACTGAAGGTGACCTGCCATCGAGATTGCCTCTGCTGCTACACCTTCCATCAAATCACCATCTCCACACAGTGCATATGTGTAGTGATCTACAATATCGAAACCTGGCTTGTTATAAGTTGCTGCAAGATGTTTTTCAGCCATTGCCATACCTACAGACATACCAATTCCTTGTCCAAGTGGTCCAGTAGTTGCTTCAACTCCCACTGTATGTCCATATTCCGGATGTCCTGGTGTCTTTGAATCCCATTGTCTGAAATTTTTCAAGTCATCAATCGTCAGACCATAGCCACTTAAATGCAACAAGCTATAGAGTAACATCGAGCCGTGTCCTGCCGAAAGTACAAAGCGATCACGATTGAACCATTGTGGATTTGATGGATTGTGGTGTAAATGTTGCGTCCATAGTGTATAAGCCATTGGCGCTGCGCCCATCGGTAATCCGGGGTGACCAGAATTTGCTTTTTCAATCGCATCGATTGATAATGTTCGGATTGTCGTTATTGCCAGTTGATCGATTTTTTCGGTCATGCTGTACATCCTTTCCGTCCTGTCTCATATGAGTGTTTTATAGTAGATATTCCTTCTCTAGTGTAGTCAATTCCACGGTTAATTACAATGTTAATCCTTTACCTATCATCAATTTAGTGGTTTTTGATTCGCTCTAGCTTGTTTGACTTTTTCAGGTGTTACGTCATTTCCTTCTGGGTCCATTACTTTGACCGATTCGATAGTTTCACGCATACTGGAACGGAATGTTTCCAAGTATTCCTTTCTGAGCTGGGTCTGTTCTTTTGCTTCCTCGATCGATAATCCTGTTGTTTTCTTTTTATTTGCTAATTCATTAATACGTTTTATTTTTTTTTCTGAGAGCATCTTTAAAAACCTCCATAAGTTAGTCGTTTAATAAAATGTAAACAACCTGGAGGAAAAGTGCAACCTATTAGTGTTCTTGTGCCACAAACTCTTTATATCTTCTATGAACCGTGGCCTTGCTGACAGCATGACCTAATCCATTTAACACGTTTGCAATTTCTTCATATGTAAGACCTTTGTTACGAAGCGAGACAATTTCTTCTATCGGAAGCTCAAGTCTTTCACGCCCCACTCCTTGGTCAATATTTCGCAAATTCTTCGATGGATCATAGCCCCTGTCAACAGCACGCTTCATCCCTCTACGTATTTTTGCATTATGTAGTTTGCGTTGGTATTCTTCTACGATTGCCAGAATTTCCAACAACATCGAGTCCATTTCATTCAATTCTATCGTACCGTTTGAATGATTGGTAATCACGATCGTTTCACTTTTGGCAATTACATGCAATATCGCGACTCTTGCATTGCCCCGCCCTAATCGTGTTTCGTCTTGAATGAATACTGCATCCACTGAACCGTTTTGAATTCGATCCAACATGGACAGAAGACCTTCACGATCCATGTCATATCCACTCTGACGATCTGTATAGATTCCAACGCAATCATATGATAATTCAGCAGCTAATTTTTCTAGTTCTTCTTGCTGCCTTACAATAGATTGTTCTTGTGTTTCTTTTTCCGTACTCACTCGGCAGTATATTACACATTTCTTTTCCATCATTTAGATCCCACTCCTATTTCAGCTACTCGAATATCTGTTTGTTTATTAATTTTAACAGGCACACGCAGTAATTCACCTGAAACGATTTGATCCGTAGGTAATTCATTTAAAGAACGTACCTGTTCGATCCAGTGGGTAGTTGGTATATCTTCCGAGTAATTGGAAGCCAACTGCCACAGTGTATCTCCTTCATTAATAACGATCTCCATATAGTGATCTTCCTCAGCCATTTTATCGAATTGAACCCAAGCAAATGATACACAAATTACTAATAATACTGCAAAATAATAATTATTTTTAATAAATTCTTTAATAATCTCCATCATAACTCCTCCTCTAATTTACGCTTTTAGAATACATGTTCGGAATACCTGTTCTTAATTATAAGAGAACATATGATTCTATGTCAAGTAAAATTAGAACCTTTGTTTGATTAGTAATCGAACACATGTTATACTATATTCAAAATAGTGGTTCAGTATTCCATTGCTTGCAAACTAGTAGAAGAGGTGAATCTGTTGAAGAAAATATCAAAGAGACAAGAAGAAATACTTGCGTTTATAAAAGAAGAAGTACGTTTAAAAGGGTATCCCCCTTCCGTTCGTGAAATTGGAGAAGCTGTCGGTCTTGCATCAAGTTCAACGGTCCACGGTCATTTATCACGACTCGAAAGTAAAGGTTTCATACGGAGAGACCCTACAAAACCTCGCGCCATTGAAATATTGGATCCAGAGGGATTGGACGAGTTAAAAAGTGGTGTTATGCATGTACCGTTGATCGGTAAAGTTACAGCAGGTAATCCAATTACGACGATTGAAAATATTGAAGAGTACTTTCCTTTGCCGGATACATTCGGTTCATCTGAGGATGAAGTCTTCATGTTGGAGATTGTAGGGGATAGCATGATCGAAGCGGGCATCCTAAACGGAGACCGCGTGATTGTCAGGCAAACGCATTCCGCAAGTAATGGTGAAATTGTCGTGGCTATGACAGAAGAAGATGAGGCAACAGTCAAACGTTTCTTTAAAGAGAAAGACTATTTCCGACTCCAACCGGAAAACTCCTCTATGGAGCCAATCATTGTAGATCAAGTTTCTATACTAGGAAAAGTGATCGGTGTATTCCGTATGATTCATTAATGATCAAAAAAGTGTATCGAGAAACCTCAATAGGTTTTCGATACACTTTTTTCTTTATACCAATTTCTTTTCAAGTAATTGTTCCATAGAATCTAGTACTGCGGATTTTATATGCTCGTAAGTCAATCCTCCTTGAATATATGCCGTATATGGTGGCCTAATCGGACCGTCAGCTGTCAATTCAATACTAGAGCCTTGAATGAACGTTCCCGCGGCCATGATGACGTCATCAGCATAACCAGGCATATAGGAAGGCTCCGGTGCATATTGGGCATTGATTGGTGAATTTTGCTGAATCATTTGGCAGAATGCAATCATTTGTTTAGCGTTCTTAAAATTCACGGATTGAATTAAATCTGTTCGAAGCTCACTGTAATGCGGAGTCGTGTCCATACCAAAGCTGCCTAAAAATGCGGATGTGAATAGCGCACCTTTAACGGCCTGACTGACTACGTGTGGTGCCAAGAAGAAACCTTGATACATCTCCAGTAACGTATCGAGAGAGGCTCCTGCTTCAGCCCCTAGACCGGGAGATGTCATACGATATGCACACTTCTCAACCAAGTCTTTCTTACCGGCTATATAACCACCTGTTCTGGCAAGTCCACCACCTGGATTTTTAATGAGTGAGCCCGCCATAAGATCTGCTCCAACCTCAACAGGCTCTTTCATTTCCACGAATTCTCCATAGCAATTATCTACAAAGATTACAACGTCCTCTTTCATGTTACGGATTTCCTTAATAATCGCTTCAATTTCATGGATTCTGAATGATGGATTGCTTGAATAGCCTTTAGAACGTTGAATCGCCACGATTTTCGTCTTCGATGAAATCATTTCTTTTGCTTTTTCAAAATCAACTGAGCCATCTTCTTTCAAATCAATATGCCGATAAGAAATTTGAAAATCCTCTAGTGAACCTGTGTCTTTGCCATTTCCCGAAACGATAGACTCCAACGTATCGTATGGTTTACCTGTGATATATAGAAGTTCATCACCCGGGCGCAATATTCCAAACAAGCTAATCGTAATTGCATGTGTACCGGAAATGATTTGATTTCTTACGAGACAGTCTTCCGCACCGAATACATCTGAGTATACTTTTTCCAATACATCACGACCGCTGTCATCATAGCCATACCCAGTTGAGCCCGATAAATGAAAGTCGCTTACATGATTTTGTTTGAATGCTTGTAAGACTTTTCTTTGGTTAAAAAACGCAATTTCTTCTACCGTCTTCACATACGGAGCGATTAGTTCTTCCGCTTCTTGTGATCTAGTTAGTAATTCTTCATTAATGGGGGTAATTTGCATGTGTAGTACCTCATTTCATTTTGTCATATCCTATTTTAGCAGATGGAGTCTATATACCAAACGAAAGACAACAAAAAAACAGGCAAGCGCCTGTTTATAGTTCATCTTTTAAAATTACTGGTTTTGCAGGAGAATATGTGGAAATTGCATGCTTATAAATAAGTTGTTGCTTACCTTCCGTTTCCAGTAAAACCGTATAATTATCATACGACTTAATTAGACCTTTTAACTGAAAACCATTCAATAAAAAAATCGTAACAAATGTGTTATTCTTCCGTAAAGTATTTAAAAACGTATCTTGCATATTTCCTTGTGCCATTCAATTGCCTCCTTGTCACTGTTATGTAGTTATTCCATACTCACTTCTCAAAATCCTTTATTATCTTACAGGTTGTTTGAAAAATTTCTTCCTCTGACTGATTAGCATCTACCCACTGAACAGGCAACTTATTCCGAAAGTATGTCAGCTGCCTCTTTGCGTAATTACGTGTGTTTTTCATTACCGCCTCTATTGCCTGCTCTTTTGTCAATTGGCCGTTAAAGTAGGAAATGAGTTCTTTATAACCTATCGCTTGTACTGATTGGGTTTGACGAATACCTTTATTCCAGAGTTGCTTTACTTCATTGAACAATCCCACCTGAATCATTTGTTCCACACGCAGATCGATTCGTTTATACAGTAATTCTCGCGGAAGATCTAATCCAATAATTAAGGAATGATACATGGGTTGATTTCCTTGCTGCTGTTCATGATCTTGTTTTGTTTGACCCGTCACTTCAAGGATTTCTAGCGCACGTACTAGACGTCTATGATTATTTGGGTGTATTTTTTCCGAACTTTTCGGATCCAATTCTGCAAGTCGTGCATGTAATACATCCGCGCCTTCTGATTCAAGTTCCTGTTCTAAGCGCGCTCGCACTGCAGGATCAGCCGCTTGTTCTGTAAATCGATAATCAAACAAAACGGACTGAACATACATTCCACTACCTCCGACAATAATAGGTAGTTTTCCGCGAGATTGAATATCCGCTATCCATTGTCTGACTGCTTGTTGATATTCCGCTACAGAAAACGATTCAGTTGGTTCTTTTACATCAAAGAAATGGTGCGGGATTCCTTGCATTTCAGAACGATGTATTTTTGCTGTACCGATATTTAATTCTTTGTATACTTGCATGGCATCTCCATTAATGATTTCCCCATTAAATGAATTTGCAAGTGCTATGCTAAGTGCTGTCTTCCCTGAAGCAGTCGGTCCTACGACTGCTAGTACATCAACGGGTAGGTTCATGTCGTTTCATCCATTCTACGATAGTCGTATACACATGTTTATAGTTGGTTTCCTGAAGCATTTCATGTCTTCCGCCTTCATAGAGCACGACAGTGACTTGCTGTTGATTCGCTTTATCAAATTGTTTGGCTACTTTCCAAACACCTTTCGCACGGTCTCCTACTAAATCATCTGTACCTGAGAGTAATAATATCGGCAGTTCATCTGGAATGTTCAATAAGAATTCGGGCGCTTCCAAAGAATTTAATCCTTCTAGCAATACACGAAACATTTGTGCTGTAGGCACGAATCCACATGCTTCGTCTGCTTGATATTCCGTTACACTTTCTACATTGCGTGATAACCATGCAAATTCCCCTTCATCAGGAAATTGTTTGGAGTAATTGCCAAAGACCAAACCATTTAAAAACTCATCCGGTTGCTCTTTAGGTAATGTATTTTCTCTGTACGTAGCTAGTGCAATCGCAGCATGTGCCATGAGTTCGGAATTGGTCCCAGTACCCAATAAGACCACTTTACTAACCGTTGAACCGTATAGCTGTATATAACGTCTTGCAACGAACGAACCCATACTATGTCCGATTAGTACTACAGGAAGCTCGGGGTATTGCTGTTTATAGGATTGATTCACTTCAAACGCATCGTCTACCAATTGGTCGAATGAAGTAGAGTCACCGAGATAGCCGTATACATAGCCATTTTCTACAGCTGTCTTCCCGTGACCCCTCTGGTCATGTAACGTCACGACATACCCTTGTGATCGCAAGTACTGTGCGAATCTTTCATAGCGACGGCTATGTTCAGCCAGTCCGTGAATGATATGCACACGGCCAATCGGATTTGTTTTAGGTATATAACTTATACTATACACTTTAATGCCGTCACGCATTTCTATCCATTGATCTGTCATGAACTTGCACTTCCTTTCGCTTCCGCAACCGCATTTTTTAAATCATTTTCATAGATGGTTTTCTCGCTTTCCGTATAGTGCAGTAACTTTGCCATGTAGTTTGTTACTTGTGTCGCCAATGATTCCACCACATCAATTTGGAAATATAAATCCCCTTTTCTACGGATAAAGAAATCACTTGGCGATGTGACCATTTCGCAATGAATACTATATAAAATCTCTGCACGTAAACTTATTGGCAAATTATTCTTTTCCGCTGAAATCGCATGAGCGAATTGGAACACTTGGTCACTATTTCTTCCATAAAATGAAGCAAGACGCGCTCCTTGCTGTGAAGTTAAGCCGAACAATGGTGCTCTTTTAGCTTGCAGATCAATAAATTGCTTTAAAGCTTCATCGTCTATGAAATCGCTTCCTGAAACGGTGATATTCTTTGTTTCACATCGCTTAATAGATGGTTTTTCTAGCTGTTCATCAATTCGATCCACTACGACTTCCGCCATCTGTCGGTAGCCTGTTAACTTTCCTCCTGCAATCGTCAGCATTCCAGGAACTGTTTCCCACAATTCATCTCTTCGTGATATTTCAGATGCATTCTTGCCTTCTTGTGCAATCAATGGGCGGATTCCAGCCCATGTAGATTCCACATGTTGACGTTGCAGATGAATACTTGGAAAGGTTTCGCGAACCGCATCGATGATGTAGCGTATATCATCTTCTGTCGCTATCGGATGCTGTTTATCATCCGTATAAAATGTATCCGTCGTACCAATATACGTTTTATTATCGCGTGGAATGGCGAATAACATCCGGCCATCTGAGTTATCAAAATATACTGCTTGCTGTAACGGGAAAATAGATTGATCTACTACGATATGGACGCCTTTTGTGCTATGCAATTGTTTCGTTTGCTTGCTGTTGATTTTCTTCTGCAACTCGTCAACCCATGGACCTGCTGCGTTGATCACCATAGAAGCCGCTACGGAGAATCGTTCACCGGTTAGTTGATCACTTAAGACCGCTCCCACGACACGATCCTTCTCAAAGTTGAATTGTTCGCACTTCATATAATTCAGGCATAGCGCACCTTTTTCTGCCGCTTTCTTTAGTACCTCAATCGTCAAACGCGCATCATCAGTCTGATACTCCACATAATGCCCGCCACCTTTTAACTGTTCCTTTTTCAGTAATGGTTCAAGTTCGGCCGTTTCTTCTTTCGTTAGCATTTCACGTCGTTCAGTGGGCTTAACACCTGCTAGTAAATCATAAACGAGAAGTCCAGCAGAAGTAGAGTACTTGCCATACGTTCCTTTTTGATAGATCGGCAATAGCATCGGTCTGGCCTTCGTGATATTACGAGAATTACGGAAGACGATTTCCCGTTCCCTTCCCGTTTCTGCTACTATTTTCACTTCTAGTTGTTTTAAATAACGCAAACCACCATGTATCAGCTTTGTTGAACGGCTAGATGTACCCGCCGCAAAATCTTGCATATCAATTAGGGCAACCGAAAATCCTCTAGCAGCCGCATCCAATGCGATACCCGCACCTGTAATTCCTCCACCGATAACTAATACATCGAATGAAAAGGTTCTCAAGTCCTGAATTCTGCTTGATCTTTCTAATGTAGAAAACATACAATCGCTCCTCTCTGATACGCACTGTTACATCACTCTTTTAAACATTTTCTCTAGTTCATACGTTGTAAAATGAATCAATACCGGACGACCATGTGGACATGTATAGGGATTATGACAAGCCCCTAGATCAGTGAGCAGTCGTTCCATGTCTTCTTGTCTTAAGTAATAATTTGCTTTGATAGATTTTTTACAACTCATCATAATTGCACTTTCTTCACGCAATTTCTCGACATCTACTTTGCGTTTCTCGAGTACTTGCTCAATCATTTCTTCTATAATCGAAGTAGCTTGTCCTTCAGGGAACCATGAGGGATACTCTTTCACTGTATATGTCGCTGGACCGAACGCTTCCAAAAACACCCCGACTTCTTCTAGTGCACTCTTACACTCTTCGATCTTCACTTGCTCATCAGCCGAGTAGTGAAAAACAAGTGGCAAAAGTAATTGCTGACGTTCACCCGCATCCACCTGACCAAGCTTCACTTTAAAATATTCATATTTGATTCGCTCTTGCGCTGCATGCTGATCAATCAAATAAAATCCATCTTCATTTTGTGCCACTATATATGTCCCATGAACTTGTCCTACAGGTACAATGAAAGGAAAATGATTCATGTCCTGCTGTTTCTGCTCAACGACAGGCTCTTCGGGCACCGATTCTTCCTGCGACTCAAAAACGGCTTCAGGGAAGACAGGTGAAGGTTGTTCTATAGTAGGTTCTTCCACAGGCGTAATGGTTGGCTGAGTTTCATGTTCATGTAACGGAATCGTTACTTCCGGCCGGCGATAAGGTGGCGTCCAAATTGTCTGCTGCTCTGAGTCTCTTTTTATAGGCTTTTCTTTTTTTACTGCGTCGGGAATAATAGTGACTCCTTGAATAGCCTCTTTGATGGCTTCCTTTATCAAAGAAAATAATTCGCCTTCTTTACTGATACGGATATGGCGCTTCGCAGGATGAACGTTGACATCTGTTAAAATGGGATCTGCTGTAATATCAATGACTGCAATCGGAAACCTTCCAATCGGCAAGTACGTATGCATTGCATCAATAGCTGCCTGAGTCCCTGCATAGCTTTTAACCCAACGGCCATTCATTAGAAGTGAAATATAATTTTTTGATGCGCGTGTCATCTCAGGAAGTGTAATAAAACCCTTCACTTTGAAATCAGCATCTTCTTTTTGAAACGGTATCATTTTACGTGCAACCGCGACACCATATATATCTGATAATACCCGTAATAAGTCTCCTGAACCTGATGTTCTAAGAATTTCATGATGATCGTGAGTTAACGTAAAAGATATAGTAGGATGACTTAGTGCTAATCGATTTAATAAATCTATCGTATGTCCAAGTTCCGTCTGAATTGTTTTCATATATTTCAAACGTGCCGGTGTATTAAAGAATACATGTTGTATGTGAAAGTCTGTACCTTTTCGTAATGCTCCTGGTTCGTATTTCAGAACTTTACCGCCTTCAATTTCCACTACAGCCCCTTCAACACCATCCGAGGTCCATAACGATACTTTTGATACTGCAGCGATACTTGCTAATGCTTCTCCACGGAAGCCTAGTGTACGGATTCGAAATAGATCATGCTCATTAGATATTTTACTGGTAGCATGCCTTTCAAAACAGCGGATCGCGTCTTCTTCAGACATCCCTTTGCCGTTATCGGTCACACGAATCGAAGTTAAACCTGCCTCAATAAGAGATACTTCTATCTTGGTACTTTGCGCATCAATCGCATTCTCCACTAACTCCTTGACGATAGAAGCAGGACGTTCCACCACTTCCCCCGCCGCAATTTTATTGGCCAGTGTGTCTTCCATGATGTGAATTTGATTCATCCGCTTCACCCCTTCTTCTCTGTTGTCAAGCGTTCTTTCCACTCCATTATTTTTTGCATAGTTTGCATAGGTGTCATATTCATCAAATCGACTGCTTCAATTTCATTAAGTAATTTTTGAGTTTCCACTGAAAATGTCGGTTCACTATCAGTCTCAAACAAAGCCAACTGCTCCGAAACCGAAGACACACCTTTTGTTGAGCTGTCTTCCTCAAATCGTTGTAATAAGGTTTTTGCACGTCCAACCACGTCTGCAGGGAGACCCGCAAGTTCGGCTACATGAATCCCGTAGCTTCGATCAGCAGCACCTGGTAGTACTTTGTGCAAAAACACGACTTTACCATTTTGCTCTTTCGCCGCGACATGGACATTCAACAACCGATCCAAAACGTTTTCTAGTTGTGTCAGTTCATGATAATGCGTGGAAAACAATGTGTTAGCACCGATTTCTTCGTGAATATACTCCATCATCGCTTGTGCGAGAGCCATCCCGTCATACGTGGACGTTCCGCGCCCAATCTCGTCAAACAACAAAAGGCTGTGGGACGACGCATGGGCCAATGCATATTGAGACTCCATCATTTCCATCATGAATGTACTCTGTCCAGACGCTACATCATCTGCGGCCCCAATTCGTGTAAAGATTTGATCTGTAATAGGCAGTATAGCCTTTTCACAAGGGACGAAACAACCGATTTGAGCCATCACTACAGTCAAAGCGACTTGGCGCATATACGTACTTTTACCGGACATATTCGGACCTGTAATCAGTAACATATTTTCATCTTCAGCTAGCGTACAAGAATTCGGTGTATATAATGAATGGCTCATCATTTTCTCAACAACAGGATGTCGACCATTTTGAATGTCAACAGCCTTTCCTGTATGAAATTCTGGTCGGACATATTGATTCTTTTCGGATACTTTAGCAAATGACAGCAAAACATCTAGTTCACTAATAACAGAGGCTAGTTGTTGAATTCTTTGCACATCGCCCTTCACTTGGTCACGAATCGACTGAAATAAGTCAAGTTCCAATGTCTGGCTATCTGCTTCCGCATTTAGAATCAGTTCTTCTTTTTCTTTTAGCTCCGTTGTTATATATCGCTCCGCATTTGCGAGTGTCTGCTTACGTTCATAGCGTGATAAGTCAGCTAAATGAATATTGGACTTGGTAATTTCAATATAATATCCAAAAATCCGATTATAACCGATCTTCAACGTTTTAATTCCTGTTAGCTGCCGCTCTTTTTGCTCCAGCTGCGCTAGCCATGTCTTTCCGTTACGAGATGCATTACGAAGTTCGTCCAGCTTTTCATGATAGCCGTCTAGAATGAGTCCACCTTCTTTACTGGATATCGGTGGGTTTACTGCAATAGCATCCGTCAACAATTGGAATGTTTCCCCGCAAGGATCCATTCGATCAGCAAATCGCTGTAACATCGGTCGCTTTGATTCTTCAAGCAATTGTTTTAGTTTAGGTATATGTGACAATGAGTTTCGTAACTGTGCAAGATCACGTGCACTTGCACTGCCCATGGAAATTCTTCCCGCAAGACGTTCTACATCATATACATCCTGCAATTCTTCCAGTAATTCTTCACGCAAGAAATACTCATCCAGTAAGTTGTTTACCGTTTCTAGACGTTCTTCAATCGCTTGGCGCTGCGCCAAAGGCTGGTGAATCCACATCCGTAATTTCCTCGCACCCATCGCAGTAACGGTTTCATCAAGCACCCAGAACAACGTGCCTTCTTTTTTACCCGAACGAATAGTTTGCACGAGTTCCAAATTCCGCATGGAGTTCGCATCAATCGATAACTTTGCATCTTTCTCTATATAGATGAAAGGTCGAATATGACCAAAAACCATCTTTTGCATACGGAGTAGATATGATTGCAACTTACGGCAGACTTCCTGCAACTCTTCTGGCAGATGCTCATATGTATCGTGAGCAATGGATCCTGAATGCTCCGTATCTTCTATTGAAAGCATGATTTCGCGACTTTCAAACAGTTCCGCCAGCATCACATGAAGTTGTTGATCCACAACAATTTCCTTCATGCTAAGGGCTTCTATTTCTGCTAGTAACGTGCGCTCGCTTCCTTCAATCAACTCTACTTTTCCTTCTCCAGTGCCAACATCAAGGTAAGCTAATGCATAACATTGATTTCCCAAGCTATCGATGGCACCGATAAAATGATTGGCTTCGACATCAATTGTTTTACCTTCTGTTAATGTCCCAGGTGTAATCACTTTCACGACTTCACGTTTCACAATTCCCTTTACGTTGCGCGGATCTTCCATTTGTTCACATATCGCTACTTTATGACCCTTGTGGATTAATGTTTCAATATATCCTGTTGCGGAGTGATAAGGTATGCCGCACATTGGTATACGTTCCTTTGCGCCAGAGTCCCTACTCGTTAATGTGATTTCTAATAATGCAGATGCGTTGACGGCATCCTCAAAAAACATTTCATAGAAGTCCCCTAAACGGAAGAATAAAAATGCGTCTGTATGTTGTTCTTTAATTTTCAAATATTGTTTCATCATTGGTGTATGTTCAGACATGGTAAACCCTCTTTTTCTCGCTCATTTTCTATACATTATACCAAACACCCTAGGAGTTAACGAATCAAAAGGGGTTGAAGTAATTTTAAAAGGAGAATAGACATAGGTCATCAACTAAATATATCTTTTAATGAAAACTATCTTAGCTTTTGATTAGCTGAGATAGTTCATGATTATCTATATTCCACAATCATTCTGTTTCGTGTTTAGAAGTCACTATAAATGGTACAGCAAGTGTGACTGTAAAATAGGGAGCGACAGGTTTCAAAAAGATTTTCACTAAGCGATACTGACCAGGTACGAGTGTCACTCCAATAGTTTCTACAGAAAAAGAATGTTGAGTTCCTTCTCCTGGCGCAAGCAATTTACCCAAATTAGTAAATTTAGAATCTTCATAGAATACGGAATCAGAATGTGTCAGAGTGTACCATTTGTCATTTTTCCGTACTTCTATTTGATAGTATTCACCATACTCATAAATGGTTTGACTGTCATTCTTTAATATCGTGCGGAACAACGGCGTTCCTTCCTCGTATTGATGTTCTACCATTAGGAATGTCAGACCTTGCTCATTCGCCATTAATGTCTGTTCGGGTGAAGGAGCAGTAAGAGTTTGAATTTCATTTCCTTTCGCGCATCCTGTCAGCAGTATCAAGACAGATAGAAGTGTAAGCCATTTTATCTTTACCATAGGATCTCCTCCTATCTATAGACTACATTTATTGTTACAAAACTCACTTGACCTGCATCATATTCTTCTACTCAACGTAAAAAAACAAATAAAAAAAGCCGGTGAATACCCGGCTTTTAGAATGGTGAATCTTTACGTTGTGGCGGTTGGTGTGGTCTCTCTTTATTCGGCACTTCATTATTCTTTTTTTCCTCCATCACAATAGACGAAGATTCTGATTCTAGTATCGGCCAATCCTCATCATATGGATGAGGATGGATGGTTACAGAGACTTTTGTTTCACCAATCATCTCAACCAATAATTCTCTTTCAATGGAAATTGAGAAGTTTTGACCACATTCAGAAATACTTGCCTCTGTACAATTCGGATGCTGTAATACCGTGACAATCGTTTCTTCTTTAGCAGATGTCGGCTCATCGCGGTAATGCAATGCGATTTTATCCTTATAAGGAATCGATTCAGTAAAGACGGACGTTTTGGAATGATCATGATGTGAGTACCAAACATTGACATCAAAACTACCTGTTACTTCCACATGCGAGCCGACTTTCTTTGCTTGTTGCGTGTGATTGATCACCCAGCAACCCAATATGCTGGAAGGACGATTAGGTGGCTTCAGCAGCTCAGTTGTTTCCGATCGATGCTTCCCTTTGGCAATAACAGCTTTCGTTACAATTTGTCGTAAGTTTTTCAGTTTTCTTCCTCCTTCTTTGGCTTCTATCCATCCTATGCAACAGCTGCCCAGAAATTGAAAAAAATCGGCAAGGAATTTTATCCTTAACCGATTTTTTATTTAAGAAAGTGATTTTTTTTGAGTATTCTCTACGTATGATCCTGTTTCTCCACGTAATAGATCGCCGCCAGTAGACTCGATAATCTCATCCGTCACGCTGTTTGCAATCGTATTCGAAACCAATTGAAGCAAGTTATTCACTTCATCTTGTGACTGTTTAAATTCTTGTACCAATGGAATCGCATCAATTTCACCTTGAACTTGTTCGATTTTCTTTTCAATCGCTTTTAACGCTCGTTCTTTTTCGTAGTTTTGGAAATTCACTGCTTGGGTTTGAAGAGATTTCATACTAGCAATTTTTTCACGTACTTTTTGGTTTTCATTGATTTGCGCTTCTGCACGTTTATAAAACTCTACTTCTTCCGTGTTTGCCAACATATGTGCCAAATCGCGTGCTTTTTCTATAATTTCGTCTTTCGTAAACTTCTTCTCCATTATCCCATCACCTTTTCTTGTCGGACTACTCCAATGAATTCACCATTGAGTGACCAAGATTTTGCTTCTTTAATACGAACTTCTACAATTTCACCAATTACAGAACGCGGCGCTACAAAATTCACTAGTTTACTTTTTTCTGTATAGCCCGCAAGTACATCGGGATTTCTTTTACTTTCCCCTTCAACTAGCACTTTAACAATTTGTCCTTCGTAAGGCTTCATTGCTTCAGCAGACATATCGTTCACTAGCTTGTTAAGACGTTGCAGGCGTTCCTTCTTCACTTCCATTGGTATATTATCTTGCATCTTAGCTGCTGGCGTACCTTCGCGTGGTGAATAAATGTATGTAAACGCCATATCAAAACCAACTTCACGATACAGAGACATCGTTTCCTGAAATTGTTCTTCTGTTTCATTTGGGAAGCCTACGATAATATCCGTTGTGAGTGATAGATTAGGTATTGCGGTTCTAATTTTATCCACCAGTTCCAAATAACTTTCCCGCGTGTATTTACGAGCCATAATCTTCAGCATTTCAGATGAGCCCGATTGTACAGGCAAATGAATATGATCTACCAAGTTCCCACCCTTTGCTAGGACTTCAATCAAATGGTCGTCGAAGTCGCGAGGATGACTTGTAGTAAAGCGAATTCTTGGGATATCAATTAACCGTAACTCATCCATCAGATCACCTAGACGATACGTAATATCACCGAAATCTTTTCCGTATGCATTTACATTTTGCCCTAGTAAGGTAACTTCTTTATACCCTTGTGCGGCTAATTGGCGAACTTCTTGAATGATATCTGCTGGGCGTCTGCTACGCTCTTTACCGCGCGTATATGGCACGATACAGTACGTACAGAACTTATCGCATCCATACATGATATTCACCCATGCTTTAATCTTACCGTGACGGACTTTTGGCAAATCCTCGATCACGTCGCCTTCTTTGGACCACACTTCAATGACCATCTCTTTAGACATATACGCTTCATGTAAGATATTTGGCAAGCGATGGATGTTATGTGTTCCGAAAATCAAATCCACTTGATCATACGTTTTTAAGATTTTATTTACAACAGATTCTTCTTGTGACATGCAGCCACATACTCCGATTAGTAAGTCTGGGTTTGTCAGTTTGAGTGGTTTATAATGCCCTAATTCTCCAAACACTTTGTTTTCCGCATTTTCACGGATTGCACATGTATTGAGTAGTATGACATCAGCTTCTTTTACATTTTCAGTAGCATCATATCCTAATGCCATGAGAATACCAGCTATTACTTCCGTATCATGTTCGTTCATTTGACAACCAAATGTTCGAATAAAGAATTTACGACCTTGTCCCATTCCTTTAAAGCGCTGATCTATTTGAAAGTTATCGTGATATTCCACTTCTTCTTTCCCGCGTTTTTTTGCGTCTTTTAGAGAAGGCCCGCTATACACAGACTCGAAATATTTGCTATAGTCTTTTTCTATAATGTCTCGTTTCGATTTGTCATTTGTTACGAGTCCAGCTTGCAAGCGCTGTTCTTCATTCATTGCAGAAGCCCCTTTCTATTACTTATCGGGAAATAAGCATACCTGATGTTATTATACTGAACTTTTGTATGATATGACAGCAAAGCGGATAAAATGTCGCTGGTTTGTCATGAAAAAAAGACCACAGATGGATTCGTGGTCTTTTGTATTCTACTTACGTTCCTTTTTTTCAACGAAAAGTTTGAGCGCTGTTCTAGCTTCTCCGTTGATTTCGATATCGGTAAAGGCAGGTGCGCAAACTAGATCGCCTCCACTTGGTGCTACGAATCCTCTTGCGATAGCAATTGCTTTTACTGCTTGATTTAATGCACCAGCACCGACCGCTTGGATCTCGGCAAAGCCTTGTTCACGGATAACTGCAACCAATGCTCCTGCTACTGAGTTCGGATTTGAGCGAGATGATACTTTCAAGGGACTCACGATATTTCCTCCTTATTTTGCAATGTCTATGGAACGCGTATATTCCATACGACATCCTATGATAGGCAAGGAGGATTTAGACACCTAGATAATTAGTTTTTGAACGGATGATCTTCGTTAATTCGGATTCTTTCAATCTTGAGCGCTTTACCGGTTTTGTCATCCAATTCCACAAACATGCCGTTTAGCTGTGGTCTTCCACTTTTCGGTACTTCAAAGCGGGTTGGCAAGTTGGTATAGAAGCGGTACAATACATCCTCTTTTTTCATTCCTAAAATTTCATCATACGGGCCGGTCATCCCTGCATCTGTTAAATATGCAGTACCCCCTGGCAAAATTCGTTCGTCTGCAGTTTGGACATGTGTATGTGTCCCCACAACGACAGATACTTTTCCGTCCAAGTGCCATCCCATTGCAATCTTTTCACTTGTTGCTTCTGCATGAAAGTCTACAAAAACCAATGGTGATGTTTGCAAGGCTTCTTCTACTAGTTCATCTGCTTTAGCAAATGGGTCATCATGTGGCGGTAAAAATGTGCGACCATGTAAATTAATTACGGATAGTGTAACCCCATTTTTCGTAATGGACGTCATGCCTTTACCAGGTGCTTGTTCTGAGAAGTTGGCAGGACGAATCAAGTAATCCACTTCGTCAATGAAATCATAAATTTCACGTTGATCCCATGTATGGTTTCCCATCGTAATGACATCTACTCCCGAATGCAATAAATCATGATAAATGGATTTTGTAATCCCTCTGCCTGAAGCTGCATTTTCACCATTCGCAATAATTACGTCCGCTTGATATTTTCGCTTCAAACGCGATACATAATCCATTACCATTTCTCTTCCCATAGATCCTACAATATCTCCAATAAATAGTACTTTCATTTGTAATAACCTCTTTCCAAAATGAAAACAGCTTCCAAACGAATCGGAAGCTGTTTTGTGTTAGGTATTATTTTGCATACTCTACTGCGCGGGTCTCCCGTATGACCGTCACTTTGATATGCCCTGGGTAGTTTAATTCTTCCTCGATTTGTTTTCGTATATCACGCGCTAAGCGATGTGCGGTAATATCATCAATCTGTTCAGGACGAACAATGATTCGTACTTCCCGTCCAGCCTGAATGGCAAATGATTTCTCCACACCTTCGTATGATTCCGAAATTTCTTCGAGCTTTTGCAGACGTTTAATATAGTTTTCCAATGTTTCACTGCGAGCACCTGGTCTTGCTGCAGATAATGCATCTGCCGCAGCTACAAGCACTGCAATAACAGAGGTAGCCTCTTCATCACCGTGATGGGAAGCTATACTGTTAATAACAACTGGATGTTCCTTATATTTCACTGCCAACTCTTTACCGATCTGCACGTGACTGCCTTCCACTTCATGGTCAATCGCTTTACCGATATCATGTAGTAAACCAGCACGTCTAGCAAGTGTTACGTCTTCGCCAAGCTCTGCTGCCAGTAAACCTGTTAAATAGGCTACTTCAATAGAGTGTTTCAAGACGTTCTGTCCGTAACTCGTACGGAAGTGCAAACGACCAAGAATTTTAATCATATCTGGATGCAAGTTGTGGACACCTACATCAAATGTAGTTTGTTCTCCTTTTTCCCGGATTAACTCGTCCACTTCTCTTCTGGATTTGTCGACCATTTCTTCGATACGTGCAGGATGAATTCGTCCATCCTGAACCAATTTCTCCAAGGCCAATCTTGCCGTTTCTCTTCGAACTGGATCAAAACCAGACAGAATAACGGCTTCTGGCGTATCGTCAATAATCAAATCAATGCCTGTTAGCGTCTCAAGTGTACGAATATTTCGTCCTTCACGACCAATGATGCGACCTTTCATCTCATCATTCGGCAAATTAACAACGGAAACTGTAGTTTCTGCCACATGATCTGCCGCAAATCGTTGCAATGCCAGTGATAGAATTTCACGTGCTTTACGCTCAGATTCCTCTTTAGCCCGTTGCTCAGATTCTTTTGTCATAACAGCAATATCCGTAGAAAGCTCTTCTTCTACATCTTCCAAGATGATTCGCTTTGCCTCATCTTTTGTTAAAGAAGAAATTCTTTCCAATTCGGTCTTCTGTGTAGTAACGAGTTGTTCCGCTTTGCGTTCCATCTCTTCAATATGCTGTTGTCTTTCTAATAGCGCATCTTCTTTGCGCTCTAGACCTGCTTCTCTTTTATTGAGCGCATCATCCTTGCGATCAAGGTTTTCTTCACGCTGTAAGAGACGGTTTTCCTGTTTCTGTAATTCCGTCCTTCTCTCACGGACTTCTGTTTCTGCTTCAATCCGCAGTTCGTGAGTTTCATCTTTCGCTTCTAACAGTGCCTCTTTCTTTACTGACTCCGCTTCACGCTTCGCCTCTTCGACGAGTTGGTTGGCAGTATGTTTGGCACCAGTTACTTTTGAATCATTCACATTTTTCAATATAAAAAAGCTAACAACTGCACCGACGATGAGACTTAGCAAAACGGAGATGAGTATTTCAATACCCATTGAGGTCACCTCCTCCTGCTTATTCTTTTCTTTTCAGTCGGCTCGTATAATCAATTTTGCCACGGCGAATACATTCACTTTACTAGTTACCGAAGCTTCCCGGTAATGTCCCGATGATCTGTGAAAACGCCTAAGGCTTAACTTAATCCAACGGGTAGTAGAAAACCTGCTGTTTCGGGACTAATTTTCTATTGATGTCACTACTTTTTACTTATTCTTTTCATTTTGCTGAATTAAGTTAAAATCAACATACCGCCAAAAACAATTGATTGGTTTGTTAAATATAGGACGTATATAATACGCCACTTTAATTGTATAGTTGTATTTTTATTGTGTCAAGGAATGATGAAGGAAAATTCATTCCTATAGATGCTTTTTGTTTTGTTTGCAAGAGTCTTTCCACTTTATATTTCACTTATTCATTCAAAAAATATTTTAGTTCCATAAAGGCAAAAAGTATGTCATTCCCAAGCTCATGATCTAAACAGGTCGACAAGAATAATTTTTATAAAAAAACCGCCAATAAATTGGCGGCTTTGCTAACATATACGACTTACTTCTCTTCTGAAAGTGTAAGTAAATCATCAAGCTCGTCTTCTTCATCATGGGCTGCAATCACATAGTTTGTTGCATTCAAACCGTATGATTCACGAATCTTGGACGCAATTTCATCACGCATTTTCAAGTTTTCCTTCAAGAATTGTTTTGCGTTTTCACGACCTTGACCTAAGCGCTCGCCTTCATAAGAATACCAAGCACCACTCTTTTGGACTACTTCCAATTCAGATCCCAAATCTAGAATTTCACCTTCTTTTGAAATCCCTTCACCATACATGATGTCTACTTCCGCTGTACGGAAAGGTGGAGCTACTTTGTTTTTGACGACGCGAATCCTTGTTTTATTCCCCATAATATCGTTGGCTTGCTTGATCGCCTCACCTCTACGTACTTCCAGACGAACAGACGCATAGAACTTCAATGCTCGTCCACCTGGCGTTACTTCCGGATTACCAAACATGACGCCTACTTTTTCACGAATCTGGTTAATGAAGACCGCAATAGTATTTGACTTATTAATAGCACCAGAAAGTTTACGCAATGCTTGAGACATCAAACGAGCTTGCAAACCAACGTGCGCGTCACCCATCTCGCCTTCGATTTCAGCTTTTGGTACAAGTGCTGCTACCGAGTCCACTACCACGATATCTACAGCACCTGAACGAACAAGTGCCTCCGCAATTTCCAATGCTTGCTCACCTGTATCCGGCTGTGATAATAGCAACTCGTCAATATTGACACCTAGCTTTTGTGCATAGACAGGATCTAGTGCGTGTTCTGCATCAATAAATGCCGCAGTACCACCGCTTGCTTGCACTTCTGCAATTGCATGCAATGAAACGGTTGTTTTACCGGAACTTTCCGGTCCATATATTTCAATTACTCGTCCACGTGGATATCCGCCTATTCCTAGCGCTGCATCCAAAGCTAATGAACCTGATGATGATGTATCAATTTGAAGATCTGTTTTTTCTCCCATTTTCATGACAGAACCTTTACCGAATTGTTTCTCTATTTGTTTTAATGCCATATCTAATGCCGCTTTACGATTGCTCAATTACAATTCCTCCTCAAACTCTTTTTCTACTCTTATTATACCTTTTCCCGACAGAATACACAAGAATTAAACGAACGGGCATTCGATAAATTGGTTATAGAAATTGAAAAACAAGCGTAAAAAGCTAGGAAGAATGAATTTTTGCTAGCTAATTCAATAGCAAAATTCAATACTTCAGTTCTTTCTTCTCTTTGATTGTCTGAATGAGATAATGTAAAGCAAATTGAACAGAACGTTTACGATTTACATTACGGGAACCTGACAGCTGAAGTCTATAGGATGTTGTCTTCACACCTTCTGCTGCAATGCCAATCCAAACTGTACCGGCTGGTTGACCATCATGTGGTTCAGGGCCTGCAGCGCCAGTCAGACTCACTCCAAATGTTGTTGTGAATCTTTCTCTAACGCTTTCAGCCATCGATTCCGCACACTCTGCACTGACAATGCCATGGTAATCAAGTAATGATGGTAGAATACCCAATTGCTCAATCTTCATCTCTTTATTATACACCACAAGGCCACCTTTAAGTGCATTGCCTATTCCCGCTTCTGAACCAAGCTCCGCCATAAACATTCCGGTTGTGAGGCTTTCTGCCGCAGAGATAGTCCAGTCATTTTGAAGCAATAATTCAGTCGTTTTGGAAGCCAGCGTATCATCATCCACACCATAGATAAACTCCCCTACAATAGAACGGATTTCCTGTTCCACAGGTGCTATCAATTTCTGCGCTTCTTCTTCTGTTTTGGCTTTTGCGGTAATACGTAGGTTAACCATACCCGGTGAAGCAAGTGGTGCAATTGTTGGATTGGTCTGCTTCTCAAGAATAGACTGGATACGGACTTCCAATTCCGACTCGCCAATTCCTTGCAACTTCAATACCTTTGAAGAGATTACATCTTGTTTACCGTATACACCAAGTAAGTATGGAATCGCCTCTTGTTCAAACATGGGCTCCATTTCGTGAGGTGGCCCCGGTAGCAAAATATACTGCTTACCGTCTTTGCCTATCGCTATACCTGGTGCCATACCATTTCGATTTGGCAATACTGTAGAACCTTTTAAAACAAGAGCTTGCTGTTTATTATTTTCAGTCATCACTTTTCCCACACGGGTAAAATAATCTTCGATCGTTTTCATCGCATCGTCATCAGATATAAGCGTACAACCCAATTCACTTGCAATAGTTTGCTTTGTTAAGTCATCCTTTGTCGGCCCGAGACCGCCACTAAAGATCAGGATGTCTGCACGTTGCTGAGCTAACTGAATGGCTTGTGACAAGCGTTTAGGATTATCCCCTACAACCGTGTGGCAATATACATCTATTCCAGCTTCAGCTAATTTAGCCGATATGAACCTAGCGTTGGTATTCGTGATTTGTCCCAGAAGAAGTTCAGATCCTACCGCAATAATTTCTGCTTTCATGAATACACTCCACTCCTCACATTGACTCCACTAAAATTTTACGATTTTTAACAAAGTAATCGACACCTGACCATACTGTAAATACTAATGCGATGTACAACATGATGTTTCCGAATGGAATACCAATAACTTCGAAGAAAATATTATGCAATAAAAGAAATGATATCGCTAGTAGTTGCGTAACTGTTTTAATTTTACCTAACTGGTTCGCTGCTACTACTTCCCCACCACCCGCTAAAATCAAACGTAATCCTGTAACCGCAAATTCTCTACTAATGATAACGATGACTATCCATGCAGGAGCCGCCCCCATCTCCACTAATAAAATAAAAGCAGCCGAGACTAGTAGCTTATCTGCTAACGGATCCAAAAATTTCCCCATATTTGTTACTAAGTTGTTTTTCCTTGCTAAGTATCCATCTAGCCAGTCAGTTGTAGAAGCTATGATGAAGATAATCGCGCCCACCAAATGTTCAACAGGCATTTCTACTCCACCTAGCCGAATCATTCCCCATCCAAAATCCACTGTAAGAAACAGGATGAAGACAGGGATCATAAATACTCTAGAGAGTGTAATTTTATTTGGTAAATTCATTACTTGTCCGCCTTTCTAACGGTAAAATCTATTTATAAAGAATAAAATAGCCACCTTTTTAGATGACTATTTTATTATGGTTTTTTTAACACAATGTTTTGTGGTACAAGGTCTGTTGGGTAATCTACACGTTGTCCATTAACAGTCAGTTCCGCGTTTTCGTAATTACCAACTCGGATTCTCAAACTTTCCGCATCGTTCGCTTGTATTTCGATTGTTTCGCCTTCTTGTACTACTCGGGCACCACTTGGTTTCGGCATTCGTTCGTTGCCATCTTGATCCGTTACTGAAATCCAAGATCTCCCCGTAGTCTTGATAACGACTGTGATATTTTCGGAGTCTGATAATTTGAATGTAGACGTTTCACCTATAGTAGAAGCGTGTTCAAATGGTTGCTTAGATTGCCCAATTTCACCTGAATCCCCTTGTGGATCAGCTATTACCGAAGAACCGGGCTCTGTTGATTCATTACCTATCTCCGGATCTGTTGCCTTGTCTCTTAGTAAAGTATAAACAATTACAAAAATCATAATAATTAATAGTGCTACAAGTATTTTTGGCATTGCTTCTTTTAATTGGTCACTCTGCTTTGAAACCGCACTACGTTGCATAGTCGCCGGCACAACTTTTTCCTGTTTTTCTTGCACTGCTGGTTCATACTCATCCTGATAAAGACTCAGAATTTCATCCGCATCCAAGTCAACCGCTTCCGCATACTCTTTAATAAAAACACGTACGTAAAAAGCACCCGGAATAATTTGAAAATCCTCATTTTCAATTGCTGACAGATAACGTTGTTGGATTTTCGTACTGTCTTGCAGATCTTCTAGAGTCAATCCTTTTAAAATCCTCGCTTCTTTTAAGCGAGCACCTATTCCGATCAAATTCAACACCCACCTAACTCATTTCAATCAATTAAACATATTAAAGCCACCCATAGGGTTACGGTTGGATAGCGGATCATTTTTCTCTAAAATCTCATAAGTAATTTCTTGGTCTACTGTTGTCCGCAACTCTATGATAATATCAAAATCTTCAATTGTATATTCGGATTGTTTCACAAACATATCCGGATGCTCAACCACTTTAATTGTCGGCAAGCCCATAATTTCACGCACTAATTGCATATGACGTTCGTCGGAAGTTTTTCGTGTCACGATCCCATCAAGTATGAAGATGTTATCGTCCGAGAATTCATCCCCCATCATACTCGTCCTAATTGTTTGTTTAATCATCGTAGAAGATAAAAATACCCATTTTTTATTGGCACAAACACTCGCCGCTACTACGGATTCTGTTTTTCCTACGCGCGGCATTCCACGGACACCGATTAGTTTATGACCATCTTGTTTGAAGATCTCTGCTAAAAAGTCCACTAAGATTCCAAGCTCACTTCTTATAAACTGATACGTTCTCCGGTCATCGGTACCGCGCTGAATATAATGTCCATGCCGAACAGCCAATACATCACGCAATTTAGGTTCTCTGATCTTATGGATGACAATCGCATCCATAGTAGAAGCGATCAGCTCAAAACGTTTAATCTGCTGGTCATGATCGGTGTGAACGAGCATACCACGGTATCTGCCATCTACCCCATTAATCGTCACAATATCTACACGCAACATACCAAGTAAGGAAGCAATATCTCCTAGTAATCCAGGCCGATTGACTTGCAACTCATATTCGACATACCATTGTCCCATTCAACACACTCCTTCATAAAAATACTTTTTCCAGAATGCACAAGTATGCACTTAGTTCTATAATAGCGGATAGCCAAAGTGAATAAAAGAAAAAAAGAAAAGGACAACAGGCATTGTCCTTCTCCAAAGGCTTTACATATACCAACCACCATTGATTTGAATTATTTCACCTGTCATATAATCTGCTTTGCCACTCAACATAAATTCGACCATATTCGCTATTTCCTGCGGTGTCCCCACTGACAAAAGCGGAATTTGTTCAAGCACCATCTGACGTTCCTCCGCGGAAAACTCTTGATTCATGCGGGTGTCGATCCAACCTGGGGCAATTGCATTTACCCGTATGCCAGAAAAGGCGGATTCCTTTGCATATGCTTTGACAAAGGCATGCTGGGCACCTTTAACTGCAGAATACATTACTTCACCTGCTGCGCCTGTACTACCCCATATCGATCCGATGAATACAATATAGGAGACATCTTGCTTGCGCAGTTTTTCAGATAACAGTGCAATTAAACGAGCCGGATTCTGCACATGGACTTGCCATAATTCCGACATTTCCAGTTCGCTTGTCTCCGATAACAGTTTGACAACTGCCTGACCGTTGGCTACAATAATTGCTTGAACGCTTTGAATGCTACCCGCCAATTTCTCTGCCGCTAATTCTACTCTAAAATCAGCTTGCACACTACGGAATTGCTGGTTGGGATAATTCTCTTCTAACTCATAACGCAATAGATCGAGCTGGTTTTCATTTGCATTATAGTGCATATACAAAGACCAGCCCGCTTTTGCTAGTTGTTTGCAGATCACTTCCCCAATTCCTCCGGAAGCCCCTAAAACGAGTGCGAAACGCGTCATACTCATTGCGTCTTCGGTGGCATGACTTTAAAGATTGTATAGCTATTGTCATCGGAAAACATTGCAAATGCTTCTTTTAGTTTATCCATCGATAACTTCTCTAAAGTCGGTACGACATCGAATAAATTCATTTCGTTAAATTCATATCGCGTGTATTGATTGGCGATAAATTCAATGGAATTCAATGAACGCATAAATTGACCAATTTTTTTCCTACGCATTCTATTCAAATCTTCTTCAAGCACAGGCCAATTTGATTTTGCGTCTTTAATCGTATGACGAATCAGTTTTTCTAAGCGCTCCGGCTCATCTGTATCGGAACCGACCATCGCAAAACCGTAGCCTTCTTCCATGGTAAATTCATATGAGTACGATTCATCAACTAAGCCTTCCGCATTTGCTTTTTCATAAAATGCAGACGTGCGACCGAATAGACTATCTAATACGAGGTTTGCTGACAATTCCGCTTCAAGCATCTCTTGCCCCTGTAAATCTACCTTGTTACATTTCATACCGATATTCAATTTCGGTTTTGAAACGTCCATCGTCAATGTACGTTCAGATACATCAACCTCTGTTGACTCGGTCGGAAATTGGCGTTCAATCGCCTCTGGTTTATCGAATGATTTCTTTGCTTGATCCTCTTTGATAAATTCCATCATTTCCTCCGGCTTTACTGCTCCGACGATAAACAGTAACATGTTGGACGGATGGTAGAACGTCTCATAACATGTATATAAATGTTCCGCTGTGATGTCCTGAATCGACTCAACAGTTCCCGCAATGTCAATCTTCACTGGGTGGTTTTCATAGAGATTTTCAATTGTGCCGAAATATAGGCGCCAGTCAGGCTGGTCGTCATACATGGTAATTTCCTGGGCAATGATGCCTTTCTCTTTATCAACAGTTTGCTTGGTGAAATATGGTTGTTGAACAAAATCGAGTAATATTTTGGTGTTTTCTTTTAGTTTATTGGTTGCAGAAAAAAGATAAGCCGTTCTTCCAAATGTTGTATAAGCATTGGCAGAAGCACCATTTAAACTAAACTTCTGAAAAACATCTCCATCTTCTTTCTCAAACATTTTGTGCTCTAGAAAATGGGCAATCCCATCAGGTACTGTAATAAGTTCATCTTTGCCATGTGGTTTGAACGTACGATCAATAGACCCGTATTTCGTCGTAAACGTTACAAATGTTTTAGAAAATCCACGTTTCGGTAATATAACCACTTTCAACCCATTATCAAGTGTTTCAGTATAAATCTTCTCTTGTAGTTGATCAAAATTTACTTCTTTCATTCGGAAACATCCTCCTTACCTGACAGCAAATACACAATTTCCAATTGAATGGTCTTTGCCATCTCCTTTACGTCTTCCAATGTGACCGATTCCCACTTTTCGATTAATCGTTCAGCCGAGAAGTTCTCGTCTAATTCTTTATATTGATCAAAAATTTCAATCTGACTGCGGGCCGAATCGTTTGCACTCAAGATACTGTTTTCTAGAAGTGCGACTGTCTGACTTAACTCAACTTCTGTACTTTCACCATTTTGTAATGCCGTAAGTTGCTCAAGAATTAGCTTGACAGCTTTTTCTTCCAAGTCCGCATCAATACCTGCTGTGACGTAGACGATACCGTAATGCGAAGCAAATGCACTATTCGCATAGTATGCCATACTTTCCTTTTCTCGCACATTCATGAATAGTTTACTGTGGGCAAAGCCTCCGAAAACCCCATTGGTTACTTGCATCTTATGGTAATCCGGATGATGGAAAGATACCGGTGTATGGAAACCAAGATGAAGTTTACCTTGTTTCATGTCTTGTTTTTCTCTCACTGTATTCACGGAATCTGACACTTTCACATCCGGTAATTCATTTTGTTTCACTGCATCTCTAGCCGCAAACGGTAGGAACTGCTTAATTTGCTTAATGATATCATTTTCATCTATATCGCCTACTACATAAATATCAATCAAATCATTATTCATCATATCTTCGTATGTAGCATAAAGACTTTCATTAGTAATTTCCGACACCGCAGTTTCTGTACCATAAGCCGAAATGGATGCTGGGTGATCTGGTCTCATGATTTCAAGCATACGTTTCTGTGCAAAACGTGTTTTGTCGTCATAAATAGAACGAATCCGATCACGGACATTACGTTTTTCCCTTTCTGTAACGTCAGGATCAAATGCTTTATTCGATACATTCGGATCAAACACTACAGAACGAATCAATTGCCATAACTGTTTAAAGATATCTTCCCCTGCAAAAAATTCATCATTTACACATTCCGTATAAAGTGAAACCATGTGTTGAGAACTTCTCTTGGAGACGTCCGTAAATAATACCGTACCGTATAACTCGTCAAGCGCCTTGCGCATGGAACCTACTGTTGGATACTGCTTCGTTGAATCCTCCATTACATTCGCCAACACCGCACGTTCAGAGGCTTTCTTTTGATCCAGTGGTGCTTTCCACTTAATTGTCACATTAACTGTTTTAAACTGTTCCGTTTTACGTATATACAAATGTACACCATTTTGTAATTTTGTTTTATTGAACATACAAACACCTCGTTTACCTTATTATATGTATTCCTAGTCTCACTATACATTTTAGCCTGTCATTTGGAAAATGATACAACTTTCGCGCACTGAAGATCGTGTTTAGCTAAGACTGAAACGGAAGTTGAAAGAAATTCCGAGTAATTTTCCTACAACCTTAGAAAAGCTACCTGAAGAATTCGTATCTCCAGATAGCTTTTCTAACATTTATCTATTTCCTTTAACGTAAGGTTTACCAAGTGCTTTTGGTGCTTTCGCTTTTCCAAGGAATCCAGCAAGAGCTAGGATAGTTAAAACGTAAGGGAATATATGGAAGTATACTGATGGGATATCTGCTAGTAACTTAATACTGGAAGAACTGATTGCTAGCGCCTGCGCGAATCCGAAGAATAGCGCAGCACCTAAAGCTCCCAGTGGATGCCATTTCCCAAAGATCATTGCTGCTAAAGCCATAAATCCTTGTCCATTAATTGTTGCATGCCCGAAATCATTCGTGATGGTCTGTGAATAAACTGCCCCACCAATTCCAGCTAGGCCGCCAGAAATTAGTACTGCAATATAGCGGATTTTTGTTACTTTGATGCCCATTGTGTCTGCCGCCATCGGATGTTCTCCTACTGAGCGAAGACGCAAACCAAATGGTGTCTTATAAATAACAAACCATGCGATAAACGCTACGACGATCGCCATAATTGAAGAGCCATAAACTAACTTAAAGAACATGGGGCCAATGATTGGAATATCTTCTAAAAACGGCACGTTGAATCTCGGGATTTTTTGTTGAATAAAATCTGTTTGACCTTTGCCGAAAATCATTTTTACCGAAAATAATGCGATAGCCAGACCTAACATGTTAATTGCAACACCTGACACTACTTGATCCGCCCGGAACGAGATAGACGCTACAGCGTGAAGTGTTGCAAATAGAGCTGAAACGAGCATTGCCACAAGTAACGCAATCCAAGGTGTCCAGGCGCCAAAGGTATCCGCAAAAAACAAGTTGAATAAGATACCAATGAATGCCCCCATAATCATAAGGCCTTCCAATCCGATATTGATCACTCCGGATCGTTCAGAGAATACACCGCCAATTGCTGTGAAAATAAGAGGAGCTGCAGAAGCAATTGTTATAGGTATGATAAAGTATAATACATCTAACATGTTACTTCTCCTCCTTCTTATTACGCAAACGTATGAGTCCTACACGGATGATGTATCCACAGGCAACAAAGAAAATCACCAATGCTATAATAATTGAAACAATTTCTACTGGAATTCCTGCTTCGTTCGGCATATTATTCGCACCATATTTCAATGAGCCGAATAATGTGGCTCCGAAGATGACACCAAGTGGCGTATTCGCACCAAGCAAGGCTACGGCGATTCCATCAAAACCGATTCCTGTAAAGCCACCCATGGAGGACATATTACCAAACGTACCAAGCGCCTCCATTGCGCCTCCAAGTCCAGCAAAAGCACCCGAAATGACCATTGCAAAAACAATATTCTTGTTTGCGCTCATACCCGCATAGCGAGCAGCATTATCGTTATATCCAACAGACTTTAACTCAAATCCAGTCTTTGTTTTCTCTAAAATGAACCACATGACAACAACCATAGCCAATGCTACGAATATTCCGTAGTGCAATGTAGAATAGTCCGTTAGATTAGATAAGAACTCTGACCGAAGCGAAGCCGATTGATGGATACGCTCCAATTTGAATCCACCACCGGAGAGTGTTTTAATTAATGCGTTCACCACGTGTAAGGCAATATAGTTCATCATGATGGTGACAATAACCTCATGCACTTTCAATGTCGCCTTTAAAATACCCGGCACAAGCCCCCACAGCGCTCCAGCGGCAGCTGCTGCTATCAGTGCGAAAGGTAAATGAATAATTTTTGGTAGATCGAATGCCATCCCTACATAAGCTGCAGCAAACCAGCCAACGATCAATTGTCCTTCAACACCAATATTGAAAAGTCCAGTTCTGAATGCAAATGCCACTGCAAGTCCGGCAAGTATGTATGGACTAATTTGACGAATGGTTTCACCAATTGCATAAGAATCACCAAAAATACCATTCCATAATGCTATATAGCCTGTGATTGGATTATAGTCACTGATCAACATCACGACAGCGCCTACTAAGAGTCCTAGAAGGATCGAAATTATTGGGACAAGTATATTGATCATTCTATTCGACATGATGTTCATCACCATCTTTCTCAGCGGCTAGCACCTTTTTCTCAGCAACATCTTTTGAATGACCTGCCATCATTAATCCTAGGGCTTGTTCCGTTGTCTCTTGAGGTATTACGGTACCTACAATAGTCCCATCATAAATAACGGCGATTTTATCAGAAACGTTCATGACTTCATCTAACTCAAACGTAATGAGTAAAACTGCTTTTCCCTTATCACGTTGTTCAATCAAACGGCGATGAATAAACTCGATTGCTCCCACATCCAAACCACGTGTAGGTAATGCGGCAATTAGTAAATCCGGATTTCTCATAATTTCCCGTCCGATGATGAGCTTTTGCTGATTTCCTCCGGATAACGCCCTCGCTAATTCGTGTGCTCCTTGGGTTCTGACATCATACTCTTTGATCAGTTCTCCTGCTCTTTCATTGATCTCTTTATAATTCATGATTCCGCCTTTAGATAATGGTTCATGATAATACGATTGCAACGCGCTATTATACGCTACCGAAAAGTCTAATATAAGTCCATGCTTGTGGCGGTCTTGCGGAATATGTCCAATACCGGTTTCGGTGATTTTTCGCGGTTTTTTATTTGTGACATCTTCATCATTGATAAAAATCTTACCGCTCTTCACTTTAGTTAAGCCCGTGATTGCTTCGATTAACTCCGATTGACCGTTACCATCAATGCCAGCAATCCCAACAATTTCACCGCGTCGTACTGAAAGGTTAAGGCCTTTTAATTTAGCAACACCACGATAGTCATTCACTTGAAGATTTTCTATCTTCAATACTTCTTCAGTCGGTTGGGATGGACCTTTTTCTGTTTTAAATGTGACTTGACGTCCTACCATCAACGTCGCCAACTCTTCGGGATTCGTTTCCGATGTAATAACAGTACCAATTCCTTTACCTTTGCGGATGACAGTAACTTTGTCTGAGACGTTCATGATTTCCGCCAGTTTATGGGTGATCAAGATGATGGATTTTCCTTCTGCTACGAGCTTTTTCATGATATTCAATAATTCATCAATTTCCTGAGGCGTTAGTGATGCAGTAGGTTCATCAAATATTAGAATATCTGCTCCACGATAAAGTGTCTTAAGAATTTCGACACGTTGTTGCATACCAACTGAAATATCCTCGATTTTGGCGTAAGGATCCACATCGAGACCATACATCCTAGAAATTTCTGCAACTTTTTTTGCAGAATCCTTAATGTTAATAACTCCAGATTTAGTTGGCTCACTACCTAAAATAATGTTTTCGGTTACAGTTAAATTCTCCACCAACATAAAGTGTTGATGCACCATCCCAATTCCGAGATCGTTCGCCACGTTCGGATCAGTGATTGCTACATTTTCGCCACGGACACGGATTTCTCCACCATCCGGTTGATACAAACCAAACAACACATTCATTAAGGTAGATTTCCCCGCACCGTTTTCACCCAGCAATGCGTGAATTTCGCCTTTCTCCAGTTGTAATGTAATATGATCATTTGCATAGAAATTTCCAAACCTTTTTGAAACATCTAGCATCTCAATTACATAATTCATCCCCATCACTTCCTTGCCTATAATTGAATTCAATAGAATTAAGTAGCACAACTCTTATCTTTAATAATACGTGATAAAGCCCCTATATGAAAAGTTGAAAGCTTTGCCATTTTTTATAAGTAGCCTGCCGATATTTTATTTTATTAATCTTAAAAATTAATAAAATAAAAGTTCCAGAACAAATATCAAGGAGCCTTTATTTTATTAACTCAATGAAATGAAGGCCGGATATTAAATCGGCCTTCAGTTATTTAATGACCTTATTTCTTCTTTTCTACAAACTCTGGTACTTCAATTTCACCATTTGCAATCTTTTGTGCATGTTCATCAATTTGATCCAAAACGTCCTGTGGAATAGCGCCACGTGAATCAGCAAGACCTAAACCATTATCTGAAAGGCCGTAGACTTTTGTTTCACCACCAGGGAAGTTACCAGCCATCGATAAATCAGCAATGTCTTTAACTGCTACGTCTACACGCTTCAACATAGATGTAAGTGTAACGTTGGCATCTCCCACTTTTCCTTCTTCATACTGGTCAGAGTCAACACCGATTACCCAAACGTATGCATCTTTATCTGCTTGCTTACGTTCTTTCGCTTCTGAGAATACACCGTTACCTGTTCCGCCTGCAGCGTGGAAAATAATGTCTACGCCTGAAGAATACATACGGCCCGCCTCAGCTTTACCAAGTTCTGCTTTATCAAATGCACCTACATATTTTGAATCTACTTTGATTTCAGGCTTAACTGATTTGACACCTTCAAGGAATCCAGCTTCAAAACGCTCGATTACAGGATTGTCCATGCCACCAATGAAACCAATCTTATTTGATTTTGTCATTAATCCAGCTGCGACACCAGCTAAGTATCCGCCTTCTTGTTCTTTAAAGAGGATGCTAGCTACGTTTGGAGCATCTACTTCACCATCAATAATTGAGAACTGAGTATCTTTTTGTTGCGCTGCAATATCTTCAATTGCATCTTCCATTAAGAAACCTACTCCGTAAATGAGGTTAAAGTCACGACGAGCCAAGTTGTTAAGGTTTGTTGTATAATCTTCTGGGCCAGTTGACTGAAGGTAATCGTAGCCGCCAGTCCCCTTTTCCCATCCTTGTTCTTCTCCAAACTCTTTAACGCCTTTCCATGCAGATTGGTTGAATGATTTATCATCAATTCCTCCAACATCAGTTACCATAGCAATTGAAAATTCGCTTTTCTCACCGTTGTCCCCTGTTGCCGGCTTTTCACCCGCATTGTTTTTGCCTTTATCGTCAGAGCCACATGCTGCTAACATTGTACCTGCGGCTAACACTAAAGACATCGCTAGACCAAATTTTCTTTTTTTCATCAATAATGACCTCCCCTGGCTAATTTTGGTATTATGTTAGGACGTTGTACGTCTTATACCCCTATCGACATTACTTTTTACTTGAAAACTGAATATTGTTAGTGAAATATTCGGGAATTTTTTACCCCGCCCGTATATGATGTTCATGATAACAGTGATGAAGTTACATTACATGGTAGCGCTTTCGGTTCTACTAAATATCGGATGACGGACTCTATTTCAATAGCCTGCAATGATAATTTCCTTCTGCCTTCACTATAACATTTACTTAGGTAGAAGGAAATATCTAGCCAAAATCACGAATAACTTTGACTTATCAAAATAAGAACGAAAGAAGACTTACATTTCCAGCTCAGATTTATTGAGTAGTACATGTCTTGGCTTACTGCCTTCAGGCGGCCCAACCACACCCCGTGCTTCCATTTGATCCACTATACGTGCAGCTCTAGCATAACCGACTCGGAAACGACGCTGGATCATCGATACGGACGCGGTTTGCATCTCCACTACCATTTGTACCGCTTCATCATATAACTCATCGGTTTCTTCATGGGGTGCTAATACTTCAACCTCCGTCGGAATCATCTCTTCTTGATACTGAGCTTTTTGCTGTTCGATAACAAAATCTACTACAGCTTCGACCTCTTCATCCGAGACAAATGCGCCTTGAATACGCGTAGGTTTTGAAGCGCCCGCAGGCAGGAATAACATATCTCCCCGTCCCAATAACTTCTCGGCACCGCCACCGTCCAAAATAGTTCGAGAATCGATGGCTGAAGAGACAGCAAATGCAATTCGTGACGGAATGTTTGCCTTAATGATTCCTGTAATGACATCAACACTTGGTCGTTGAGTAGCGATAATTAAGTGAATCCCGGCGGCCCTCGCCATCTGTGCGAGACGTGTAATGGAATCTTCTACGTCACTTGATGCCACCATCATTAAGTCTGCCAGTTCATCGACGATAACAACAATATATGGCATGCGAGGATGTTTCTCATCATGTTCTTCATTCCACTGTTCAATATGGTTATTATACCCTTCAATGTTCCGTGTGCCGGTATGGGAGAATAACTCATATCTGCGCTCCATCTCCGATACAACACGTTGCAACGCTTGCGCCGCTTTTCTCGGATCCGTAACGACAGGCGCCAACAAATGTGGAATACCATTAAATACGTTCAACTCTACCATTTTCGGATCGATCATCATCATTTTCACTTCATGTGGTTTCGCCCGCATGATAATACTCATAATGATGCCGTTGACACAAACACTTTTACCACTGCCCGTGGCACCCGCAATTAATACGTGGGGCATTTTATTGAGTTCTGTCATCATGGCTTGTCCTGTCACATCACGGCCTAAACCTACTAGCAACTTGGATTCATGAGAATTATTTTCTTTAGATTCCAACACTTCACGTAAACTTACCATCGCCACTGCATTGTTCGGTACTTCGATTCCAACTGCTGACTTACCAGGGATTGGTGCTTCAATACGAATACCACTAGCTGCCAATGCCAATGCAATATCATCCGCCAAACTAACAATGCGACTTACTTTTACACCTGTATCAGGTAGGATTTCATATTTAGTGACTGCTGGTCCTAAGTGGACTTGTGTCACTCGTGCTTTGACGCCAAAGCTTAGGAACGTTTTCTCTAGTTTCTTGGCGTTTGCCTGAATTAAATTATATTCTCCAGACTGATCACTTGCTACAGGTGGTTCCAATAGATTGGTGGATGGCAAAATATACGATTCGTTTTCTTGTTCTCCGCCCATTACTGGATAATCAACCGTAGGATCTTTAGGATCAAGGGTTGTGTCTACTTTATCTATCGATTCCCTTTCTTGTACAACTTCTGGTTGTACAGCCTGTTCGATTTTTGCCGTGAAGCTAGAGATAATTGGTTCACTGACCGGTTCTGGATGTTCTTGTACTGATTCCATTTCAGCAGTGTTTACTAGTTTTGGCTTACTCTTTCTATTACTGCGCGCACTTTCTTTACGTTTTTCTTCAGGTGACTTGACAGGTTTCTTTTCTCTCGCCATCCATTTGTTCTTGATACTATTCATCAAGATAGGTGTTTGTTCGACCAAGATGGGAATCAAAGCCTTTCCCGTCAATAAGATCATGCCAATGAGCAGTAACAATACACCAGCCACTGTAGCGCCTGATGAATCAACCAGTGAATAAAACATCGCGAATAGTACAGCGCCTATCATACCGCCACCTAGCGTCCCCGTTTGGTCATGTATACCATCATTGGTGATGAGAACTTTCCATGTTTCCTTCAGTGCGGAATTTGACATCAGAACCTTGCTTTCATACAATGTCTGAAATAAATGAACATGACTGAACAACAGCATACTACCTAAAATGAATAAACAACCGATGACGATTCGGTGCTTATATCCGCCGATTTGTCTCTTGATCATGAAAATCAATGCTTGCACAATAATCAAAAATGGCAATGCAACATACCAATTACCAAATAAGAATCTAGAGAAAGCCGATAACCCTCGACCGATTACGCCGTATTCAAAGATCATGATAATTGCGATACCGATTAAAATGACCCCTAAAATTTCAAACCAGAGCGGTTGCATTTGACTTTGCTGTTTTTTCTGTTGTCTTTTCTTCGCTGGTGCTCTCTTTTTAGCACGTTTCTTCGCCATTTGCTAACCCCCTTTCTGAAAAAAAGATTTCCAGCCATAAAGGCATGGAAATCCAATTGTTCTTTAATTAGTCAACAAACAATATGGATCAGTATTCCATGATAATTGGGATAATCATCGGGCGACGTTTTGTTTGCTGATATAAATACGAACTCAATGTCTCACGGATCTCTTGTTTAATGTTTGTCCATTCAAATGTTTCTTTATTCACGTACTTCTCGACAATTTTAGTAATCAGTTTTGTCGCTTCTTCAAATAATTCCTCTGACTCACGTACATAGACAAACCCTCGTGAGACGACTTCAGGACCTGCAGCGATTCGTTTTTGCTTTCTGTTCAATGTCACCACGACTGTAAAGATCCCGTCCTGCGATAACAGCTTACGGTCACGCAACACGATGTTTCCTACATCTCCTACACCAATACCATCGATCAAGACGTTACCAGCCTGGACTCTACCCGCCATGCGAAGCTTTTCATTCTTGAATTCAACAATGTCGCCTTTATCCGCAATGAAGATACGGCTCTTAGGTAGACCAACTTCTTGAGCGAGCTTGGAGTGTGCAATCAGCATACGATATTCCCCTTGAATCGGAATAAAATATTGAGGTCGCATTAAGTTTAACATCATTTTCAAATCTTCAGCAGAACCGTGACCGGAGACGTGTACATTTCGTGTGGACGTCAGTACAGTCGCTCCAGCCTTTGCTAATTCATTCATCATCTTGTACATGGAAATTTCCATAACGGGTGACGGCGTGAATGTAATCAAGACCGTATCTGAACTTTTGATATTAATTTCTCTATGATGTTTACGGACGATTTTTTCCAATGCTTCTAGTGGCTCACCTTGGTTACCTGTTACAATGATTACGATATCCTGATCATCATAGCGCTCCATGTCTTTAACTGGAATTACAATATCTTCTTCCACTTGTAAATAACCTAATTTTAACCCGACCTCAAAGTAGCTTTCTAAACTTTTACCAACAACTGCAACTTTCTTTTTCTGTGCTGCTGCCTGATCTAGTACTTGCTGAATACGAATGAAGTTTGATGCATACAACGCTACTAAAATTCTTCCTTGTGCTTCGTGGAATGTTTTAAAAAGACGTTTTTCGATTACAGACTCAGATGTCGTATAACCTGGACGCTCTGCTTCTGTAGAGTCGGACATCAAGATAAAGACTCCTTCTTCACCAAGTGTAGCCATTTTCGCAATATCAGGGCGATATTTGCCTTTTGCTGCTTGGTCGAATTTGAATTCCCCTGTATTGACGATTGCACCTTCACTTGTATGGAAGACAATTCCTAAAGAATCCGGAATACTATGCGTTGTGTAAAAGAATGTCACATGCGTACGCTTGAAGTTCATTCGGCTTTTGCTTGTCACTTCGAAGAAGCGGACATTAGATGGTGCCGGCATTTTTTTCAAATGTTCTTTCGCCAAAGCCAATGTCAACTTTGTACCGTAGACAGGAGCTTGTACTTTCTGTAATAAATACGCAATAGACCCAATTGCATCTTCATGACCATGAGTTAAGAATATTCCTTTGATCCGATCTTTATTCTCTTCAAGATACGTCATGTCAGGTATTACAAAGTCAATACCTAGCATTTCCGTTTCTGGGAACATTAACCCCGAATCCATAACAAATAGTTCGTCGTCGATTTCAACGACATACATAGACTTTCCAATTTCCCCTACTCCACCTAGTGGAATCACTCTAATTAATTCATTTTGTATTTTCGTCACATTGTTTCCTCCTATATTCTATTCCCGCCCACAACGACTAAACACCATTATACGAGATAGTAGGCGTTCAGTACAAACAAAAAAAGCCGGAATGGTCGTCCGGCTTTTATTTATTACAGAATCCGTGTTCTTTTTTCAAATTTTTCAAGCGCTTCGTCGATGATCGCGACTTCATTTTCATCCATTGCCACAAGTGGTAAACGAACGCCACCTGTTGGTACACCTGCTTTTTCCAGCGCATATTTCACAGGCACAGGATTCGGCATCGAGAACAATGCTCTGAATACCGGTAATAATGAACGATGAAGTTCCGCGGCTTCTTTTATGTTGCCATTTTGGAAAGCTTGAATCATTTCTTGCATTTCATTTCCTACTATGTGTGCAGAAACTGAAATAATTCCTCTACCGCCAATTGCAAGCAATGGCAAAGTTAATCCGTCGTCACCACTGTACACTTCAAAATCGTCCGCGGTTCCTTCAATGATTTCTGCCATCTGCTCCAAATTTCCACTTGCTTCTTTGATTGCTTTAATATTATCGATTTTCGATAATGCAATAACGGTTTCTGGAAGCAAATTGACGATGGAACGACTTGGAATATTATATAACAATACAGGCAATGTTGTAACGTTAGCAATTTTTGAAAAGTGTGCATACATACCTTTTTGGTCTGGCTTATTATAATAAGGTGTCACGAGCATGATTCCGTCAGCCCCTGATCGCTCGGCAGCCTTAGTCAGCTCTATGGATTCCGCAGTATTGTTTGTCCCTGTACCTGCAATCACTGGAATACGCTTATTCACAACCTTTACTACAAAATCCAGTAATTCCTTCTTCTCCGTAACAGTTAGCGTCGGTGATTCACCAGTTGTACCGCTTACGATGACAGAATCTGTCCCATTTGCGATCAAATGCTCAAGCAAGCTGGTTGTTTGGGCGTAATCAATCGTACCGTCAGGAGAAAAAGGAGTGACCATTGCTGTCCCTACATTTCCAAGTTGCACATTGACCATTCCTTTTCGTTATCATTCTTAATTCTACTTACACAATTTATTTTATAAGTGCCTCGGCGATTTGCACGGAGTTTAATGCAGCACCTTTTAATAAGTTATCCGATACAATCCATAGGTGGAATCCTTTGCTGTTATCTAAATCTTTACGGATTCTTCCTACAAATACTTCATCTTTATCCTCTGCATAAAGTGGCATTGGATAGAGCTGTGAAGCCGGATCATCTTGCAAGACAATTCCTGGGGCATTTTCGATCAATGCCTGGATATCTTTCACTGTGACGTCGTCTTGATCAATTTCAATGTAAACGGATTCTGAATGTCCGGATACAACTGGTAATCTGACACACGTTGCTGCTACTGCCATGTTTTGATCGCCGAATATTTTCTTTGTTTCATTGATCATTTTCAGTTCTTCCAATGTATAGCCCGACTCATCAAATGAATCAATTTGTGGAATCGCATTGAATGCGATTGGATAATGACGTTTTGCAGAAGCGGATGGTAATACTTCTGCTTCAATTTCACTACGATCCGTGAATTGCTTGCTTTGTTCCGCTAGTTCATCAATCGCTTCCACACCGGCACCTGAGACTGCCTGGTAAGTAGATACGATGAGCTTGCTCAGTCCATATTGATCTTTAATAGGCTTAAGCGCTGCTACCATCTGAATGGTAGAACAATTTGGATTCGCAATGATTCCTGAATGGTTTTTCAACTCTTGTGGATTCACTTCTGGAACGACAAGTGGCGTATTAGGGTCCATGCGGAATGCGCTTGTGTTATCAATTACAACCGCTCCGCTTTTCACTGCGTCTTGTGCAAACTTCTCGGAAATACTTCCACCGGCACTAAAGAATGCAATGTCGATACCTTCAAAAGCTTCCGGCGTTGTTTCTTGTACAACGTACGTTTTTCCACCCGCTATGATTTCATTGCCCGCTGAACGTTTAGATGCTAGTAACTTAATGGAAGTGGCAGGGAAATTACGTTCCACCAATTTCTCAAGTATTTTTGTACCTACCGCTCCGGTCGCGCCAACAATTGCAACAGTAACACTCTTCATCTATATCTTCCTTTCAATTATTAACAAGCAATAGTAGGGACAGATTGTCATGTCCTCGTCTCGTTAATTGTGATTGAACGAATTATAACATATATTGAAGAATTTAAAAATCTATTTTCATGCATTATTATGAATTATTAGTAACGGTTGTAATTGTTTACTTTCTATCGCGGATGCAACAGTAGCAGGTAATAATGAGAAATCCGATATTAAGGAGTTCGGTTTTTTTATGCAATCATCCTGACCGAATGGAATAAAAAAGACGTGTTTCATATTCAATAACTTCATGAGATTCATTCCGTTAAGTCCTAGTGCGTCATTTGTAGAAATACCAAGTACTACCGGTTTACCATTACGCAATGTTGCTTTAGCTGCCATCAAAACAGGTGAATCAGTAGCAGCATTTGCTAACCTACTCATGGAATTACCCGTAAGCGGTGAAATTACCATGCAGTCAAGCGGATTGGATGGTCCGAATGGTTCTGCTTCAACAATACTTGTCACTACCTTCTCGCCTGTCGCTTCTTCTATTCGTTTAATCCACTCTTCACCTGTACCAAAACGCGTTGCAGCATGAAGAACTGAATGTGTAATAATTGGAACGACAATCGCTCCCTCTTTTTGCAACGAAGCGATCATCGGAAGCAGTTGGTCGTATGTGCAGTGTGAAGCAGTGATGCCTAATCCGATTCGTTTTCCTTTGAGCATTTAGTTCCCCTTTCGTCTATACTTATTCTCAAAATCGCGTCAACTAATACAGCAGCCGCATCCTCAGGAAAATGCTTCCCGGGCAATTTGAGGTGTATCGTATAGTATTCAGCGGAATTGGAATGCTTTAGGCACCCAGGTGTTGAAGAGACATCAAATACATGAACAGTACCGCTTTGATTTGTATCGAGCCATGGAGCTGGAATAGTGTTAACTAAGTATCCATGTGTGAATGTTGTGGCATCATGGAGTTTTAGAGTGTTATATCCAAACACCTCTGCTTCCGCCAATTGTCCGTCAGCACGTGCAACGATGGTGACAGTGGCCTGCAATTGATACAATGTATGGGCAATTGCTTTTCCTACTCTGCCAAATCCAGCAATATAAAAATGCTTACCTGCAATCTGTCGTTTGGTATGTTCATAAAAGACATGAACGAATGCTTCTGCAGTCAATTGAGCATTTCTCCAAATGAATTGCTCATTTTCTAGATAATTCGTATGCGTTATACCTTTCTCAGCAAGCTCTTGTCTCCATTTCGCTGAAGTATTACCGGAATAAACAGAAGAGCCTTTTTTCAAATAGTCTACGGGTATGCTTTGTTCCATCATCAACAAAGGAAGTAGAAGATGATCAGGCTTTGTATCTATCAAAGTTTGCTTTAACTGTTCATCAAACGTATCAGAACATATATACTCACTGTCAATTCCTGATTTTACCAATAGTTCATTCGCAATGCGCAAACGTTGATCGGTGCCTACTACAAGCCATTTAGTCATATTCTTCCACTTCCTTTCTATTCAGTTCATGCGTTTTGCCAAATAAAATCCGATCTTCGCCCACCAACACAATTTCATGCCAAGGAATATATTCAATTATATCTTGATCTTTTTGCCTAAAAAGAGTTTTTCCTAATTTTTTCCGTATTTCAAATCCGATGATTGCTCCTGTTTTGCGGTCGAACAGCAAATCTGTTTCTGCCAAGAAGCCATACCTCATGCCTTCTTCTACTTGAATCAGCTCTTTTTGTGCCAGTTCTGATAATTTCATGAAAGCCCTCCCCTATAAAGATCTCTTTCATCATATGTATCAGAGGCGAGAAGTCGACTAGTTCTGCAATTTTTTTAATTGCTGAATACTTGATTTAGGCGCGATAATGGATAGTGCACGATCACTTTCTAACATTTGCTGTCCCAGTCGATAGACATTTCGTTTTTCAACATTCTCAATATGTTCAACGACTTCATTGATCGTCTGATGTTTGCCAAGCACTAATTCATTGCGTCCATTCCTATACATACGCGATTCAGAGCTTTCCAAACCAAGAACAAAACTACCTTTAAGTTGTTCTTTGGCATTTCGCAATTCTTTATCTGTTAGACCATCATGGAGTACTTCCGCAATGACCTGATCAATTGTGCGATACGTCTCTAAAATGTTTTCCGGAGAGGTTCCGCAATAAATCACAAAGGAGCCAGCATTTTTATATGCGGCATAATATGTGTGAATCGAATAGGCTAGACCGCGATTCTCTCGAACTTCCTGAAATAACCTAGATGACATCGTTCCGCCGAGGATACTATCAAATAAGCTTAACTCGTAAATTTTATCGTGAGTCGAAGGCAGAGAAGGATAACCAAAGCATACATGAGCTTGTTCAATATTTTTTGTTTTGATGATTTGTTGTGCTGTAAAATTCGGTACTTTTTCGTCTTTTATCGAAACAGAAGCCTGGTCTTTACTTTGATAGCTTCCGAAGTTTGCTTCAATCAGCTTGATTAAACGCTCATCATAATTTCCTGCAATGGAAATTACCAAGTTTTCGGGACCATAATGTTTCACCATGAATTCTTCAACCATTTCTTTCGTAAATGACTTTATTGTTTCAATCCTTCCACCTACAGGCTTTCCAATTGCATCCTCTGAGAACATTCCGGCCCATAATCTTTCGTCCACATCTTCATCAGGCATGTCTTCAACAGAAGATATTTCATCCAGAATGACAGATTTTTCTTTTTCCATCTCTTCTTCTTTGAATTGAGAATGGAAAAACATATCAGATAAAACAGTTAATGCGTATGAAGCATGATGACTTAAGACTGTAGTGTAATAGCAAGTCATTTCTTTAGAAGTAAAGGCATTTAGATCGCCCCCAATCTGATCAAACTGCTCAGCAATCATTCGTGCACTTCTTGTGTCCGTTCCCTTGAACAACATATGTTCAATAAAATGGGCAATGCCCTCTTGCTCTTTAGTTTCATTGGCTGAACCTGCATGCACCCAGACACCGATTGCCACGGACTGTAAATGCGGCATTTTTTCATGGATAATGCGTACACCATTTGAACAATTATATTTTTGAATCACAGACTTCACTCCTTATTGTAAGAACAAAAAGCCTCCTTCGCCGCAACTTGTGCAGGAAGAGGCTTTTTTCACGAATTGATTACTCTTTGTTAGCTTGTTCTTGTTCTTTTTCTTCCTGAATGACTACTTTTCGTGAAAGATTCACTCGACCTTGTCTGTCGATTTCAATTACCTTTACAAATAGTTCATCATCCAATTTTAATACATCTTCTACTTCTTTCGTACGTGCTTCCTGAATCTCAGAAATATGAAGTAAGCCGTCTTTGCCCGGGAAGATTTCCAAGAATGCACCGAACTTCTCAATACGCTTAACTTTCGCCAAGTAGTACTCGCCTACTTTTGCTTCACGCACAATATTTTCGATCATATTCTTAGCTTTTTCATTCATTTCAGAGTTTGGCGACGAAATATAAATCGTTCCATCTTGCTCTGTATCGATTTTCACTTGAGTTTCTTCAATAATTTTATTAATGACTTTTCCACCTGGTCCGATCACATCACGAATCTTATCGGGTTTGATATGGATGACTATAATCTTCGGTGCGTACTCAGATAATTCTTCACGAGTTGAAGATATTGTCGTCAACATATGATCAAGAATTTTGATACGACCAATTTTCGCTTGCTCAAGAGATTCTTCCAAAATCTGACGGGATAAACCATCAATTTTGATATCCATTTGAAGAGCAGTAATACCATTATTAGTACCTGCTACTTTAAAGTCCATATCGCCTAAATGGTCTTCCATTCCTTGAATATCTGACAGAATGGAATAGTCTTCTTCTTTTTTGATCAATCCCATAGCAATTCCAGCTACAGGTGCTTTGAGTGGTACACCAGCGTCCATCATAGCCATTGTAGAGGCACAAATTGATGCTTGTGAAGAGGAACCATTAGACTCCAATACTTCTGCAACTAGACGCATTGTGTAAGGGAATTCCACTTCATCGGGAAGCATAGGCTGTAATGCCCGCTCTCCCAATGCACCGTGACCAATTTCACGACGACCTGGACCACGAATCGGACCTGTTTCACCGACACTAAAGTTCGGGAAATTATAATGATGCATGAAGCGCTTAGACTCATCTGAACCTAGACCATCAATAATCTGATTTTCACCGAGCGCCCCTAATGTACATACACTTAGTACTTGTGTTTGTCCACGTGTGAATAATGCAGAACCATGAGTGCGAGGTAAGATCCCAGTTTCGGATGATAGTGGACGAATTTCGTCAAGCGAACGACCATCTGGACGAACTTTGTCGACTGTAATTAGACGACGTACTTCATCTTTCACCATTTGCTCAAGAACCGCTTTCACTTGCTTGATAGTCTCTTCGTCAGCTTCTGTGTAATGCTCAAGTACAGCTGCCTTCACTTCATTGATCGCTTCCTCACGTGCATGCTTTTCTTCAGTTTGGATTGCTGTCATTAGTTCGTTTTCACAACGATCTTTTACTTCTTTACTGATGTCTGCATCCAATGTGAACAATTCGATTTCGAACTTTGGTTTGCCAATTTCAGCTACAATTTTCTCTTGGAATTCGACTAATTTCTTAATTTGATCGTGACCAAACATAATTGCTTCTAACATGATCTCTTCAGAAACTTCTTTAGCTCCTGCTTCGACCATATTGATTGCATGTTTTGTTCCCGCAACGACTAAATCAAGTTCTGATGTTTCAAGCTGACTCGGTGTAGGATTGATGATGAATTCTCCATCTATACGACCTATTTGAACGCCTGCGATTGGTCCATCAAATGGAATATCTGAGATAGATAAAGCCAAAGAAGAACCAATCATAGCTGAAATTTCAGATGAACAATCCTGATCCACTGACATAACAAGTGAAATTACTTGGACGTCGTTACGGAAGCCTTCAGGGAATAATGGTCTTATCGGACGGTCAATCAACCGACTAGTCAATACTGCATTTTCTGAAGGACGTCCTTCGCGCTTGATAAATCCTCCTGGGATTTTACCAACCGAGTACATGCGTTCTTCATAATTCACTGTAAGTGGGAAGAAATCTAGAGGTTTTGGTTTCTTAGAAGCTGTTACCGTGGAAAGTACTGTTGTTTCGCCATAGCGAACGAGCACCGCACCGTTAGCTTGCTTTGCAAGTTGGCCGGCTTCGATTGTAAGCGTACGTCCTGCCCAATCGAGTGTATAAACTTTTTTCTGTTCTGACATTGTAGAACTCCTCTCTATTGTAAAACTGTATACATCCTTGTATGTAATTATTCATAGTGTATCAAACGTGATACATATATGCGAAATATTTCATCTTAATTCCATAGAAAAAAGCGGGCAAAGCCCGCTTCTCAGTCTTATTAACGGCGTAAGCCAAGTGATGCAATAAGATCACGGTAACGTTGAACGTTAGTTTCACGTAGATATCTCAATAGACGACGACGTGTACCAACCATTTTGTACAAACCACGACGTGAGTGGTGATCTTTCTTGTGAGTACGTAAGTGGCTGTTCAGGTTATTGATCTCTTCAGTAAGGATAGCAATCTGAACATCAGCAGATCCAGTATCATTTTCATGAGTCTTGAATTCGTTAATCAATTCAGCTTTGCGCTCTTGTGTAATAGCCATCCTTTTCACCTCCTAAATAAAAGTATCCCCGTCCCCCGAGCAAACGTTGGTGACTCGTGTTGCCAAGAAGAGGTTCGTGTAATGAACACTATTGTATCATATCACGGCATTATGTCAGTTGCAACAACCAACTAGTCGGTTAATAAGTCCTTTGCCGTTTGCTTATCTTTTCCAATTTGCATTTTTAATGCATCAAGTGAATCGAATTTTTGTTCCGAACGTATACGGTACAACCATTCAATTGCCATTTTTTGTCCGTACAGATCCATATTGACGTCCAGCAGATGTACTTCAGCTGTAGGAATTCGATGTTCTGGATCATGAAAGGTTGGCTTTACACCCATATTGCAGACACCGCGGTACCATGTATCTCCTATCAGGCAACGCACGGCATACACACCACTAGCGGGAACTACATGTTCTTCGGCAGTTTGGATATTAGCTGTAGGGAAACCTAACTGACGTCCCCGTTTTTCTCCATGTATTACTTCACCCATTGTACGGAATGGACGACCGAGAAGTACCGCTGCCGCTTCTACATCACCATTAGATAATAGTTGGCGAATTTCCGTGGAAGATACTTTGTTGTCTTGATTGAAAGTCACTTTAGAAATGACTGTTGTCCCAAACTCACCTTCCGATAGCTCCTGCATATCTTTCATCGTCCCAGAACCCTTTGAACCAAATGTAAAATCGAAGCCGGCCGTAACATGTTTAACACCAAGTCCTTTGATAAAGATATCGATAAATCTTTGCGGTGAAAGACTAGCCAATTCCCAATCAAAACTGACGATGAATAGAGTATCCACACCAAGAGATTCAAGCACCCTGATTTTTTCTTCAATCGGTGTAATATATCCAACATTTTTTCCTGAAAACAACTGTGATGGATGGGGGTCGAACGTCATGACAGCTGTCTCGATCGATAAATCATCTGCAACTTTTTTAGCACTGCGAATGACTTCCTGATGTCCTTTATGTACACCATCAAAAAATCCAATAGCTAACGAAGAAGCAAGATGTTGTCGAATATTTATCGAATCCGGATACCGTAATCTATAGATTTTCATTTCTATCTCTCCTTACTCACTAGCTAGCAGCATTTTTTCCGGTTTCATTAAACCGGGCTTTGTTGGATGTTTTTGATAGATTGCCAACACACGACCTTCGAACATCATCATGATAGAAGGGTGATCAGTTAGCAGTGGTACTGCGGGAAGCACTTGACCATTTCGTATAGATTCCAATGATGCTGCATCGATTTCAAGTTGTGGAAAATCAGTCAATACATCTTCGATAGGACGCAAAATTGTCTGTAATTGATCTAACTCCATCACTTGTGCTACTTCTTCGAGAGTTTTACAATGTGATTCGTCAAAATTACCTGAAATAGTTCGGACTAAGGAATCCATATGTGCTGGATATCCAAGCAGTTCGCCAATTTGCACAGCTAACGTTCGGATATAAGTTCCTTTACCACAACGTACTCTAATGGAAAACATTACTTCTTCGCCACTAAAAAGTTGATCTTCATTCAATAAATCCATTTGATAGATCTGCACTTTACGAACAGGACGTTCTACATCAATGCCTTTCCTCGCATATTCATACAGACGTCTGCCGTTTACTTTTACCGCTGAATACATAGGTGGGATTTGAGTGATTTCACCTGTTAGTTGCTCTAATGCTTCTACAATTTGATTCCTGGTGAATTCTTTTTGTGTTAAATCACTTATTACAGTCTCGCCTTGCGCGTCTTCTGTTTCCGTTGAGCGCCCTATAGAAACGGTTGCGATATACTCTTTACCTGCATCTGTAATATATGAAGCGACTTTTGTGGCTCTTCCTATACATATAGGCAAGACACCTTCTACTTCAGGATCCAACGTGCCTGTATGTCCGACTTTTTTTGTCCGTAATATCTTTCGTAACTTAAAGACACAGTCATGCGACGTCATACCTTTCTCTTTCCATAAAGGTAGAATACCGTTCATCTTACCCCTTCTTCCTAAATTCATTCAGAAAAACTTGCTCTATGTAAGAAGGGAGGAAGTCATGCCGCCTAAGCGACTATGAACTTCCTCCTCGTGTTTATTGTTCATTTTCGTCTTTTACTTTGCGGATCAAACTTTCAATCCGATTACCGTAAGCGACTGATTCATCGATTTCGAATTCAATTTCGGGTGTTTTGCGAAGGCGGATTCTCTGACCAATTTCTGATCGAATGAAACCTTTTGCTTTGGAAAGCCCAAGTAACGAATCTTCCTTTTCTTTATCTGTTCCTAGAACAGAAATAAAGATTTTCGCTTGTTGTAAATCTCCAGTTACATCAACACCGGTCACCGTCACAAATCCGATACGTGGATCTTTCAGTTTTTGGCCGATAATATCGCCCAATTCCTTCTTCATTTGCTCTGCTATACGATTAGCACGCACTGACATGGCAATTCACCTCGTTCTTTGCTCATAAGTAGTCAACTGTACACGTAGTCATTTCCCAATCAGGATTGGATTCAAACAGACGAATCGCACGTCTCACTTCCCGTTCCGCGGCGTCTTTGGAAGATGCCACGGCAACTAATGCGAATGTAGTACGTTGCCATAGATCTTGATGATCGATTTCTGCAACCGATACATTATAGGAGTTTTTCACCCGATCCCTCATCCTATTCAGAACGGCTCGCTTTTCTTTTAAAGAAGCCGCTGCTGGGATGTAGAAAGAACATTCCGCGTAAACAATCATACTCTTTTAATTTCTTCCATAACGTACGCTTCGATGATATCTCCTTCTTTGACATCATTGAATTTTTTAATTGTAATACCACATTCATAGCCTTTTGCAACTTCTTTCGCATCATCTTTGAAACGCTTCAATGTATCCAATTCGCCTTCAAAGACTACAATGTTATCGCGCAAAACACGAACGCCAGCATCTCTTGTGATTTTGCCATCGATTACATAGCTTCCTGCAATCGTTCCGATCTTAGATACTTTAAATGTTTCACGAACTTCTGCCTGACCTATTACTTTCTCCTCATACTCCGGATCAAGTAGGCCTGTCATAGCTGATTCGATTTCTTCAATTACTTTATAAATAACACGGTGCAGACGAATATCTACGCCTTCTGCTTCAGCGGCACGTTTTGCATTGGTATCAGGACGTACGTTAAATCCAATAACGATCGCGTTAGATGCAGCTGCCAAAGATATATCGGACTCATTGATCGCCCCTGCGCCAGTGTGAATAATTTTTACATTAACGCCTTCTACTTCAATCTTCATTAGAGAAGCCGCCATTGCCTCAACCGCACCTTGTACGTCTGCTTTAACAATTAAGTTCAATTCTTTCATTTCGCCTTGTTTCATTTGATCAAACAAGTTATCGAGTGTTACACGTGTTTTCTCCACACGCTGTTCTTGAAGCGCTTCTCCAGCACGTGATTCAGCGATTTGACGAGCCGTTTTTTCATCCTTAAATACGACGAAACGGTCTCCTGCAAATGGAACATCACTCAACCCAGTAATTTCTACTGGTGTTGAAGGACCTGCCTCTTTTACGCGACGACCAAGGTCACTGACCATTGCACGAACACGGCCGTACGTATTCCCGACAACAATTGGATCTCCTACATGCAATGTACCATTTTGCACAAGCAAAGTAGCTACAGAACCTTTTCCTTTGTCGAGTTGCGCTTCAATTACAGTACCTCTAGCTCTAATGGAAGTATCAGCAGTAAATTCGCCTACTTCTGCAACTAATAGAACCATTTCGAGTAACTGATCAATTCCCTCACCTTTTAGTGCAGAAATTGGTACGAAAATCGTATCGCCGCCCCAGTCTTCTGCGACTAAACCGTGTTCAGTTAATTCCTGCATAACGCGGTCAGGATTTGCAGAAGGTTTATCCATTTTGTTAACTGCAACAATGATTGGAACTTCTGCTGCTTTTGCATGGTTGATCGCTTCAATTGTTTGTGGCATAACACCGTCATCGGCTGCTACAACTAAGATTGTCAAGTCCGTAACTTTCGCACCGCGCGCTCTCATCGTTGTGAAAGCTTCGTGGCCTGGTGTATCAAGGAATGTGATTTTCTTGTCGTTAGCTGTAATTTGGTATGCACCAATATGCTGAGTAATGCCACCCGCTTCACCTTGCGTTACTTTAGTGTTACGAATAGAGTCAAGCAACGTCGTTTTACCATGGTCAACGTGACCCATAATTGTGACAACTGGTGGTCTTTCTGTTAGTTCACCTTGTACTTCTTCTTCCTCTTCAGGATCTTCGAAGTAGATCTCCAAGTCTGTTACGTCAATGCGGATCTCTTCTTCTACTTCAACGTCGTATTCCGCACAAATTAACTCAATTGCATCTTTATCTAATTCTTGGTTAATGGTTGCCATTACACCAAGCATGAACAACTTTTTGATGATTTCAGAAGGTTCTTTACCTAATTTTTTAGCTAGCTCACCCACTGATAATGACTCATAAAAAGTAATTTTATCCGGTAATGGTATTTCAATCTTTTGTGCAGGTACCGCCGGACGGTATCTACGGCGACCTTGATTAATCCCGCGTGCTGGTGGTCTACCACCGCGCCCCCCGCCTGGACGTCCGCCTCCGCCAGCTGGACGTGCTGAACCTGCACCCTGCTGACGTGGTGGTTGCGAGCTACCCGCTTTCGGTGCGGATGTAGATTGTCCTTGAGGACGAGTGGAAGCTGGACGGTTAGATCCGCCTTGGCTACTTGCAGGTCGGTTAGTACCTTGCGCGCCAGTTGGTTTATTTGTGTTGTTTGGACGATCTGTTCTCTGGTTTGCTGGTTTGCTCGCTGGCTTAACTGTAGCAGTTTTCGCCTCCGGCTTTTTAAGATCACCAAACTTCTCATCTAATTTTGCAATAGATACTGGATCCAGTTCTTCCATATGGCTCTTTATTACAATATTACTTTTACTTAATTCAGCAGCAATATCTCGACTTGTTTTGCCTATTGATCTGGCATATTCATGTACTTTCATTTTCGTCATTAGCCCACCTCCGATTATATTCATTGAGAAGCTCGGATAACTTTTTTGCGAATCCTTTATCTGTTAGTGCCAAAACGACTCGAGCTTCTTTTCCAATTGCATGCCCGAGTTCTTCACGGCTTCCAAATACATGCTTCTCAACGTTGTACGTATTACATTTATTCGTTAATTTTTTCATTGTGTTCTTTGATGCATCATCAGATAGGATAACCAGATGCGCTTCGCCTGCACGAACTGACTGTACGACTAAATCTTCACCCGTTACAATTTTACGTGCACGTGCCGCCATACCAAGCAATTGATAAATAGGTATCGAATCTTTTGTCATTTAATCGCCTCTCGACGAATTGCATGCAAAAGGTCTTCGTATACTTCTTCCGGTACTTTGACATTCAATTGATGTTCAATCGAGTGTTGCTTACGTGCTTTTTCTACGGCATCCTCCGTTTTGGAAACGTATGTACCGCGGCCTGACTTCTTTCCTGTCAAATCCACGGATACTTCGCCTTCTTTCGTACGGACAATTCGAATCATTTCTTTTTTAGGTAACATGTCACCAGTCGCTGCACATTTACGCAAAGGGATTTTTCGATTGTTCGCCATCAGCATGCAATCCTTTCCAAATCAATCTTCTTTGTCTTCATCTGCGTATAAATCAAAATCTTCAGCTGATTCAGCTGGCGTTTCATCTTCATACTCATAAGCTTCTAGGAACTCATCTGCACTACCATCTACCTCTTCTACTGGCACTGCAAGAGATTCCTCACGGGGATAGATCCCTAATTCTCTGGCATCCGTTTCACTTTTGATATCAATTTTCCAACCCGTTAATTTAGCAGCCAATCTTGCATTCTGGCCTCTTTTCCCGATTGCCAAGGAGAGTTGGTAATCTGGTACAACAACAGTAGTAGAACGCTCTTCTTCATTTACTTGTACATCAATAACTTTTGAAGGGCTTAAAGCATTTGCGACGAAGATGACCGGATCTTCAGACCACTCTACGATATCTACTTTTTCGCCATTCAATTCGTTCGAAATAGTTTGGACACGTGCTCCTCTTGAACCTACACAGGAACCTACTGGATCCACTTCTTCGTTTGTTGTATAGACAGAGATTTTTGAGCGATCGCCCGCTTCACGTGCAATCGATTTGATTTCTACTGTACCATCATATATTTCAGGCACTTCAAGTTCAAATAAACGCCGTAATAGACCTGGATGTGTTCTGGAAACAAAGACTTGAGGTCCACGTGCTGTTCTTTCTACTTTTGTAATGTATACTTTGATGCGATCGTGGGGTGCATATGATTCTGTTTGAATTTGTTCGCTTGACGGTAACACCGCTTCCACTTTCCCTAATCCAACGAATAGGTTTTTCGGATCCATACGCTCTACGATTCCGTTGACGATATCTTCTTCACGATCGATATACTCTTCATAGATCAAACCGCGTTCAGCTTCACGAACACGCTGGGTTACAACTTGCTTAGCAGTCTGGGCAGCAATTCGTCCAAAGTCACGCGGTGTGACTTCTTCCTCAACGACATCATGTAGTTCATATACTGGATTGATGAGTTGTGCATCTTCCAATGAAATTTGTAATCGCTCGTCTTCTACTTCTTCTACTACATCTTTACGTGAATAGACAGCCATTGTGCCTTTGTTTAAATTCAAGTCCACACGCACGTTTTGTGCTTGGTTAAAATTTCGTTTGTACGCTGTCACAAGCGCTGCTTCAATTGCATCGACTATTACGTCTCTTGAAATACCTTTTTGCTGTTCAAGAGCTGTCAGTGCGTCGAGTAGCTCACTACTCATGTTCATCACTCCTACATTCCAATTGTTGTTGCCCTTGGTTCCTCAGTCACTAGCGCAAGGCTAGACAGAGGTTGTTTTTCGCTTTAAAAATCAATTGCCAGTCGTGCGAATGCAATTTTTGTTTTGTCAATTTCCACTAGTACTTTTCTCGTCTTGATCCGTATTTCCACTTTTGCATGTTCCGGTCCGTACCCGAGTAAATACCCCTCGAATTCTTTCATTCCATCAATCGGTTCATACGTTTTGATGAACACGTATTGGCCCACGGATTTTTCAAAATCTTCATCTTTTTTCAAAGGTCTTTCCGCCCCGGGAGAAGACACTTCAAGGAAGTAATTTTGCGAAATCGGATCCACAACGTCTAGTTCCTCGCTAAGTTTATTACTAACAGCCGCACACTGATCTATGTCAATATTACCTTCAGGTGTATCGATGTAGACGCGTAAAAACCAATCGCGACCTTCTTTCAAGAACTCAACATCAACCAGTTCAAGACCCAATTCTTCAACGATCGGCCTTGCTAACTGTTCGACTTCCTCTATAATTTTACTCATATGGTATCCCTCCCGAAATTCAAAATAACAACAGAAAAGAGCGGGAAGCCCCACTCTTTTCCGCAAGACGTATAGCAAAAGTTGTTTTAATCGTATCACAAGGCCATTTACAATGCAACTGAAGCAACCGCTGCAAGCCCATTAGAATAGGGATAGTTGGTTCGCTTCAGGCATCCCTTCCAAGCAACCGAGGTTATCCAAATACTCCACAACCGTTTTAGAAACTCGACCTCTCTTCTGGAAGTCTTCTTTCGATAAAAATTCACCGTCTTTTCTCGCCTCAACAATCGTCTTTGCAACGTTAGTTCCTAGTGAAGGAATCGAGTTAAATGGCGGAATCAGTTTATTGTCTTCAATAAGAAACTGTGTCGCATCCGATTTATAGAGATCAGGTTTCGCAAATGTAAATCCTCGTTCAACCATTTCCAACGCTATTTCCAAAACAACTACTAAGCTCTTCTCTTTCGGAAGTGCGTCCAATCCTTTGGCGTTGATCTCTTTAACTTTCGCTCGAATACTTGCAGAACCTTTACACATCGTCACCAAATCGAAGTCGGTCGCTCGAACGGTGAAGTACGTCGCATAATACATAATTGGATGATGCACTTTGAAGTATGCGATTCGTAGTGCCATTAATACATATGCTGCGGCGTGAGCTTTCGGGAACATGTACTTGATTTTTTTACACGATCCGATATACCAACCTGGAACTTTATTCTCTTTCATTGCTTCTTCAAATTCGGGAGTCAATCCTTTTCCTTTACGTACAGATTCCATAATCTTAAATGCAAGTGAAGGTTCAAGTCCCTGATAGATCAAATAAACCATAATATCGTCACGACAGCCAATCACTTCTGATAGCTGACAAGTTTTATTCTGGATTAATTCCTGTGCATTACCAAGCCAAACATCCGTACCGTGTGACAAACCGGATATCTGTATTAATTCAGAGAAAGTAGACGGCTTCGTTTCTTCTAACATTTGTCGCACAAATCGTGTTCCAAATTCCGGCACGCCAAGAGTTCCTGTTTTGCAATCAATTTGTTCTTCTGTTACGCCAAGAGAAGACGTACCACTAAACAATTCCATAACGCCTTTATCGTCGGGCGGAATAGTCATCGCATCGATGCCTGATAAATCTTCCAACATTTTAATCATCGTCGGATCATCATGCCCTAGAATATCTAATTTCAATAAATTATTATCGATGGAGTGGAAATCAAAGTGTGTTGTCTTCCAGCTTGATTCTAGATCATTCGCTGGGAATTGAATCGGTGTAAAATCAAAAATGTCCATTGTATCAGGCACTACAATAATCCCACCAGGGTGTTGTCCTGTATTTCGTTTCACGCCTGAGCACCCTTGTACAAGCCGGTCAATTTCCGCACCACGCATTTGGATATCGTTATCATTCATATACCCTCGAACATATCCATATGCAGTTTTTTCAGCTACTGTACCTATTGTTCCTGCACGAAACACATAATCTTCTCCGAACAGCTCTTTTGTATAGTTATGCGCATGCGCCTGATACTCACCACTGAAGTTCAAATCGATATCTGGAACCTTATCACCCGCGAACCCAAGGAAGGTTTCGAACGGGATATCCTGACCATCTTTTTTGAACATCGTCTGGCAATTTGGGCATGCTTTATCTGGCAAATCATATCCTGAACCAACTGAACCATCATCAAAAAATTCATATGTTTTACATGACGGACAAACATAATGTGGCGCCAACGGATTCACTTCAGTGATTTCCATCATGGTTGCAACAAATGAGGAGCCGACAGATCCCCGCGAACCAACTAGATAGCCATCGTCTAATGACTTTTTCACCAGCTTATGCGAAATTAGATAAATAACTGAGAAACCATTATCAATAATAGACGTTAATTCCTTTATGATTCGCGCTTCAACGATCTCTGGCAATGTTTCACCGTATATTTGATGTGCCATAGAATACGTCAGATCACGTACTTCGTCTTCCGCCCCTTCAATGGTAGGTGTATACAGGTCATCTTTAATTGGTTTCACATCACCAATACGTTCTACAATTTTCAATGGATTGTCTACTACAATCTCTTTTGCTACGTCTTCACCTAAAAACTCAAATTCTTTCAACATTTCGTCTGTCGTACGGAAGTGAACTTCAGGTAGCGAGTGTCGATTTAACGGATTTGCTCCACCTTGTGAACGAACAAGAACTTTCCGGTAGGTCGCATCCGTCTCATTTAAGTAATGCACATTCCCTGTTGCACAAACTGGCAATCCCGTTTTTTTACCAAGCTTGATCATCTTCCGCATAATATCCTCGAGGTTCCACTCATCTCGTATTAAATCGAGTTCGAGTAAATGCGAGTAGACGGGCTTTGGATGAAGTTCCAAATAGTCATAAAAGCTTGCAATTTCTTCTACTTCTTCCATCGGCTTTTGCATTAACCCTTCAAATACTTCACCTTTATCACAGCCTGAACCCACGATTATCCCTTTTCTATATTTCACAAGTAACGAACGCGGTATACGGGGCACGCGATAGAAAAAGTCCATATGCGAAATAGATACGAGCTTAAATAAGTTTTTCAGCCCTTCATCATCTGTCGCAAGTAAAGTACAATGTGAAGGTCGTGAGCGTTTATAAGCATCCCCTTCACCAATATTCTTATTTAGATCATCCAGCCACTTGATACCTTTTTCTTGTGTCTCCGATAGCAGGCGTAAAAACAGATACGCAGTAGCTTCTGTATCGTAAATGGCGCGGTGATGCTGTGTTAATTCAATATCGAATTTTTTAGCCAATGTGTTCAAACGGTGATTTCGCAGTTCGGGATAAAGGAAACGAGATAGCTCCAATGTATCGATGACCGGATAAGCGATTGTTTCTATTTTTGCGCGCTTACATGAAGCATAAAAGAAGCCCATATCAAACGAAGCATTATGTGCAATCAACACTGCATCCCCGATAAACTCTATAAACTCTGCCATTACATCTTCAACTTCTGGTGCATTTTCTACCATGTCATCTGTAATGCCCGTCAGATTCGTCGTCACGGACGACAACGGATGATGCGGATTGGCAAAGCGTTCAAACCGATCAATGATTTCTCCATCTTTCACTCGTACAGCTGCAAGCTCGATAATCGTGTCGTACACAGCTGATAAGCCTGTAGTCTCGACGTCAAATACAACGTACGTATCTGTTTCAAGCAGACGGTGTTGCTCTTCATAGACAATCGGAACACCGTCATCCACCAGATTGATTTCCAAGCCAAACAACACTTTAATACCATGTTTTTTACCAGCGTTATAAGCATCAGGGAAAGACTGAACGTTCGCATGATCAGTTATCGCAATCGCTGGATGTCCCCATTTAGCTGCTTGTGCCACTAATGCTGGCGCTGAAACGACTGCATCCATTTGACTCATGGATGTGTGCGCATGTAATTCCACACGTTTCTGTCCATCAGGCGCTTTGTCTATTCGTTCAATAGTGGGAATAACGGCAATATCTTGCGCCATCATGATTAAGTCACGTACGAATGTATCGTTCTGTATACCACCGCGAGCTCTTACCCACATACCCTTTTTAAAGGAATTCATAATTTCTGCATCTTCATTATCACGCGAAAACATTTTGACTAAGATTGAATCGGTGTAGTCTGTTACTTTCAGTGTCAATAATGAACGGCCACTTCGCAACTCTCGTACTTCCGCATCAAATACAAAACCTTCAATAATCAAACGTCTTTCTTCATCTTGTATTTCATGGATCGGAATAACTGGCTCGCCTGCTTTGATCGGTGTACCAAGAGATAATACTCTGTCAGAATCACCTTGCTCGCTTTTCATCGTTTCACGTTGTTGCAACTGATGGTACGCTTGCTTGGATAACAGGTCTTCTTCCTGCTGCTTTTGCGAAAGAAATTGCTGACGTTCTTCTTCTGCGTTATGGCATTCAACAATCGATACATCGAACATATACTTTGGAAAACCGAATTGCTGATAGAGTGACGATAATATATCCACATATTTATTTTTTAATGTTTGACACTCTAAATCGTTTGAGCAAGTAAGCAATAATTTCTCGCCGTGTATCTTAGGCTTTTGTTCCACTAAACATTGACGTATAGGAGGAGATATATCAGCTAGCTCATCTACGATTAGTGGCCAATAATCTATGATTAATTGTTCATTCACTTCATTTTTTCTAACTTCCATTTCAATATGGACATTCGCAATAGCTGCGAACGATTCATGAACACGTTGTTGCATAATTTGGAATACTTCGATAGGTAACACTTCATCGAGTGTTATATTGAATTTCCACACTCTTGTTTTCTTCTGTATAGTTACACGATTTAACTCACCGTTTTGAAAATAGGTCATGAACTGATCATCTGTCAGTCCGGTCTGTTGCAGCAAAGTTAAAAACTTTTGAGCGGCATCCATCTAAATTTCCTCCATTCTATCGCGAAAAGAAGGGAAGTTCCGTTAACGGACTCCCCTTCTTGGATTAATCTGCACTAAAGAAGGATTGTAACTTTTCCAACACTTCTTCTTTTTGCCAATCTATTGACTCGCCACTATGGCGGTACATAACCTCCACAATGCCCTCATTTGCTCTTTTACCAATTATAATGCGTACTGGCAAACCAATCAAGTCAGCATCAGCGAATTTCACACCCGCACGTTCAGCACGATCATCATATAACACATCGTATCGATACGATTCTAGAACAGCATATAACTCATCCGCCAGCTGCGTTTGTACTTCATCCTTAACATTCGTTGTAATCAAATGAATATCAAAAGGTGCTAAATGCTTCGGCCACTTCAATCCTTTTTCATCATTGAACTGCTCGGCAATTGTAGCCAGTAACCGAGAGATTCCGAGACTATAACTTCCCATAATGAAAGGCTTTTTTCTGCCATGTTCATTGAGGAATGTTCCTTTCATCTGTTCACTGAAGACGGTGCCTAATTTTCGTAAATGTCCCACGCCTATTCCTTCAGTGAATTTAATCGTACCTATTCCATCAGGAGAACTGTCCCCTTCTTGAACGAAACGAATATCTACATAATCATCAATAGCAAAATCACGTTCAGGATTGACATTCAATAAGTGATAGTCGTCCATATTCGCTCCGGCTACTACGTTCACCATTGCTTTGACTGCATGATCGGCATATACCCTTACACCAATCGGTAGTTTCACAGGCCCAATCGAACCGGCATGACAGCCTAATAATTCTTCAATCTGTTGTTCTGTTGCCAGCTCCATATGTTTCACATGTAGAAACCGCTTCAATTTATATTCATTGACGCTATGATCGCCTCGACAAATGACCATAACAAAATCATTGTCCACTTTATACACCAATGATTTGATTATACGCTCCGTACTAACTGATAAAAATGAAGCGAGATCTTCAATCGTTCGTTGATTCGGAGTCGAAATTTTTATCATCTCTAACTGCTTTTCATCGGACGGCTCGTATTCTACGTGGACTTCGGCAAACTCCATATTCGCAGCGTAGGAAGAACTATCGCTATATGCTATTTGATCTTCTCCGTTTTCGGTTAACGCTATGAACTCATGGGAACCTGTTCCACCATCCGATATTACCATGCGGAAATGCATACCAAGACGGGTTAGCATATTGGTGTATGCCTGCATGACTTCTAAATACTTTTCATCCAAACTCTCTTGCGTTGAATGGAATGAATAGGCATCTTTTCTAATGAATTCTCTGCTATGAAGTAAACCCGCACGTGGCTTTATTTCATCACGGAATTTTGTTTTGATTTGAAAAATTGTTAATGGTAACTTTTTATACGATTGAACTTCATCACGCAGTAGGTCAATGATTGCTTCTTCATCGCTTGAGCTCAAAGCCAATTGATTGGTCTGTCTGTCAGCGACATGGAACATTTCCCTGCCGTATGAATCCCATCGTTCAGTTTCCTTTAGAATACTTGAGCTTTGCAACGCAGGCAAAGAAATTTCCACGCCTTCAATAGCTTCCATTTCCTGCCGGATAATCGATTCGATTTTTCTAAATACTTTTTGTGCAAGAGTTAAATATGTGTAAACACCATTGGCATTCTGTCTAATATAACCTGCCCGCAGTAATAACTGATGCGAACGCATCTCTATTTCAGATGGATTTTCACGCATTGTGGGTATAAACGTTTTCGATTGTTTCATCATATACTTCCACCTTTTTTAGAAGAAAAATCGTTGGATGTCATTCCATGTCACAACAAGCATCAACACCATTAATAACATGATACCTACAAAATGCACCATACCTTCTTTTTGTTTATCAATCGGTTTACCCCTTAAGCCTTCAAACAAGAAGAACAATAGTCTTCCGCCGTCCAACGCAGGTAATGGCAGTAAGTTCATGATCCCTAGATTGATACTTAGCACAGCGCCCCAATTCATTAAATTGAAAATACCGTGTTGAGCCACTTCTTCTGTCGCTTTATAGATTCCTACTGGACCCGACAGTGCGTCTATTGTGAACTGACCCGTAATGAGCATACCTAATAATTCAAAGATCTTCACAGTCCATGAATAAGTCTGCTCGGCTCCGAACACTATGGATTTAATAAATCCTTTTTCTAATGGACTTGAATACATAACACCAATTTGACCAAATTCCTGTCCAGCATCTTCCACCGTATCAGGTACTACATCCAAAACCACTTGCTTACCCGCCCGATCTACTTCAATTGACATCGGGACTCCGGCGCTTTTTTGGATTGCTTCGGAAAACTTCATCCAGGAATCAATCGACTTACCGTCGACTCCTGTGATTAAGTCACCTTTTTTCATACCAGCCATCTCCGCCGGCGTATCCGACTTCACTTCCGAAATAATCGGTTCATTGGTTGGTACACCATTCATTAAACCAAGAGCTAGAAATATGAAAAACGCCAAGATGAAATTGAAAAGCGGCCCTGCAAATATTGCCAATGCTCTGCTTCCCAATGATTTGGACTCAAATTGACGATCGTAGGGAGCGATTAATGTCTCCTGCCCTTTTTCAATAATCAAAGCTGTTCTAGAAATTTTCAGATGAACCAATTGTCCATCTTCGTCATATCCTTCAATATATAATTTTTTATCGAGATCGGATGACTCAACTTCCACGTTTAAAATATTCGGATTGGAAACATTTCGATTTAAGTAAATCTTTTCTATTTCGTCTTGAGCATTCAATAATAATCCTACACGGTAACCTGGCTGTAATTCAACTGTATCGAAATCTTCACCAGCCATCCGTACATATCCCCCTATAGGTAATAGGCGGATTGTGTATTGCGTTTCACCTTTGCGGATCGCTAAAATTTTAGGTCCCATTCCAATAGCGAACTCTCGAACCATGATGCCAGCTTTCTTGGCAAACAAGAAATGACCAAACTCATGAAATGCTACAAGTGTCCCGAATATTACTATAAACGCAATAACCGTTTCCATTCAGTAACCACCTTCACCGGCTATAATAGCCTGAAATTAATCTTGATACTTCACTATACCATAGACTTTTTTTCGCGTATTGCGATCTGTCTCCAAAATTTCTTCCAAATCGGGATTTTGAATAGTTTGATGCTGCTGCATTATGTCTTCAATGATTTCTTCGATTTGCAAGAAAGGAATATGACCTTCCATGAACAGTTGAACCGCCACTTCATTTGCCGCATTCATCGCTGTAGGCATAGTGCCTCCTTCCCTACCTGCATCATATGCAAGTGACAAGGCTTTAAATCGTTTATAATCCATTTTTTCGAAATGTAACTTGCCAATTTCATCGAGACGAAGACGTTTAGCATCAGCCATTTGAATACGATCCGGATAGGTAAGTGCGTATTGAATCGGAACACGCATATCTGGTGAACCTAGTTGCGCCATGACACTTGTATCTTCAAACTCCACCATCGAGTGGATAATACTTTCTTTATGTAGTAGACATTCTATTTGATCATATGGCATCGCAAATAAATGATGGGCTTCTATCACTTCCAACCCTTTGTTCATCATCGTTGCTGAGTCGATAGTTAGTTTATTACCCATCGACCAGTTTGGATGCGCGAGTGCTTGTTCTACTGTAACGTGCTGAAGTTGATCCCGCGTGTAGTCCCTAAAGCTTCCACCAGATGCTGTTAATATCAAATTTGTGACTCTCTTCGGATTCTCACCATTTAACGACTGGAATAATGCAGAGTGTTCACTATCTACTGGAACAAGTGGAACATTATGACGTTGTGCTGCTTCTACGACAAGATTACCGGCTGCCACCAGTGTTTCTTTATTCGCAATGGCAATCGTCATGCCGGCTTTGATCGCCGCAAGTGTCGGTCTTAGTCCTACACTACCAATTACTGAGTTTAGCAAGACATCTGCTTCCAGTCCAACTGCCGCTTCAATTAATCCTTCATCACCATGAACGAATTGAATTTTAGGAAATTCTTTTTTTAGGCGCTCTGCATCCGCCGCTTCTAAAACAGAAACTAATTTGGGTTGAAATCTTGTAATGATTTCACTTGTTTTTTGTATATTTCTTCCTGCCGACATCGCTGTTAATTCAAAGCGATCAGGATGAGCTGCAATAATGCTTAATGTTTGAGTCCCGATTGAACCCGTGGCACCAAGCAAATTGATTTTCTTCATATTATGAACTTCCTTTCCATTATCCTATGAATTGAACAAAGTGAAGCAACGGGAGTACAAACAGTAAACTGTCAAATCGGTCCAAAACGCCTCCATGTCCAGGCAGCAGCTTCCCTGAATCTTTCACGTTATAGAAACGTTTCAGTGCTGATTCAACTAAGTCACCCATTTGTCCTACAATTGATGCCACTATTGTAATGAGAATAAACGACACGAATGACGTGGCGATAGGGTAGAACATATTATAAATCAACGTAATCACGACCGCAGAAATTATCCCTCCAATAAATCCTTCAATCGTTTTATTAGGTGAAATATCCGGCCATAATTTTCGTTTTCCTATTTTACGTCCAACAAAATACGCACCAGAATCTGTTGACCAGATAATGAGTAATGCGTAGCCTATGTACTCTAAACCGAATAGTCGAGTTTCGATCAAATAATAAAAACCAATACCAACATACAGCGCACTAATTGCACTGAATGCAATATCTTCGAATGTCCATTTATTTTTCATTATTACAGTATAAACCAATAACAATAATATCAATACATAGATCATTTCAAGCTTTTCTAAACTCAGGAAACTTTCAACCTGTTCTGTCCACCTTGATGGTAGTAAAATGACGAGCAGAAGTAACCAAGAGAGTAATCCGCCGATAGAAAAAAGAGACATATTACGCATACGCAGTAGTTCGTATAAACCAATCGTAGATATCGCAAAAATCATCATTATAAACGGTAATCCACCAATGATAATCAATGGCACAAAAAACACGAGAGCTACAATAGCAGTGATGATTCTTTGCTTCATCTTTTCTGATCTCCTTCCAAGCTTCCAAAGCGTCGATTTCTTTTTTGGAAATCTTCTATTGCTTGTAAAAAGCAGTCTTCATCGTAATCTGGCCATAATACATCCGTAAAAATGAATTCCGCATAGGCAAGTTGCCATAGCATAAAATTAGACAAACGTACTTCACCACTTGTGCGAATTAGTAGGTCAGGTTCCGGCAAATGGGCTGTCATTAGCTTGGATTCAATTAAACCTTCATCAATTTCCTCCACTTTTAATGTTCCGGAAGCCACTTCTTCTGCCATCTCTTTCATTGCATGAACCAGTTCTACTCTACTCCCATAATTCATAGCAAAATTCAAAATTAACCCTTTATTTTCTTTAGTTTGTTCCATTGCTTTCTTAATCGCTTTTTCTGTATGGCTCGGAAGCGCATCCATATCTCCGATCATTTCCACTTTGATGCCTTTTTCCATTAACTCAGGCAAATACGTATTAAGAAACTCGCCCGGAAGATTCATTAAAAAGTCAATTTCCATCCTGGGCCGCTTCCAATTTTCGGTTGAAAATGCATAGAGGGTGAGTGCTTTTACACCCATGGCATTTGCAAAATTGGTAATTTGCCGAACCGTTTTCATTCCTTCATGGTGGCCTGCAATTCGTGGCATTTTACGTTGCTTCGCCCATCTACCGTTTCCATCCATGATAATCGCCACATGGTTAGGAATTTGTCTATTTTTAACGGCTTCAATCCGTTCGTCCAGCAACTGAATGTCTGCCGTTTTTTTTCCCATTAGTTTTCTAAGCATAGCGTTCCCCCACTTGGCTCAATTCGGATACTCCTACTGACTATCCTACCAAATTGCATGGTAAATAGCATGCAAAAGAAAGAAAAGAGCGTCCTAAAAGTAGGACGCTCCTCCTTATAGAAAGTTCTGTACTCAGATTTCCAAGATTTCATTTTCTTTATCTTTTGCAGTTTGGTCAATCTTTTCGATAAATTCATCTGTCATCTTTTGTACTTGTTCATTGTAACGGCGTAATTCATCTTCAGTAATTTCTGCATCTTTTTCAAGCTTCTTCAAATCTTCATTGCTGTCACGACGAACATTACGAATCGCCACTTTTGCATCTTCCGCTTCACGTTTTACATCTTTCACTAAATCTTTACGACGCTCTTCTGTAAGTGCAGGTACAGCTAAGCGAATAACTGATCCATCGTTAGACGGTGTGATTCCGATGTCTGATTTCATGATGGCTTTTTCGATTTCACTAATTGTAGTCTTATCATAAGGCTGAACTACTAACAAACGTGGTTCTGGCACAGAAATTCCAGCCATTTGGTTTAATGGTGTAGGTGCTCCATAATAAATAACAGAGATTCTGTCTAATAAGCTCGCGTTAGCTCTACCAGCACGAATAGATGCCAACTGTCTTGAATAGGCACTATGCGCTTTATCCATACGTTCTCTCGTCTGATCCATTACTTCTTTTGTCATTGCTTATTCCTCCTGACGACCGTCCCGATTTCATCACCTAGTACGGCTTTTTTAATATTACCATTATCCATAATTGAGAATACTACGAGCGGGATATCATTGTCCATACATAGAGTCGAAGCAGTGGAATCCATCACTTCAAGTCCTTGACTAATCACTTCAAGATAGGACAGTTCTAAGTATTTAGTAGCTGTGGAGTCCTTCATCGGATCAGCAGAATACACACCGTCAACGTTGTTCTTCGCCATTAAAATGACATCCGCTTCGATTTCAGCAGCACGCAGGGCAGCCGTTGTGTCTGTGGAGAAATAAGGATTACCCGTTCCTGCCGCAAATATTACGACACGTTTTTTCTCTAGATGACGGATTGCTTTCCGACGTATGTAAGGTTCAGCTACTTGTCTCATGTCAATGGAAGACATTACTCGTGTTTCTGGTCCTAGCTTTTCAAGGGCATCCTGAAGAGCAAGTGAGTTCATAACCGTTGCAAGCATTCCCATGTAGTCAGCTGTTGTACGGTCCATTCCCATTTCACTTCCGACTTTACCACGCCAAATGTTTCCGCCACCTACTACTACTGCTACTTCTACACCAAGTTCTACTACTTCTTTCACTTGGCTTGCAACTGATTTAACAACTTCCGGAGACAATCCGAAGCCTTGGTCTCCAGCTAATGCTTCCCCACTTAATTTTAACACGATGCGCTTATATTTTGGAATACTCATGTTGGCCCTCCTGCAATTTCCTATTCTCAAAAAAGAGGAACACATGATGGATGTGCCCCTCTGTACGATTGGATTATACTTAGTTACCTTTTACTTGGCTCATTACTTCGTCTGCAAAGTTGTCTTCACGCTTTTCAATACCTTCGCCTACTTCATAACGAATAAACTCTACTAATGTTCCGCCAGTTGTTTTCACGAAATCGCGAACTTTTTGATCAGAATTCTTAACGAAAGCTTGATCCAAGACACAGATTTCCTCGAAATATTTTCCAAGACGTCCTTCTACCATTTTCGCTACGATATTTTCTGGCTTACCTTCGTTTAAAGCTTGCTCAGTCAATACATTACGCTCTTTTTCTACTTCGTCAGCAGATACTTCGTCGCGTGAAATGTATTTTGGATTCATTGCTGCGATATGCATTGCTACATCTTTCGCTGCCTCAGAATCTGTTGAACCTTCAAGAACAGTCAACACGGCAATACGTCCGCCCATGTGTAGGTAAGGACCGAAAGCGTCTTGATCTGTTTTCTCACGGATTACAAAACGGCGAAGAGTAATTTTCTCTCCAATTTTAGCTACTGCGTTTGAAATGTGTTCAGACACTGTCAAACCGTTGTCTAATTTCGCTGCGTTAGCTTCTTCTACTGAAGCAGGTTTCGTTGCAAGTAAGAACTCAGAAATTTCCTTAACAAGAGTTTGGAAGCCTTCGTTTTTTGCTACGAAGTCTGTCTCAGCATTCACTTCAAGTATAACTGCATCATTACCTTGAACTAAAATGTTTGCAACACCTTCAGCTGCAATACGATCTGCTTTTTTCGCTGCACTTGAAAGGCCTTTTTCACGCATATACTCCATTGCTGCAGTCATGTCACCGTCTACTTTAGTTAATGCCTTTTTGCAGTCCATCATACCTGCGCCTGTTTTTTCACGAAGTTCTTTAACCATTTGGGCTGTAATTGTTGCCATTTGAAAATTCCTCCTATTAGATATCATTTAAAATTTCTTTTTGCTTTAAAAAGAGACGATAAGGGGTACGCCACTTATCGTCTCATCATTTACTCATTTCAGTCTGCAGTAACAGTTGCTGTTTCGTTTACTGTTTCAGCTACTTCGTCGTCTTCACCTTGACGGGATTCAATCAAAGCATCTGCCATTTTGCTTGTAAGTAAACGTACTGCGCGGATTGCATCGTCGTTCGCAGGGATGACATAGTCGATTTCGTCCGGATCACAGTTAGTATCAACGATTCCAACGAGTGGAATATTCAATTTGATTGCTTCAGCTACCGCGATACGCTCTTTACGTGGATCTACGATAAAGATTACATCAGGCAAGCCTTTCATGTCACGGATACCGCCTAGGAATTTCACAAGACGCTCGTGTTCTTTATTTAATTGAGAAACTTCTTTTTTAGGAAGTACGTCGAACGTGCCATCCTCTTCCATTTTCTCAATAGCTTTCATACGCGCTACACGTTTTTGAATAGTACCGAAGTTCGTCAATGTTCCACCCAACCAACGTTGGTTGATGTAATACATTCCAGCACGTTCTGCTTCTTCTTTGATTGCTTCTTGTGCTTGTTTCTTCGTACCTACGAAAAGAACTTTACCACCATCAGCACCGACTTGGCGCATGAAGTTGTAAGCTTCCTCTAATTTTTTGACCGTTTTTTGAAGGTCGATAATATAGATGCCGTTACGCTCCACGAAAATAAATTTCTTCATTTTTGGATTCCAACGACGTGTTTGGTGTCCGAAATGTACACCAGCTTCTAACAATTGTTTCATTGAGATTACTGACATGTTTAATTCCTCCTATTGGTTTTTTGTCCTCCGCGTACTTCCTACGAATAAGTGACCATAATGGCACCCACTCATTCATCCGCACGCGTGTGTAGTAAGACCATCTATTAAATTAACACAACTCTACGTTGTTTGCAACTACTGTGTGTAACTTCAGTCAAACTTAATTATCAATTCGATTTCCGTCCTACCTTTTTTCAACTTTCTTGCAATATCCTCTATTGATTTACCTTCGGCATACAGCTGTTTGGCTTTTTCTTTGTCGTCCAGGTCGTCAAATGATTTTGAATGTAGTTCTGAATTCTTTTCTTTCACATTCTTTTCAGTTTCCACCGTCTTTTGGTAGGAACGTAAAGCGAAATGTAAAGGAACCGGATGTGGCTTCTGTCTCGAATCAGACACTTCTGTTATTGACTGTTCGCTTGGAGCTGAGTTTGTGGTGGGCTTCATTTGATCACCCGTTCGTTGATTCAATTGATGAATCAAACGATCGTTTTCTTCTTTGATTTCCCCTAGATAAGCTAATATGGATTGATCCATTTCTTTCATAAGACGTTGTTGCTTTTTCTCCAGATTATTAAATTTTGTAATTTTTACGTACAGCAATGTCATGACCATAAATCCGATAATTTGTAAGATGAACAAAAGAGCTAGTAGAATTCCCATACTATTATCCACTGTAATCAACAAACGAACCTTTAAACGGATGCTTGGCTTGCTGTTGTTCTTTCTCTTTTTTTTCTTGTTGTTGTTGTGACTCTTCGCTAGGCTGTTGATGATCTCCATCCATTTTTGCATATGGAGATGATTTTAAAACCGTTTCCTTGCTTTTTAAGGCTTGTTTTTCTGTTTGCAAATTGGCACTGTCTTGAGCAAGTTGAGACTGTTGCTGCTTTCGCTCCGCTATTTTACCTGCCTCAAATGTCTTCGGGATAGCAATTTGAAGTTCGATAGCTTTCAAACTCATAAAATCCCTCCGTCGGTAATTTCAGCCGCCAACAGCGACCGTAACTTAAATAATGCTTTTGAATGTATTTGTGAGATTCTCGATGTAGATAAGCTTAAAATTTCTCCAATTTCTGTTAGCGTCATATCTTCCTGGTAAAACAAACTAAGTACCAATTGTTCATTTTCATTTAGTTCTTTGATTTTCGTTATCAAGTCTTCAATCAATTCGCCTTTGACCGCTTGTTGTTCAGGTGTTTTCGTTTGATCATCCTGCAATACAAAGGTTTGATCGTGATCATCTTCATCATTCATTTTTTCATCAATGGACAATACATTGGCAAAATACTGTTCATGCATAGTTTGATAGACTTGATCTGTTGTAACGCCTAAATGATCTGCTACTTCCTCGGGTGTCACCGTTCGCAAGTAGGACTGTTCGAGCTTACTAATTTCTTCATCCATTTTCTTAGTTTTTTCTCTTAGGGAACGTGATAACCAATCTTCTTTTCTTAAACCATCTATAATTGTACCCCGAATCCGGAATGAAGCGTATGTGTCGAATTTCAAATCACGCGAAGGATCAAATTTCGTTAACGCGTCGAAAAGCCCTTGATAACCAAGAGATTTGATTTCATCACGTGATACGTTTTTCGGCAGTCCAGCACTGATTCGTTGGACGTGATAATTCACAAGAGGTGTATACATTCGTACTAGCATATCACCTGCATCAGGATCACGGTTTTCGATCCATAACTTCCACTGATGTCGTTCAGTTACATCTTGATTTGTCATCGAATTCACGCCTTTCCTGTCAGGTTCCTTCTACCGATTTTATGTCTTATGTATAAGTATAGCAAATCACAATAGATAAAGGCGACTAATGTATTAGCCGCCTTCGTTTGTACTGTTAAATTTCCTGCGTTCCAGCATTGACGGTACGAACAAACAGGATACTCGTAGCAGGATCAAATTCAATTGTACGTCCACTGGATCCGCCTGTAGCTTCTGCGACAATCGGGATTGAATATCTTTTCAATTCTTTTTTTACCGCTTCTACATTGCGAGGACCTATACGGATCGTATCATTTGAACCGAACTGAAACATTTGTGCTCCACCCGCAATTTTCGCTTTGATGCTGAAAGGTCTAACTCCTTCAGATTTTAAAAGTTCCAACATTGCATGAATGCCCGTATCTGCGAATTTCGCTACATTTAGTTTTGTTGACTTACCCAACTCGCTATCAGGCAACATGACATGCACCATACCTGCTATTTTTTTCGAAGAATCATACAGTACTACACCAACACACGAACCCAGTCCTGATGTGCGAATCGTATGAGGGGATTTTGCGATATTCATATCAGCAATCCCTACACGCACTACTGTTTGAACGCTTGCCATCTATAAGACACCCAACGAACTAAATATCGTGCGATATGAGGGTGGATCAGGTAATAAAAAGAAGTGCCCCGCTAAACTTGACACACCCTGTTCCCCTTCTTGTAATATTTCCGTCTCAATGACGATAACTTCATCACTGTACTGGGATACTTCGATCAGGCCGAAGCTAACAATGGCACCCACCATGTCAATACTTAATGAAGGTACAGTTGGATAGATATTTAATGATGTAAAATCAGAGAGCGCCGACAAATAGGAACCTGACAATATATTCCCCAACTCTTGTAGCGCAGAAGCACCCATTCCCAAATCATCTACATCCGTAAATGTAAATGCCGCATCCCCTGTCAATTTGCGAATAAATTGTGTAGCAGATTCAATAGTCAGTACAAAAAACATCGTGCCCGTCAAATCACCTTCAATACGTAAAAAGATACCCGCCACCACTTTTTCCGTACCACCTGCTAAATCAAACATTTCATCAAACGTAACCAGCTCCACGTTAGGTACACGCATGTCAATTTTCTGACCTAACAGTTGAGATAATGAAGTTGCAGCATGTGCTGCTCCAATATTCCCGATTTCCTTTAAGACATCCAGATGCATCTCGGTGATGTCATTTTTAGAATTCATCCGTATTCCCCTTCTTTATCGGTTGCAGTACTTTTTCCAGATTTAACATAACCAATAATCGCTTATCAACTTTCGCTACTCCTGAAATGAATTCGGATTCCACAGATCCCACTACTTCCGGCTGAGGACCTATTGCGCTTGTCGGAACATCCATTACATCATTCGCATCGTCCACAATTAATCCTACTTCTGCACCCGCATGCGAAACGATAATAATGCAGCTTGTCTCATCAAACTCTTTATACTCCATATCAAAACGTTCACGTAAGTCTACAACTGGCGTCACTACGCCACGTAAATTTAACACGCCTTTAACATAAGAAGGCATACGGGGAACACGTGTAATCGACAGCGATTTCTCGATGGATTCTACTACGTCTAAGCCAATCGCATATTCTTTATTCATCAATTGAAAGACAATTACTTTCATTTCGCTTACTTCCGTTACTTTTGTCATGTCATCACCTCGATTATTTAATCAATGCATTACAGTCAACAATTAATGCGACTTGACCATTTCCTAGAATCGTAGCACCAGATATCGCAAAGACACTCTGCAAGTATTCACCGAGAGACTTCAAAACGATTTCTTGTTGGCCAATAAATGAATCTACGACTAACCCTGCTAAACTGTCACCTTTACGAACGATCACAATAGATTGGAACTCATCTTCTTCATTACTTCTATTCTTCATTTCAAATATGTCTTTTAAGTCTACCAACGGTACAATGGTTCCACGGAAATCGATGACTGGCTGATTATGGGCATTTAAAATATCAGACTTCTGAATAATGGCAGTTTCAATTATAGACGACAACGGAATTGCATAAATTTCTTCATCCAACTCTACTAACATTACAGAGATAATAGAAAGAGTTAGAGGTAATTGCACCTGGAATAACGATCCTTTTCCTTCAGTGGAATCAATCGAAATATGTCCGCCAAGAGATTCAATAGTGTTTTTTACAACGTCCAAACCAACGCCGCGACCTGATACATCTGTAATGGAAGCGGCAGTGGAAAACCCTGAAGCTAATATCAATTCCGCTACTTGCTTATTTGTCAATGTATCCGCAGCTTCCGGACTGATAATGCCCCGTTCAATCGCTTTACTAACTACGCGTTCACGATTTACACCCGCTCCATCATCCTCAAGCTCAATAAATACATGGTTACCCGAATGATAGGCTCGTAATGTCACAGTTCCAGTCTCTGGCTTGCCATTCGCAATTCGCTCTTCCGGCATTTCAATACCGTGATCTAGAGCATTTCGAATCAAATGAACAAGGGGGTCTCCTATTTCGTCGATAACGGTACGGTCAAGCTCTGTTTCAGCGCCGACAATTTCTAAATCAATTTTCTTATTCAGGTCACGCGCCAATTGCCGAACCATTTTGGGGAATCTATTGAAGACTGTTTCTACAGGTACCATTCGCATGTTCAAAATGATGTTTTGCAAGTCTCCTGATACCCGAGTCATTCTTTCTACTGATTCATTCAATTCCGGGTTATGCAATTCACTGGCAATCGATTGAAGGCGTCCACGGTCAATGACCAGTTCTTCAAATAAATTCATTAAAATATCAAGTCGATCAATATTGACCCGTATCGTTTTATTGGAATTGGAAGTAGTGGTCTTTTTGGTCTTTATAGTTTCTTTAGGCGTTTCGTTGGTTGTTGCGGCTTTAGTAACAGGTACGACTGTTGTTTCGACCACACTAGGTTCTGGGTCACATGTATTCAATGAGGCTTGCTTGTACTTCTGCACGTATTCATCCGTGATGTGTGTAATATGTACGTTTTCTATTTCAGAAACTTTCAGTACTTTCGCCTTTAAATCTGCAGCATCTTCTTGGGTTAATAAGACAATCGTAAAGTTCTGATCAAAATCCTCATTTTCTAATTGTTCTACTGTAGGAACCGTTTTGATGACTTCGCCTGACTTTTCCAAAATTTCAAAAGTCATGAATACACGAGCAACTTTCAACAAGCAATCATCACGTAATGTGACAGTGATCTCTAATGCATTAAAGCCTTGTTCAGCAGATTGAGAAATAACCGTTAATTCAAACTCATCATAAGGAATTCCTCTCGAAGTGACGACCTCCATTGAAACTTCCTCGGCTGTTGCTGCAGGCTCGTTCGTTACATCTACTGGTTGTCCTGCTTCAATGCGATTGAGAATGTCTACTAAATTACTCACGTCTTTTTTTCCATCGCCACCTGATTCAATGTCTTGTACCATTAGTTCAAGATCATCCACTGCTTCAAATACCACATCTAAAATCTCCGTTGAAACCTGGATCTTTGAGTTTCGAATCGCATCAAGGACGTTCTCCATCTTATGTGTTAAATCTGCAATATCTTCATATCCCATTGTCGCCGACATTCCTTTAAGCGTATGTGCAGCTCTAAAGACTTCATTGACAATGGCCAAATCATCCGGATTATTTTCTAACGCTAGCAACTGTTCACTACAAGCTTGCAAGTGTTCTTTACTTTCTTCTATGAACATATCCAAATACTGACTTACATCCATTGTAAAGCCCCCTAGTTACTTCAAATTTTCTATTATCGCATCAGCGATTTGTTGTATATCTTTGATTTCGTCACTGAGACCTGCATCAATTATAGCTTTGGGCATGCCATATACAACGGACGTGTTTTTAGATTCCGCTATAGTAAACGTTTTACATGATGCACGTAATAACTCCATACCTTCTTTACCGTCATAACCCATCCCTGTCATGATAGCCGTTATATACCCAAGTTCTTTATGTGTTGCTGCTGATTCCAATAACACATTTACCGCTGGGCGATGTCCTGAACGCGGCGCTTCGTCTCCGTCTAATACGATTTTATAGCCCGTTCTAGATTTCTCAAACTTCAAATGCAAGCCGCCTGGTGCAATATAGGCTGTACCATTTTCGATCGGTTCACCATGTTCTGCTTCTTTAACGATTATTTCACTCAAATTATTCAGTCGTTCGGCCAATGACTTGGTGAAGCCAGGTGGCATATGCTGAACAATTAGAATTGGATGTGGGAAGTTCGCTGGAAACTTTGTAATGACTTCCTGCAAGGCCCTTGGTCCTCCGGTCGATGTACCTATTATAACAAATCGTTTAGCAATAAGTGTATTTTTTTTAGGTATGTTTACTGTTTTTATAGGATGTGTCGAAGTGCTTCTACTTTCATTTACAGTATTTTGTTTGCTTGGCGTTGGTGTATGACGGTTATTTGTGGATGTTATTTGACGCGTTAGTGTGTGAATTACCACATTTGAAGCAGCAAATACTTTCTCCACAATTTCTTGTTCGATTTCATGAAGATTTAACGAAATAGCTCCGCCAGGTTTTGCTATCACGTCGACAGCACCGTATTCTATCGCTAGAACTGCATTTTCTGTATTATGTTTTGTCGTACTTGATAATATCACCACAGGGATTGGCATGTGATCCATAATAAACTTTAAAGCTTCCAGTCCATTCATCACAGGCATTTCAATATCCATTGTAAGGACATCTGGTTGAAGATTGCGAACCTTTTCCACTGCATCTTTGCCATTTCTAGCGATGCCGATGACTTCCATCATGGGGTGTTTATTCAACATATCAGAGATTAACTTCCGCATAAAAGCTGAGTCGTCTACAACAAGAACGCGTTTTTTCTTTGCAGTAATCACATTACATACGCCCCTTTAGAAAAACACCTTTGATTTTATCTATGAATCCAGAAGTTTCAATAGAAGTGCTCGGTTTGTTGCTGTGTAAAAATGTATCTGTTATTGCCAACATTCGCTTGCTAATTTTTGAATTGGGATATAATTTGACAAAAGGGATCTGAGCATTTACTGCATTACGTACATGAATGTCATCTGGCAAAAATCCTAAAACACTAGTATCTATGGATAAAAACTTTCGCATAGCCAACTGAAGCCGTGCGACGGAATCACGTCCATCTTGCTCTTTTAGAACACGGTTACTCACTATGTGAATAGATTTATTCGCATCTTGCAGACATATAAACTTAATCATTGAATACGCATCCGTAATAGAAGTTGGCTCCGGTGTCGCTATTAATATAATCTCATCCATCGCCAAGATTAAATCAATTGAACTCTTCGTTGCTCCTGCACCCATATCAAATAAAATAACATCATATTCCATCTGTAAAATAGAAAATGCCTCAATCAATCGATCAAACATTTCACCTGACCACTCCACCACATTCTCCAGTCCGGAACCACCTGCTATAAACGCAAGATTGTCTTCAATAGGAGTCACAACGCTCTGCAATGGTTGTTTATCAGACAAGTAATCTTTTAGATGAAACATTGGCGTAGCCCCAAATAATATATGAATATTCCCCATCCCAATATCCATATCCACAATTAATACTTTCTTCCCTTTCGCTACGAGTCCGTAAGAGAAATTAGCAGTGAAATTCGATTTGCCTACTCCGCCTTTTCCACTAACAATGGCAATTGAGCGAGCTACTTGTCTTTGACTTTTCATCATTTTTAGTCGAAGTGCTTCCGCCTGGTCATGCATGTGAATCACCTGCTAATAGAAGGTCCACTATCTTTTCCAAACTGGCTTCTGTCAAATCTTCAGGTACCTCTTGTCCGTCTGTGTAGTAGGATACACCTATACCATATTTCAGAATTAAATTAATTATAGATCCGACCGAATCGGTTTCATCTGTCTTAGTAAATATAAATTTCTCGATTGGGAAATTAGTAAATTGTCTAATGATGGTATCCATATCCTGTTCCTTTGATGTGGTAGATAACACAAGAAATGTTTCCATATCCAAAGAGAAATCAATGAGTTTCGATAAATCATCGACAAATTTTGCTTCTTTATAATTTCGGCCCGCTGTGTCGATAAATATGAGATCGAGATCTTTTAACTTTTCGATTGCGGTACGGAAATCTTCTTCACTATAAACGATTTCAACTGGAGCCTGAAGTAAATTGGCATATGTGCGCAATTGTTCAATTGCTGCAATTCGATACGTATCGGTCGTAATGAAACCAACTTTCTTTTTTTCTTCCAGTAAGGCACGTGCGGCAATTTTCGCAATGGTCGTGGTTTTTCCTACGCCAGTCGGCCCTAGTACATTAATAAACTGCTTCTGATAAGTGATTCCACCGAAAGGTATGTCGTGAAGTTGATCGCTGAACCATGTTCTAATCAATTCCATTTGCTGTTCTTCAGTAAAATCGATCTTGTCTTGCTTCATTCGATTGAAAACTAGATTACCAATCTCTGTAATATATTTACTTTCCACACCTTGCATCTGTAATTTCTTCAATATGGGTAATAGTTCATCGGGATATTTTTCAAATGCACGATCCACTGGCTGAATATCTTTTAGCATTTGTTTGATCTCCCGCATTTCTTGTTCAATTTGTTCAACAGACTCTGTCTCCGCAATGGGTTGCACAGAATGAACTCGTGATTCATAGATACGTTCTGCGTTCGTTTTATCATAGCTTGCAACTACTTCTACTGATCGTTTACGAAACAGCCCCAAAAAACCTTTTGTTTTCGTGACGTTTGAACTGAGGATGATCGCGTCGTCTCCAAAATCTTCACGGACTTTCGCCATAGCATCAACCATTGTAGATGCTGTATACTTTTTCATTTTCATTAAATATCCACCACCCCTACACTTTGCACTTCCACTGATGCTTCCAATTCATTATAAGACAGTATAGGTATCTGTGGGAAATACCGCTCCGTGATTTGACGTAAGTACATACGAATGGCAGGTGAACATAAAATGACAGGAGATTGGTCCAGTATAGCTACCCGTTCGATTTCTTGCGCAATTCGTTCCAAGATTATTTGAGATTGTGATGGGTCTATTGAAAGAAAGTTTCCTTGTTCAGTTTGTTGAATACTATCCGCAATGAGTTTCTCTACTTTTCCAGCGACTGTTAATACTTTTAACGCCCCATTACCTACAACAAATTGACCTGTGATCTGACGTGCCAATGATTGTCTGACGTATTCTGTCAGAACATCTACATCGGACGTGTACTTCGAATAGTCTGCGAGTGTCTCAAAAATGATAGGTAAATTACGGACGGAAACTTGTTCGTTCAATAATTTAGCAAGCACTTTTTGAATCTCGCCAATTGATAATGGAGTCGGTGTAAGTTCATCAACCAAAATCGGATATGTTTCATGTACGTGATCGACCAGTTGTTTGGTTTCCTGACGTCCAAGTAAGTCGGATGCATTGGCACGAATGACTTCAGTCAAATGAGTAGATACAACACTTGGTGGATCCACGACTGTGTAACCCATGATTTCTGCTTCTTCTTTCGCTTCTTCAGTAATCCATTTCGCTGGCAATCCAAACGAAGGTTCAATAGTATCTATTCCTTCTATTAAATCTTCACCGCCTGGGCTCATGGCTAGATAATGATCTAACAATAGTTCACCCCTAGCCATTTCATTCCCTTTGATTTTGATTCTGTATTCGTTCGGTTGTAATTGTATATTATCCCGAATACGAACGACTGGAATGACGAGACCAAGTTCAATCGCTAACTGACGTCGAATCATAACGACTCGATCCAGCAAATCCCCACCCTGGGTTGCATCTACAAGAGGGATGAGACCATAACCGAATTCAAACTCAATCGGGTCGACATTCAAGAGGTCAACGACATTTTCAGGCCGCTTCAACCCTTCAGTCTCTACATTTTCTTCTATCTCCAATAATTCATTTGGGTCTTCATCTACTTTACGTGACATCATAAATGCCCCCATTGCCAGTGCACCCGCGATGGGAATGGTTAAGATGTCATTAATCGGTGTAGCAAGGCCTAGTAAAAAAATTGTAATAGATGCTACGTAAAGTAATTTTGGTTGTCCTAATAATTGATTCGTAATATCCGTGCCTAAGTTTCCTTCTGAAGCAGCACGGGTAACTACAATACCCGTTGCCGTAGAAATCAACAGTGCTGGTATTTGTGAAACAATCCCATCCCCGACAGTGAGTGTAGAGAATTGAACTGCTGCTTCCGCAAACGGCAATCCCATCTGTACAACGCCAATAATCATACCGACCAATAAGTTGATCATAACGATAATGATTCCGGCAATGGCATCCCCTTTAACAAATTTTGTCGCACCGTCCATCGCACCATAGAAATCAGCTTCGTTACTCACTTTTTCACGACGTGTGCGAGCTTCTATATCGGAAATCATTCCTGCGTTTAAGTCGGCATCAATACTCATTTGCTTACCTGGCATTGCATCAAGAGTAAAACGTGCAGCAACTTCGGAAACACGCTCCGAACCTTTTGTTATAACAATAAACTGAATGATGATTAATATAACAAAAACTACTAGTCCTACAACAATATTTCCACCCGTAACGAATGTACCAAAAGTGTCAACTACTCCACCCGCATCACCTTCCGAAAGAATCGCACGTGTTGTAGAAACGTTAAGACCTAGACGGAATAATGTAAGTAATAATAACAATGATGGGAAGATAGAGAATTGCAGTGCTTCCTGCATATTCATAGCAGTTAGTAAAACCATCAACCCAAGTGTAATATTGATAATAATCAAGAAACTTAATAACCAAGGTGGTAATGGGATGACAAGCATCGCAATGATCATAATAACCGCCGCGAGTACTCCTATATCTCTAAACTGCATGCCATCCCTACTTTCTTCAATAACTTATATTTTCTTTTGAATACGATATACATACGCTAGAATTTCTGCGATTGCTTTAAAGAATTGCTCCGGTATTCGATCTCCAATATCTACCTCATCATACATAGCACGTGCTAGAGGTCGATTTTCTACCATTACAATATCGTGCTCCGACGCAATCATTTTAATTTTTTGTGCGACAAAATCTGCACCTTTCCCAACGACGATTGGTGAATCCATCTGATCTTCATCGTACTTTAGCGCAATGGCATAGTGAGTAGGATTGGTGATTACTACGTCCGCTTCAGGGATCTCTTGCATCATCCGACGCATGGCCATTTCACGCTGACGTTGTCTAATACGGGATTTGATAAGCGGGTCACCGTCCATATTTTTACTTTCATCTTTAATATCTTGTTTAGACATTTTAAGATTTTTTTCATAGTCAAATTTCTGATAAAGAAAGTCCAAGATAGAAATAAACAATAATACCAATGATGCGATAATCCCCATCATTCCGACTAACTTTGCTACAGTCACCAATGTTACTTGCGGTGTCTTAAATGCCAAGTCCAGCACTTGGTCCAGATTACTCCATACAATAAGGGTTGTAACGGTCCCAATAAAAGAAATTTTTAATATGGATTTCAATAACTCTACAATTGCACGAATAGAAAAGATTCGCTTTAATCCTTTAATTGGATCTATTTTCTTTAAATCAAACTTCAATGTCTCTGCGGTAAATAAGAGACCAAATTGTAGCAAATTCGCTGCAACACTTGCAACAACTGCTATTAACATAATTGGCAATAAAATGATCGCCATTTGTTTAATAACGCTTATGTATACTAACATGACTTGTTCTTCATCCAGCGATTTGATAGGGATAAAGTGTGTAAAAGATTCACGGAAAAACACAAAGAAATTATCCCGCATAAAACCTGCGGCAAAGAACATAAAGGTAAAAATAGAGAAAAGTACTATAGCAGCTGTTACGTCTTGACTTTTTAGTACTTGGCCTTTCTTCCTAGAATCTTCCCGCTTTTTCGGAGTAGCTTTTTCCGTCTTCTCACCGGCAAAGAATTGTAAATCTAGCCTTAGTAACAAGTTAGCCACCCCCAAGCAGTATCATCAGATTTCTCATCGTCACAATCATAATTTCAAACATTTTCTTCATTACGATTATAAAGACACTAGACATCGTAACGATTACTAAGAAACTGACACCAATTTTAATTGGAAACCCCACTACAAAAATATTTAATTGTGGTACGGCACGTGCAGTAATCCCGAGTGCCAAATCGACAAGAAATAACGTAGCTACTACTGGAATCGCCATTTGAAACGCAATCGCAAAAGATTTCGCAAAGGTCAAAACGATAAATTCTGCCATGTTAGGACTACCAAAAGGCGGCCACATAGACGTGATCGGGACAAACTCGTAGCTGTAAAATATCCCATCCAACAGCAAATGATGACCATTGACTACTAATAACAATAAAATCGCTAACGAATTAAGAAATTGCCCTAGCAATGGTGACTGCGCACCCGTTTGGGGATCAATAACGTTCGCAATAGCAAATCCCATCTGAAAATCAATAAATCCACCAGCCACTTGAATGGCTGACATAATAATAAAAGCGGCAATGCCGATTGATAAGCCGACAACCGCTTCTTTAAGTACAAGTAATATGTATTGACCATCGATTACCAGTTCGGGCATCGTGATAGAGTAAGACATCATCCAGGCCAGTATTGCCCCAAATAATAATCGTTGCGTAGCTGGAATGGTCTTGTAAGAGAATAATGGCAGTGTTACGAAGAAAGAAGTAACACGGGTTAGTATAAGTAAAAATGCGGGCAACGACGGAATAAGTTCATTCATTTAATCACCCAACGTACCTAGAGAGATTGGAAAAGATTTCACTAGCATAGCCGGTGACATAGGATAACATCCAAGGTCCAAAAAATATGATAGCAACCATAACCGCTATGATTTTCGGCACGAATGCCAATGTCTGTTCTTGAATTTGTGTAGTTGCCTGAAAGATACTTACGGCAAGCCCCGTTACTAACGCTACGATTAAGAGAGGTCCCGAAGCGAGGAGAATAACCCAAACTGACCGTTCTGCAATGGATATAACAAATTCACTCGTCATTCAAATCCCCCCTAAAAGCTTTGTAGCAATGACTGGATAATGAGATACCAACCGTCAACTAGTACAAATAATAATATCTTGAATGGTAATGAAATCATAACGGGTGGAAGCATCATCATACCCATAGACATAAGCACACTGGCTACGATCATATCGATAACGAGAAAGGGAATGAAAATCATAAAGCCCATTTGAAATGCTGTCTTAATTTCACTGAGGGCGAAAGCAGGCACCATCATAGTTAGCGGAATATCTTCAATTGTATCCGGTCGCTCCATCTGGTTATAGCGCATGAATAATTCTAAATCTTTCTGTCTTGTATGTTGGCTCATAAATTCTTTGAATGGCACACTGACCCGCTCGTATGCTTCGTCCAAACTGATTTCTTCATCAAACAAAGGTGTTAATGCTTCTTCATTCACTTGAGATAATACAGGCGACATGATGAAGAACGTCAGAAATAATGCTAACCCAACCAAAACTTGGTTAGGAGGCATTTGCTGTGTAGCTAGCGCCGTCCGAACAAATGACAGGACGATAATGATCCTAGCAAACGAAGTCATCAAGATTAAAATTGCTGGTGCAAGTGACAATACCGTAAGTAATAGCAACATCTTAATGGAAGTTGAGACATTGGTGGGATCACTGTCAGAGAATGTACCCAGAAAATCAACCATCGCGGTCGCTCTCCTTCCGATTAAAATGTTTTAATTGCTCTTTTCTATCAGATTTGATTTCATTCATTTTGGTAGAAAACAATTGACTAAAAGTGGCTTCTTCAGAAGGTGTTTGCTCAGCCTTTGAATAAAATCGAGTATACAGTTTTGAAAATAGTCCCTTCTGAACTTCATCACTTTGGTCATAACGTGCAAGTAATTCAGCAATTTCATCAGGATCTTCTATTTCCTTTAGCAACTGTACATTTTCTCCAACACCGACCACAAAATAGTGATTGCCCATTTTCACTAGTTGAATGGACTTATTTTGACCTAATGGAACGCCGCCCATATTCGTCATCAGTCGATTCGAGTCGAAGTTTCTATTACGTTTGTTCATGAAGCGCAGTAACCACACGAGTAAACCAATTACAAATACAAAAGCAAAAAGAGTTCGAATATAATCTTTCGCTGTGGGACCTTTAGGCTCGTCCAATTCATTATTGGTTACTAGTTTTTTATCACTTTCTGTAGCAGGAGCTTTCTCTTCGCAGTCTTTATCTTTTCCAATACAGTCTGATACGCTGACATTAGGATTTGTTTCTGCATGTGCAAATGGTGTGATAGTAAAGCACAGAAAGAATAGTAGTAAACAATAGATAACTCGTTTCACATTCATCTGTTGCTCTTAGCTCAACGCTTTGTCGATCGCTTCAATCACACGGTCCGCCTGAAATGGTTTAACGATAAAGTCTTTTGCTCCAGCTTGAATTGCATCGATTACCATTGCTTGTTGGCCCATTGCAGAACACATGATGATGGTTGCAGATGGATTAGTACTTTTAATTGCTTTTAATGCCGCAATGCCATCCATTTCAGGCATCGTGATATCCATTGTAACCAAATCCGGCTTCAACTCATTATACTTTTCAATAGCTTGAGCACCGTCTGCTGCCTCTCCTACTACTTCATAATTATTCTTTGTTAAAATATCCTTGATCATCATGCGCATAAATGCCGCGTCGTCTACTACTAAAATTCGTTTTCCCATTCATATTCCCTCCAAGTATCTTCTATCGTAAATTATTTAATCGATCCATTTGACTTAAAATATCCGTAATACGGACTCCGAAGTTTTCGTCAATGACTACGACTTCTCCTTTTGCAATATAGCGATTATTGACTAATATATCGACCGGCTCCCCTGCCAATTTATCTAGTTCAATAATTGAACCACCAGACATTTCTAGTATTTCCTTAACAGAACGTTTCGTACGTCCTAATTCTACTGTTACTTGAAGCGGTATATCAAGTAGCAAATCCAAATTATTTGATTCTTCTTTTTTTAAAGAAGGTGCTTGGAAACTCGCAAACTCTGCTTGCTGAACATGCACTGGCTCCTGAGTCTGACGTGGTGTTGCGGTTTGTTGACTTGGTGGTGCTTGATATGCAGATTGCGGCTGTTGCATTGGCGTATGCTCTGGTGCATATGTCGCTTCTGGTTCCGAATATTGTGGTGCCTGTGGACTAGGTGGTACTTCCATCATAGTAGCCGCTTCTTCTTCCCCCATTAGAGAAGACACTAATTTTTTACCGAACTCCAATGGGAACAATTGCATAATATCAGAATCAATCAACTCACCAACTTTCAAATTGAAAGACACACGAATTAATAAATTATGCGCAGGAATATTTTCGGTTCCCTGATCTACTTGAATATTCATCAAATCAATAGTGGGCGGTGAAATGTCTACTTTTTTATTGAAGATGGTAGACATCGAAGTCGCTGAAGATCCCATCATTTGATTCATTGCTTCTTGCACTGCACTCAAATGAATTTCACTTAACTCTTGATTTGGAGTAATACCGTCTCCTCCAAGCATTAAATCTGCAATAATTGCCGCATCACTTTGTTTGATCACCAACAGATTGACACCGCTTAATCCTTCAGTATATTCCACCTTGATTGCTACATACGGATGGACAAAATCCCCCTCCAAATTATCACGTTGGATTAGCGACAGCTGTGGTGTTGTGATTTCTACCTTTTGACCCAATAAAGCAGAAAGTGCTGTTGCTGAACTACCGAACGAGATATTACCAATTTCACCTAAAGCATCTTGCTCCATTTCGGTCAAGTAATCGCTAATATCGATAGTTTCCGATTCAGGTTCGTCTACTTGGATAGGTTCCAGAGTTTCACCCCGTAACAACGCTTCAATCTCTTCCTGTGAGAGAATATTATCACTCATCATCGTCATCCTCTCCCGTAGTCAATATTTCCAGTATTTGAACAGCCATACGATTACGTAATTTCCCCGGCTGTGCTGTGAATTTAGGCTTTTCCCCTATTCTTATTGTTAAAGGTTCCTCAATGCTTGTATCCAATGAAATCACATCACCAAGCTGCAAGTGCAAGAAATCTTCAATAGAGATCTGGCCTTTCCCAAGGTCAGCAACTATAGGGAGTGTTGCATTTTTAATTCGTCTTTCCAATTCGACACTTTGCTCAGCGGTAGGTTCTTTCTTATTCGTCTGCATCCAGTACTGCACAGAAAGATTCGGAATAATAGGTTCCAACACAACGTGCGGGATACACATGTTGATCATACCGCTAGATTCACCAATCATAATATTGAATGAAATCACGACCACGGTTTCGTTCGGTGAAATCATTTGAAGAAATTGGGGATTGACTTCCATTTCCGTTAAATACGGATCGATATCAATTAACCCGGACCAAGCTTCACGTAAGCTATCAAATGAACGTTCAAACAAATTCGTCAAGATCTTCGTTTCAATTTCTGTCATATTGTCCGTTTTTCCTGAACTCGATCCAAAACCACCCATCAATCGTTCCAACATCGAGTAGGCGACATTTGGATTGACTTCCATCAAAATATTCCCTTCAAGGGGGGATACATCAAATATATTGATCAATGTCATATTGGGTATCGAGCTGATGAATTCTTCAAACGGAATCTGGTCTACTGACATGACATTAATTTGTACATACGTACGCAGCTGAGCGGAGAAGTACGTCGTCAGTAATCTGGCGAAGTTTTCATGGATCCTAGTCAAACTCCGAATCTGATCCTTAGAGAAACGAAGTGCACGCTTAAAATCATAGACACGTACTTTTCTCGTTTCTTCTTCTTTCTTCATTTCTTCTGCTGACATTTCACCCGTCGATAAAGCTGACAGCAGCGCATCTATTTCATTTTGGGACAGTACATCTCCCGACATAGGCCCACCTCCCATCGCGCACATTTCTCTTGTAGATCATTCCGGCCGTCACTGGATGATATATGAGACAATATACACCTTCTGTATTTCACCATCTTGCATCAGCTCGTTTAGCTTCGCTTTAATAGTATCTTCAAATTGCTGTTTCCCTGCTTTTCCTTCAAGGTCTTTCGCTGTCATTTCAGACAGTTCTTGAATAGCGAGGTTCTTCACTTGGAAATCACGCTTCGTTAATTCCTCCGCTGCTTTTTTACTGTCTGTCTGGATTTTTAGGGATATACGGACAAAATTACGGCCAGACAAATTCGTCGTAATTTCTTCCATATCCACTGACGCCTCAATAATTTCATCAATTGACGGTGCTTTTTCCTCTCCGTCACTATCCTTATTGAAATTCAATATCAATACGACCGCCACGACACCGATCAACGTAATACTCACTAAGATAATTAATGAAATCGTCAATAATTTATTCTTCATCTTCTTCATCACCTCGGATATGCGGATTGGATAGCAGCTGGACCGCTTGATAAAATTCAATGATTCGGTTATTTACTTCGTCAGCTGAATCAAGCACGACATATTTTGACCCAGTCGTCAACGTGATGGTCGTATCTGGAAACGACTCGACTCTCTCTATGTACAATGCGTTTAACGTAAAAGTCGTTCGATTCAATCTCGTCACTTTAATCATATGTAAGGGGCCAGGCCAAGGCCGGCCCGACCCTCCTTCTCAAACTATACTATGTTATCGTTTCAAGTTTACTAGTTCTTGTAAAATCTCGTCTGATGTCGTGATGATCCGTGTGTTGGCTTGGAAACCACGTTGTGCAACTATCATTTCTGTGAATTCTTCGGATAGGTCTACGTTGGACATTTCTAGGGAGCCGGATTTTATTGCGCCAAATCCAGGGTCTTGGGCAATCCCATCAGTAGGTTCACCAGAGTTTGTGGTTTCACTATATAAATTCCCACCGTTTTTTAATAAACCGCCTGGGTTTGCAAAAACACTCATTTGTATCTGTTGACTGGAATCCAAACCACCCCCCTCATCTACATAAGAGATAGTACCATCTTGACCTATTGAAACACTTGAAGCGGTGGGTGGTATGTTAATAGGAGTGGATGCTCCAATCACATATCTACCATCCCCATCAACCAAATTTCCATCTTGATCAAGATAGAAGTTTCCGGCTCTCGTATACAATGTCCCTTCCTCACCATCTTGTAGTGCAAAGAAACCATCGCCTTCAATAGCTAAATCTAAAGTGTTTCCTGTGAATTGAGTGGAACCTGCACTATGAATAGTATCAATAGCGGCTAATTGTGAACCTAAACCAACCTGTTTAGGATTCACACCACCTCGAGTATCTCCAGGTCCAGTAGCCCCCGCCACAGTCTGAGAATACAAATCCTTAAAAACCGTACGTCCCTTCTTAAAGCCATACGTATTCACGTTTGCGATATTGTTACCAATTACATCTAGTTTCGTTTGGAAGTTCTTTAATCCAGAAATTCCTGAGTACATTGAGCGAATCATAAATAGTTTCCCCTCTCGGTTTTAGAGTGCACCGCGTCAATCAGTCGGCGGTGCGATGGCATCCTGTTAAGGTCCTGCCGTGTTTAGCTGAGTAGTATCGTGCCATCAATATTGGTAAAAAGTTGGTCCTTCGCTTCCATGCGGTTCATCGCGGTGATGACGGTTGAGTTTTTTGCACTGACAATGAGTGCGGCTTGATCAGTCAACACGAGTGAATCGCGGATTCCCTTCCTCTTCGCCTCGTTTACTTTTTCTGAGATGTGCGCCCATTCTGCATCGGTCATTTGAATGCCTCGTTCTTGCAGCCGATCGTTAGCATGTTTACTGATCTTTAGTTTTTCAGGCTGCGTTGCTTGCTGTAAATGTTCGAGAAATGACTGCTTTGACTGTGCTTGTATTTGTCCTTGGCGTATGGGTGGTGGTGATGGAATGCGATGGATATCAATCTTGTTCATAACATCGCCCCATTCAATTATTCACTTATAGTAGTAAATTGATTTCCTTCAATTTTCGTGCCGTCTTGCAACACATAATGCAGACTACCTTCTTTATTCGTAACCGATACGACTTTCCCTCTACGTTCTTCTTCGCCTTCCATATAGCCTATTGTCTTACCAATTAACATACTGGCTTGTACTAGGCTGCTTGGTTGACCGACTGCTCCAGTTCCTGAACTAGATCCATTTCCCATTACTTCCGAAATGTTTCCAGGCGAGAGTTCTTTGCCATCCGCCATCATAAAGATTACTGAACCATTCATATACTTAATAGACTGTATAACGCCAGTCCCTTCATTAATAATCGGCTTGTCGTCTTGACCTTTTTTATCTGATACTTCATGCCAACGAATTTCTTTACCTACAAAGCTATTGTACTGAATTAACTGACTCTGGTTTTGTGAATCCGCGAACTTTTCAAATGCCTTTGCCAAGTTCATGGTTTGTTCCAATGATGAAAATTGCGCCATTTGTGCGACAAACTCGGTATCTTTCATCGGATTGGTTGGATCTTGGTTAGCCATCTGGGCAATTAAGATTTTCATAAAAGCGTCTTTCCCCATCGTATCGGGTCCTGTTTTCCGTTGATCTCGTTGCTTGTTGACTAAATACATCGATTCAGTAATCGCATTTTTCGTTGTTGCTGAATTTGTTCCTTCTGGCAATTTTTACGCCTCCAATTCAATCATGAATTCTTGGAATGTTTGTTCTTGTTCATCCGGATTTTCATTTTGTTCGGTAGCTTGTTCTTTTTGTTGGTGATTCTGCTTATTGAATGCCTGTTCTCGATCGCTCTTCGATGGATCTTGCAGCGTTTGTGATAGGTCAATTCGGTCAACTTGCAGATTTTGTTGATTGAAAGCTTGACGCAACTGATGCATCTGGCTATCGAGCATTTCACGTGCCATTGCAGTAGATGCCAAGATTCTCGCAGTCATTACACCGTTTATCTCCAATAATTCAATACGAATTTGTCCGAGATGTTCCGGATACAGTTTGACTGAAATACGATTCATTCCATTCGTCTGGCCAAAGTTTGCTCGGTTCAAAATGGCTTGGAATTCCCGCATCAATGCCTCACTTCGGCTTTCCGGTACTTTCTCTGTAGCATTCATTTGGTATACTGGTCTAGTTTCAGTAGTAGCGACAGCTGACAATGGAGCCACTGTTTCACTTGGCTTTGACTGGTGATTTTGCTGCTCGGTATCTGCGCTCATTTGTTCTGTCGAAATTCGAATGAAGTTTTGCATAGTTGGTGGAATTTGTACAGAGTGTTTCACTTCAGGTTGTATGATCTTTTGTTCTAACTGACTTGCGATTTGTGAAAAAATCGGCTGGATCGTTTTCACGAGATCTACTTGCTTTGTAAACAAATCCATCTTAGCTGCTGCCAGTTCAACTGCTTTAAGCAATGCGATCAATTCTACTGCGGATTTTGGCGGTAATTGTCCCATAGCTTCTTTAATTTTTTCAGTTGGTAATTGTTGTAACACATCGAGCACAAACCATATGTCTCCTGTTGCTGCTAACTGATCAAACTGTTCTTTGGTCATACCGGCATCTTCTAGGACGTTTGTAATCGTTTCTATTAGTTTATCAGGTTCTTCGCTAATTTGATGTGCTAATTGTTGCAGACTAGGAAACTTCTGCAAATTTACTATATTCGTTAATTTCATTTCAACATCTTCATTTAACAAAACTGGAATGTTTTGAAGCTGTTCTTCTTCTACTATTCCAGATAACATTTTTTTGACAGTCGCTTCATTTACTAACTGTGTTTGAAGCAGTTTAGACTCTTTTTCTAGCTGCGCTACAACGGGTGACCTAACAGATTGCTTCAACGCCTCAACCATTCCTTCTAACTTTTCTAAGGAGTCGGTGTTGAGAACATCTTCTACTAATGTAGTTAGCTCTGAATTAGTACCCACTATTTGTTGCTTCGCCGGAACAGAAATAGCAGACATGAGACCCTGAAACACCCTTCCAAATCCTTCACTCTCATTATTTACTGTAGGAATAGATGATTTCAAAGGCATCCCTGAAGAACTCACATTCATTAATAGTCCTAAATTCACTTTTTTCACCTCCCTCAAATACCATTATACTACTTTGTAAGCATAGAAGTATATTTAGCTGCATCTTCAGGGGACATTTTCTCTAGGATAGTCGCTAAAGTAGCGGGCTTTAGACTAGATAATATTTGGACAGCTTCTGCATCACCCATTTTTGTAATAACAGGGGCTGAAGATTTGGCCGACATTTGCTCGTAAGTCGTTACAATTTCTTTGAAATCACGCTTAGATTCACTTTGCGCAAGTTTTAATTTCTCGATTTCTTCATTCAATTTTTCTTTTTCTATTACTAGCGTTTCGTTCGAATCTTTCACTTGTGCAAGTTCATCTTGAACTTCAAATAATTGCGCTTCTTTTTCTTGAATTTCTGCCTGAAGTGAAATGACACGTTCTTCTAATATTTGATCTCCTTCGACCTTTTCCTCAGGTGCTTTTTGTTCAAGGAATGGAATTTTTGATGTCCACTCTTTCGCCTGATCGAAGACGTTAACATCAGCTACTTTGGCTATGATTAAAACGACAGCCGTTGTGAACATAAGAGGTATGATGATCCATGCGAGCAATATTTGGAAAAAGCCAATAGACTTTTTGCTTTGCCCTACAACTAATTCCTCAGCCTCTTTTTTCTTTTTCAATTTAGCCACTTTACCACCCGTCTTCTCTTGAACGAAACTTCATCGTCGATAGTTCGTCAATTCGATTTATCTCTACGTGTTCCATTTCGGCATCATATTGTTCTTTCCCAATTTTCTTCATTTTTTCAAACTTCTTCACTTCGATATTTTTCTCCAGCAATTGTGATTCATACCAATTCATTTTCGAACGAGACTTCATCACTTCTTGCTGAATATGGTCAATCGTTAGGTCAAGTGTATTAATGAATCGGGAGTAACTGTGCAAATCATCGATGGAAAAACCTGTTGTCATTCGTTGTTGCTGTTCTTCTAAGACTGTTTCTTTCTTTTTCATCTGGTCATACAGTTGTGTTGCAATTTTTTCAAATTCTTCAATCGCCTCTTTATAAGCCATTTCTGTTTCATCACGTTCTTGTTCCCGTAAATTCAGCACTTTATCAAAACGATAATGGAAAGAAGTCATCTACGTTCTCCTCCTCCAGAAGCTAACGCAATCATTTCATTTACCGTATCTTCCAATTGGATATTCTCATTAAACTTCTGTTTTAGAAAGTCGGTAATGATTGGTTCATATTCAATCGCTTCATCGATTTCGCGTGACGTCCCTTTTTTATATGCACCAATATTAATTAAGTCCTCAGATTTATCGTAGGCATAATACAGTTCGCGTAATTTTGCGGCCGCTTTCAAATGGTCAGGATCTGCAATGTGATTCATCAGACGACTGACACTTTTCAAAATATTGATCGCGGGGTACTGACCTTTATTGGCAAGCGTACGATCCAAGACTATATGACCGTCAAGAATGCCTCGCACAGCATCCGCTATCGGCTCATTCATATCATCACCATCAACTAGCACCGTGTAGAATGCAGTGATCGCTCCTTTTTCATTAGTTCCACTACGTTCCAAAAGTTTCGGTAAAATAGCGAAAACGGAGGGCGTATAGCCTCGCGTTGCAGGCGGTTCACCTACCGCTAGACCAATCTCACGCTGCGCCATGGCTACGCGTGTGACTGAGTCCATCATCAACATAACGTTCAGACCTTTATCCCGGAAGTACTCTGCAATAGCTGTTGCTGTCATGGCGCCTTTAATTCGCATAAGTGCGGGCTGATCAGAAGTCGCTGCAACTACGATTGTTCTTTTTAAACCTTCTGGTCCTAGGTCTCTATCGATAAACTCACGGACTTCACGGCCACGTTCTCCTATAAGGGCGATAACGTTAATATCCGCTTCTGTATTGCGTGCAATCATCCCTAACAATGTACTTTTACCAACACCCGAACCTGCGAAAATCCCTACACGCTGACCGCTACCCACCGTTAACATTCCATCGATGGCTTTCACCCCTACAGCTAACTTGTCGTTAATAGTAGGACGTGTCAAAACGTTCGGTGGACTGTTTTCTGTACGAACAGTTGCCAAACCTTTAGGTAACGCGCTTGAATCAATAGGTTTCCCTAAAGAGTCGAGGACTTTTCCTAATAGATTCATACCTACTTTCACTTCAAGAGGCTTACCTAATGTTTCGACTAAGCAGCCACTTGAAATATTGCGTATATCGGTGTAAGGCATCAGCATGACAATTTCTTCCCTAAATCCTACAACTTCTGCTTGAATTAGAGAACGTCCCCCTTCAGGAACATTCAAATGGATGAAACATACATCTCCGATCGACGATTCAGGACCTTCAGATTCTATTAATAATCCTACAACCCGTATTACCCGACCATATTTTTTCAATGTGTTGATGTTTGGAATGATTGGAATTAAATCTTCGGCTTTCTTCAAATTCACACACCATCTTCCATGATTTTCACCAATTGCTCTTTCAGTTCATTCAGTTGCTCATCTACACTTACTACGATTCGACCATGGTTCGTTTCGATAAAACAATCTGTTGCATTGAAATCTTCATTGACGAAAATAAGGAATGGAGTTTCGGGCGGAAAGATTGAAGCAAGTTCAGAGCGATGTGTCGTTACCATTTTAAACTGTTCAGTCGGTACGAATAATTTTACCTCTTTGCTCTCTTGCGCTTCCTTAATCCCTTTACGTACGATTGATAAATACGTCTCGTCGTCTTCCTCTAACGCTTTATTAATTATTCGTTCCGCCGAGTGCATTCCGATATTCAAAATTACTCGTTCTTGATTGATTAAATATTGCGTTGCGTTCTCGTAAGATAATGTAGTAGTTTCGTTCGCAGCCTCTACCATTTCACGCATTTCCGCTATTGCTTTATTGCGCCCATCATCGAATCCGACTTGAAACCCTTCATCATATGCCCGTTGTTGCAGTTCTTCTTTTTCACTCTCCCAAGCTGCATGCATCGATTCGATATCCGCTGCTGCTTGATCCAATCGCTGTTTAATTTCGGTATCTACAATATTCTTTCGTTGCTCCATCTCTTGCAACAAGCGATTGCGTTCCATAAACATCTCGCCTGTGCTAACTGGCTCCTCCACTGTCTCAGCGGGTTCCATCGATTGCAAATTGCGTATGGATATTGCTTTTGTGGGACGTTGATTCATTACAGTTCGCTCGGAACGAAACAGATTAGACAATGATGTCATCTCCTCCACCACGCGCTATGATGATTTCTCCGGCATCTTCAAGTCTGCGAATGATTCCTACAATTCGAGACTGCGCTTCCTCCACGTCACGAAGTCGAACAGGACCCATTACATCCATTTCTTCCTTGAAAGATTCTGCCATACGTTGTGACATGTTCTTGAATAATATATCTTTCACTTCTTCACTGGATACTTTCATCGCTAAAATCAAGTCTTCATTTTCACAGTCACGGATGACACGTTGAATTGAGCGGTTATCCAACGTGATAATATCTTCGAAAACAAACATTCTTTTGCGAATTTCTTCGGCTAGCTCAGGATCTTGAATTTCAAGAGCATCCAGAATCGTTTTCTCTGTCGAACGATCTACGCCATTTAACACTTCAACGACTGCGTCTACGCCACCTGTTTCGGTAAAGTCTTGAGTTACAGTAGATGATAATTTTCGTTCAAGTACTGCTTCTATCTCACTGATTACTTCAGGTGAGGTTGATTCCATAGTAGCTATTCGTTTGGCAATATCCGCTTGCATTTCTTGCGGAAGCTGCGACAAGATTAATCCTGCTTGCTCCGCTTCCAAATAAGACAAAATTAATGCAATTGTCTGCGGATGTTCATTTTGGATAAAGTTTAGTATTTGCGATGGTTCCGCGCGTCTTGCAAAATCAAACGGACGCACTTGGAGTGAAGATGTCAGACGGTTAATGATTGCTTGGGCATGTTCTTTTCCGAGTGCTTTTTCAAGTACAGTCTTGGCATAGCCAATCCCCCCCTGAGAAATATAATCCTGCGCAAGAGCGATATTATGAAATTCTTCAATAATTTCTTCTTTTACAGAGGATTCAACTTTTTTCACACCGGAAATCTCCAACGTCAGTTGCTCAATCTCTTCTTCATTCAAATGCTTATAGACTGAAGCCGACACCTCAGGCCCCAATGAGATAAGCAAAAGAGCAGCTTTTTGTTTTCCTGACATGTCTTTATCTTTCTTAACCAACTAAACCCCTCCGTTACTCCTTGGCGATCCATGTTCGCAATAATTTCGCAAACTCTTCTGGTTTATCCTTAGCCATTTTTTCTAGTTGTTTTCTACGAGCTGTCGCTTCTGTCTCTTGTTCCATATTGATGTCATCGACTTGTACGGAATCAAATTGAGTCTGAGCTTGTTCCATTGCCAACTCTTCTTCCATTTCTGCTTCGTTGCGTCTCTTGCGCACGAACAATACAACAAGAACAATGACTGCAAGTAGCAAGACACCGCCAATCAAATATACCCACCAAGGGATGACAGTCTTAGTATCTTCAAACGCAACGTTTTTCCCTTTTAATGGTTGAACCGAAACGGCTATTTTCTCAGCTAGTATTTCATCGGTTAATTCTCCAGCTACTTCTTTGTCCAATGAAGTACGTACTATTGTCTCTAAAATTCGTTCAACATCTTGTCGCACTTCTGGAGCCAATGAAGTTGGATCATCAGCAGTAGGCGGTTCAATCATAACTTGTATACCGATATTGCTTATCTTGTATGGGCTCTCTACTATATCTTTTCTAATTCTATTTACTTCATTATTAATTGTTTCTTCTAGACGTTCGTAATCACCGTTTCCGCCTTCACCTTCAACATACGTAGTACGACTATCAGTCGGATCTTCCGCTTCAGGTGTACCGCCTACTGCAGGATTCGTACCCGAGAATGATTCAGTTATCCGTTGTACACTTAATGCAATACCTTCCATGTTTTCTGGATCGACAGGCGTCACAAGGTTCTCTTCACGTTGTTCTTTCTTAAAGTCGATATCTGTCGTAACAGACACAACTACTTTATCTTGTCCCATCAACGTACCGAGCATCATTTGAACCTGTCGTTGTAAGTCACGCTCGATCGTCTTTTTCACGTCCATTTGATCCGTCACATTAGCCCCGTAAGAATTTCCTGAATCTTTTAGATCAAAGTACTCAAAATATTGGTTCTGGATGACGATATTCTCATTAGATAGATTAGGCAAGCTCTTTGATACTAAATTATAAAGTGCTGTAATTTGTTGCTCTGAAAAGTTTTGTCCGGGATTCGTCTTTAACATGATCGCTGCACTAGCTTCTGATGTTGTGTCATTTACGAAAATTCCCTCTGTCGGTAAGGTAAGCATTACTTTTGCGTCCTTAATACCTTCTATACCCTTTATTAGATTAGCTAATTCTGTTTGCATCGCAGCAAGCTTAATCATATTAAATTCATTATCGGTAGTACCAAACCCCGCATTATCCGAGAAGAATGAATAATCGATTAGACCGGAACCTGGAAATCCTTCTGCCGCCAGTGATACACGTAGATTATCCAGTTGTTTTTCAGGTACCGAAATTGCAGTACCGCCCGGTTCCACCAGGTAAGGTACTCCTTGTCCATCTAGGACTTCTTTTATACGTCCAATCTCAGATGGCGATACTTCTGAATAAAGCGTTACATATGTGGTACGGGACATAGTCATTGTTAAAAAAACCGCCAGCGTAATAATGCCAGCCGCTATCGTTATATATATAATTTTTTGATTCTTTGTTCGACTTCCCCAGAAAGCTTTGAGATCCGCCCTGAGCTTTGTCAATCTTTCTTTCATTCTAATCCCCCGGTCAGCCTCACTAGGCGCAATTCCATTTACGCCTAGTGCTTTCTATCAATTAGACAGGCATTCTAATGATTTCTTGGTATGCTTCTACCACTTTATTACGCACTTCCATTGTTGCATTGAATGCGATACTCGCCTTTTGTGCCGAGATCATCACATTATGTAAATCGACATCTTCACCTTTTACAAGTTTTGCTGTCATAGTATCCGAGACCTTTTGTGTTTCATTTACTTGATGAATCGCGTCGTTTAACATTGCCGAGAAATTCTGTTGAGCTTCAAAAGGTGTTTTTTGTGCTTTAACTTCAGGTTGCTGGATTGACATAGCAGGCATAGCACCTGTAATTGATTGTATTGCCATCTAGTTCACTCCTAATAGAATACCAGTATATTATTTTCCGATTTCCAATGCTTTCATTAACATAGATTTATTTGCATTCAACGCTGTTACATTCGCTTCATACGATCTAGTTGCAGACATTAAATCAATCATTTCGCGTAAAGGGTCGATATTTGGCATTTCCACATACCCTTCTTCATTCGCATCTGGATGAGAGGGATCAAATACCAATTTGAATGGAGTCTCCCGATCTTCTTTCACACGTGTTACGGCCACTCCATTTCCTGCATTCCCATGTGAGTGAACTCCCTTTGCCGCTTGCAAAAATGAAGAAAACTGTCCTTCCTTCGGTTGTAACGTGACGGTTTTTCTTCTATACGGCTGCCACTCGCCATCTACTTGCTTGGCCCGAGTTGAATCAACATTCGCCATATTTGAAGAAATGACATCCATACGTAAGCGTTGAGCAGTCAATGCAGAAGCCGATGAATTCAGACTATGAAATATACTCATCATCAACGTCCCCCTTTAATAACACTTTGTAATGAATTGAATTTCCCATTTAATCGCTCTATTAGCGCTGAATTATAAATTTGATTTGCCGCTAAGTCTGCCTGTTGTTTGTCCATATCCACGCCATTGCGATCTTGTCGGTAACGGAAGTTTGATACGTCGAATGTTTTACTTGGCGTGGAATGTGTAAAGTCTAAATGCTTGGAGTCGGTCTTATATGCTTCTAGAACTTTACTATTCTCATTAGAAAACACTTCTTTAAAGTTAACATTTTTAGTTTTATAGTTAGGTGTGTCTACATTCGCTATATTTTGCGAGATTGCTTTTCCTTTCGCAGACGAGTAATTCAATCCTTTTTCAAGCAGGTTGATGGTACCACCATAAATCTCCATCGTTTCCCCACCCTTCCCTCATTTAGTTCATTTTTCGCGATTTTTCTCAGAACTCTACTTATTTCATACTATTCTTTGATACTATATTAAATAAATAATATACTCTATTTTTCTACTACTCTATTGTAGCGGAGACTAATGATTTTTGTCCAATGTTTTATAATATTTTTTATAGTGCAAAGTAACTACTTTGTATATTTCATAGTAATAAATACATTACTACTAATTACTTAGTAACATATAAATTCGTTTTTTATATAATTAGTAAGTGCTGTTTTATATGTTACTTTGAGTCTCTTTGGCATAATTTGTCGTATTATGTAAATTAAAGTGCGATATCAAATATTATAAATTTCCCCACTATCCTTCCTTCTACTCATTTTAATAATTGAATGACTATTCCCTACGTAGTATACAAAACAAGATGAGTCCGGTTCAGTAAAAGTGTTTATTTATTGAGAAAAATAAAAAACCGAAGAAAATCCGTAATTACGGATATTCCTTCAGTTTCTACACACTATTCTTCAAAGTGGTATTTATTATTATGAATTGTGTTTTTCAAGCTCTTCTAAGAATTTATCGTTCAATACTTTAATATACGTACCTTTCATTCCTAAAGAACGCGATTCAATAACGCCAGCACTTTCAAGTTTACGGAGCGCATTGACGATTACTGAACGTGTAATTCCCACACGGTCGGCAATTTTAGACGCTACAAGCAATCCTTCGTTTCCGTCTAACTCTTTGAAGATATGCTCAATCGCTTCATGCTCACTGTAAGACAATGAGTTGATCGCCATTTGTACAACCGCTTTGCTACGCGCTTCATGTTCAATTTCCTCGGACTTTTCACGTAAGATTTCCATACCTACTACTGTTGCACCATATTCAGCAAGGATTAGATCATCTTCAGTAAAACCATCTCTTAATCGCGCAAGAATTAAAGTACCTAAGCGCTCGCCACCACCAATGATAGGTACGATCGTAGTTAAACCTTCTTGGAATAGTTCTTTGTTTTCGACAGGGAAAACTGTATGTTCGCTCTCAATATCGATATTTGGAGACGTTTCATTAATCTGGAACAAACGAGTTGTATACTCTTCAGGAAATTTACGGTCTTCAAACATCTTTTTCATGCGATCATTATCAATTTGGTGATGAATTTCTAAACCAAGTAATTTACCTTTTCTACTCACGATAAACGCATTACAATCAATTACATCGCTCAGCTCTTCTGCCATCTCTTTAAAGTTAACAGGACCGCCTGCACCTTTTTGTAACATTGCATTGATTTTTCTTGTTTTAACTAATAAACTCATTTCTATTGTTCCTCCTCAAGGATTTCTTCTGACTTTAATGAATATTCTAAAGGTTTTCAATCGTTAAATAAACTATTACGACTTCCTTATAGAATAAAATGTGACAAATCTTTGTTCTTTACAATTCCATCCAGCTTTTCATCCACGTATGCTGGTGTAATCTTGATAGATGCAGGTCCGATTTCTGCTGCTTCGAATGATAAATCCTCTAACAACTTCTCCAAAATCGTATGCAATCTTCTTGCGCCAATATTTTCTGTTTCATTATTTACTTCAAATGCGATTTCAGCCAGTTTACTGATCGCTTCATCCGTAAATTCAATTTCAACCTCTTCTGTTGCAAGAAGGCGTTCATATTGTTTTAATAAAGAAAAATCCGGTTCACGTAATATGCGCTCAAAATCATCTTTTTTCAATTTGTCCAATTCTACACGAATTGGGAATCTACCTTGTAACTCAGGAATAATATCGGACGGCTTCGACATATGGAATGCTCCAGCAGCAATGAACAATATATAATCTGTCTTAACAGCGCCATACTTTGTTGTGACTGTAGAACCTTCAACAATCGGCAAAATATCACGTTGTACACCTTCACGGGAGACTTCCCCAGAAGACTTTTGATTGCTACTAGCTATTTTATCCATCTCGTCTAGGAAAATAATTCCCGCCTGTTCAGTTAATTCGATTCCCTTACGTGCCACTTCATCTTGATCAATTAACTTATCCGCTTCTTCCGCTTCCAGCACAATTCTTGCATCTTTTACTTTCATACGACGCTGAATTTTCTTCTTCGGCATAAGCGAAGATAAAGCGTCTTGCATACCCGATATTTGATCCATACCAGACCCTTGCAACGCATCAAATAAAGAGGGTTGTTGCGCTTGTACTTCTACCGTCACCATTTTTTCTTCGATGCTACCATTCGCAAGTTGTTCAGCGATGTCTGAACGCTTTCGTCTAATTTCGGATTGATCTTCTTTTTGTTCGGGTTCAGGTTGTGTTTTTTGACCGAAAAACATTTCGAAAGGGTTTTGACCTTCAGTATTCTTTTTCGCTTCAGGGACCAATAGCTTTACTAAACGTTCTTCCGCTAACTTTTGGGACTGCTCTTTTACGGCTTCACGCATATCTTCTTTTACCATTCGTACTCCGACTTCGGTTAAATCGCGAATCATTGACTCTACATCTCGTCCTACATATCCGACTTCCGTAAACTTTGTTGCTTCGACCTTTACGAAAGGTGCATGAATTAACTTGGCAATTCTTCGAGCAATTTCTGTCTTCCCGACACCAGTAGGCCCAATCATCAAAATGTTTTTCGGAATGATCTCTTCTTGTTCCTCAGCAGACAATTGCATACGACGATAACGATTACGCATAGCAACCGCAACAGCCTTTTTAGCTTTTTCCTGCCCAATAATATAACGATTTAAATACGCTGTTAGCGCTTTAGGAGTCATTTCCTGCTTCATCACTTAAAGCACCTCCACGATAATATCATGATTAGTAAACACACAAATATCGGCAGCTGTCTCAAGTGAAATTTTAGCTATTTCTTCCGCCGTTAATTCATGGCTGTGCTTCTTCAGTGCACGTCCAGCCGCTAGTGCATAATTGCCTCCGGAACCGATTGCCAATACCCCATCATCCGGCTCTATTACTTCACCAGTACCTGAAACAAGTAATAGTGTATTTTCATCCATAACGAGTAACAGTGCTTCTAACTTACGTAAGATCCTATCGCCACGCCATTCTTTAGCAAGTTCAACTGACGCGCGTTGAAGATTTCCATCGTATTCATTGAGTTTAGCCTCAAATAAGTCAAATAGCGTAAATGCATCCGCTACGGAACCAGCAAAACCAGCTAAGACTTTGCCGTTGAATAATCTACGAACTTTCTTCGCTGTGTGCTTCATGACGACCGACTCGCCCATCGTCACTTGCCCATCACCTGACATTGCACATTGCCCATCATGATGAATAGCAAATATCGTTGTTGCATGAAATTTCATTATATTTCCTCCTAAGCACGAGGGTGCGTTTGTAAATAAGTTTGGCGTAAGTGTTCATTTGTGACATGGGTATAGACTTGAGTTGAAGATAAATGGCTATGTCCCAGCAGCTCTTGTACTGACCGTAGATCCGCACCTGCGCCAAGCAAATGTGTCGCAAACGTATGGCGAATCATATGTGGCGTAATATTAGTATGCAAGGACGCTCTCTTCATTAAGTCATCTAATACATAGCGCACGCCACGATCCGTCAAAGGATCTCCACGTAAATTGACAAACAGTTTTGTATGCTTCTTTTGCTTTATCAATTGTGGCCGACTACTGTCTATATAGTTCTGCAATGCTTCCCCTGCAAAACTTCCAAATGGCACAAAACGTTCTTTCCGTCCTTTACCCATTACTTTTACAATTCCTAAATAATGATCCACATCTTGCACTTCGATTTCTACTAGTTCCCCAACACGGATTCCCGTCGCATAAAGCAACTCGAGTAAAGCACGATCACGCAAAGAGCGAAAATCCTCACCCGTCGTAACTTCAAAAAGCTTTTCCAACTCTTGCTGATAGAAAAAAGCAGGAAGGCGTTCTTCTTGCTTCGGATGATACAATAATCGAAATGCTTGATCTTCAATCCCGTAACGAGCATTAATGAATGTAAAAAATGACCGAATGGCTGATATTTTCCTGGAAATGCTTGTTCTTGCATACGAACGATTATATAAACGTGTAACATATAATCTAGCTACAGGATAGTCGACGTCTTCCAACTTCCCAATTCCCTCTTCTTGCAGAAACAATAAAAAATCCCGAAGGTCTTTTTCATACTCCGCGACCGTGTAGGATGAGTAGTTTTTCTCTAGTCGAATATAGGATACATATTCTTCTGCCAATTGTTTTATTTCAGGAATCATTTTATCACCTCAATACGAATTGATCATCGTACAACGTGCACCTGAAAATACGAAAGATTGTTGATTATATATAGTGCGATATAAACTATCAAAGCCGAATGTAGTCCATTAAACACTATACATTAGCAAGGATTATTGGGCAACTTTGAAAAACTGATTCTTTATCATTTTTAAATTAAAGAACCATTTCCGTCACATAACAGTCAAATTACTTTAATACTAAGTAATTATTTATCATACTGTTCATCATTTCCCTAATTGTAAGACGTTATACCAACTAGAAAGTTGCACAATGCGACCACAACAAAAAACTGAAGATAAAACTCCGATTAGATGGAGTCCTAACTTCAGTTCGTCTTTAAGTTGTTAAAGTAAAGTTTTTTATAATTTTGTCGTAGATTTAAATTCTTGTAATGCATCCAATGCGCGTGTCGCATGTTTGTCCGCTCGTTCGGCTTTTGTTCTATAGCGCCTATTCAGCTCAGGGAATAATCCGAAGTTGATGTTAATCGGCTGGAAGTTATTTGGATCAGCTTCCGTAATATAACGCGCCATGCTGCCAAGTGCCGTTTCTCTTGGAAATCGGACCGGTCTCTTGCCTTTTGCCAATTGTGCCGCATTAATACCTGCAATCAATCCTGATCCTGCTGATTCAACATAGCCTTCTACCCCTGTTACTTGACCGGCAAATAGGATGGTTGGTTGTGATTTCAGTTGATATGTGCAGTTCAATACTCTAGGGGAGTTGATGAATGTATTACGATGCATTACGCCGTAACGTACGATATCCACATTTTCTAATCCAGGTATCAGTTTCAATACTTCTTTCTGGGCTCCCCATTTTAGATGCGTCTGAAATCCTACTAGGTTATATAATGTTCCCGCTGCGTTGTCCTGGCGTAACTGAACAACTGCTATTGGTTCTTTTCCTGTTTTAGGGTCTTCAAGTCCAACCGGTTTTAAAGGACCGAATAACATCGTTTTCACACCGCGCTTCGCCATCTCTTCAATTGGCATACATCCTTCAAAGTAAAGTTCTTTCTCAAAATCTTTTAAAGGCGCCACTTCAGCTGATGTTAAAGCCTCATAGAAACGCTCGAATTCCTCCGCGTTCATAGGACAGTTTAAATAGGCTGCTTCACCTTTATCATAGCGTGATTTCAAATAAACTTTATCCATATCAATGGAATCAGCCTCTACGATGGGAGCCGCAGCATCATAGAAATATAAATAATCCTCACCAGTTAGCTGTCTAATTTCTTCAGCTAATGCTGGAGATGTTAATGGACCAGATGCGATTACCGTAATTCCTTCCGGTACTTTTTTCACTTCTTCATTGATCACTTCTATATTCGGATGATTCCGGACCTTCTCAGTGACGTTGCCAGCGAATTCGTGTCGATCTACTGCAAGCGCTCCGCCAGCAGGTACCGCGCAATCATCCGCCGCTTGAATAATCAATGAATTTAATTGGCGCATCTCTTCTTTGATGACACCTACTGCGTTTGTCAGATTATTCGCACGTAACGAGTTACTGCATACTAACTCCGCAAATTTATCTGTATGATGGGCAGGGGTTTGCTTCACAGGACGCATTTCGAATAATTTCACTTGAACTCCCCTATTAGCTAATTGCCAAGCTGCCTCACTTCCAGCCAACCCTGCACCGATCACATTTACAATTTGCGTCATTTCAACTACCTCTTTCTCATTATGTTGAATTATTTCTAACTTACTAGTTTTGTGGTTCTTCCTTATAATCACATTCCGTACATTGGATTTGAACACCTTTTTTCAATCGTTTTTCGACCATTGTGTGCTGACATTTCGGACACGGTCTTGAGATTGGTTTATCCCATGAAACATAGTCACATTCAGGATATTGATCACAACCAAAGAAAATTCTCTTCGTCTTACTTTTTCGCTCGACGACTTCGCCTTCTTTACACTTTGGACATTTTACACCAATTGGTTTGATAATGGCCTTCGTATTACGACAATCTGGGAAGTTGGAGCATGCCATGAATTTTCCGTAACGGCCCATCTTGTAAACCATTGGAGAACTACATTTCTCACAATCTTCACCCGCTGGCTCATCTTTGATTTCAATCTTTTCCATTTCGGCATCTGCTACTTCTACGTGCTTTTCGAAATCACGATAGAAATCATCGATCACTGTACGCCATTCGATCGTACCTTCTTCCACATGGTCAAGACGTTGTTCCATCTGCCTCGTAAATTCGATGTCAATGATATCAGGGAAGTATTGATTAACTGCCTGATGAACGATTACTCCAAGTTCTGTCGGAATAAACCGCTTGGCATCTAGTGTGACATAGCCACGCTTTTGAATGGTGTCAAGAGTAGGTGCATACGTAGAAGGTCTCCCTATACCTAGCTCCTCAAGCGTCTTCACTAAACGCGCCTCCGAATATCTAGGCGGTGGCTGTGTGAAATGCTGTTTCGGATCCACGTCTGCATATTTAATACGCTCACCTTCTTCAAGTGGCGGTAATATATTTTCTTTCTCTTCTTGTTGATCATCATTGCCTTCAATATATACTTTCATAAACCCCGGGAATTTCACTTGAGATCCCGATGCTCTAAAACGGATATCTCCATTTAAGAAATCTGCAGTCACTGTATCCAAAACAGCCGGTGCCATTTGACTAGCGATGAGACGTTCCCAAATTAGTTTATAAAGACGATGTTGGTCTCTTGTTAAAAACGCTTTCATGGCATCCGGGGGACGCATAGCTGAAGTAGGTCTTACTGCTTCGTGCGCATCCTGCGTCTTCGCTTTAGCTTTCGTTTTTTTCGTACTAGTTGAAATAAACTCTTCACCGTACATCGTATGGATGAATGACTTCACTTCTTCTCTTGCGGTATCAGAAATTCTCGTCGAGTCGGTACGCATATAAGTAATTAAACCAACTGTACCTTCTTTTCCAATCGCAATTCCTTCATATAATTGTTGCGCAAGCATCATCGTCTTCCTTGCGCGGAAGTTCAGCTTGCGTGCTGCCTCCTGCTGAAGTGATGATGTAGTGAACGGCAACGCTGGATTACGTTTACGTTCTTTCTTCACTACTGTGGATACTTCGAATTCGTCCGGTTTTATCGAATTGACGATTTTTTCCACTTGTTCTTGATTCGTTAGTTTCACTCTCTCAACTGCATCGCCGTAAAATTGCCCTTCAAACGTTTTATCATCTTTAGTGAATTGTGAAGTGATGGACCAATACTCTTCAGGCTCAAATGCATTGATTTCATTTTCCCGATCGATAATCAAACGCAAAGCAACTGATTGCACACGCCCCGCGGATAATCCTTTCTTAACTTTCTTCCAAAGAATCGGACTGATGTTATAGCCTACTAGTCTATCCAAAATCCTTCTTGCTTGCTGCGCATCTACTAAATCCATATCAATTGGACGGGGGTGTTTAAATGATTCTTTAATTGCCTCTTTTGTAATTTCATTGAACACCACGCGGCAATCTGATTCTATATCTACACCTAATTGATGTGATAAATGCCAAGCTATCGCTTCTCCTTCGCGATCCGGGTCAGCTGCGAGGAAAACTTTCTTCGCTTTTTTCGCTTCTTTTTTCAAATCTTGAAGTATCGGTCCTTTACCTCGGATTGTAATATACTTCGGTTCATAATTATTTTCGGTATCTACACCCATTTGACTGCGGGGTAAATCGCGTAAATGACCGAGTGATGCACTGACTTTATACTTCTTTCCTAAGTAACGTTCAATCGTTTTCGCTTTAGCAGGCGATTCCACTATTACTAAGTAATCTGCCATATCGTTCCCTCCTCAGAGAGATTTCTTTATATTTATTCAGCAAAAGAATATCTGTTGCAAAATGTATAACAGTTTTTGAAATAAAGCAACCCTTTAAACATTTTACAAAAAGAGGATATTCCTATTTACCGTAAAGAATCGATAATCTGATAACCACTCCACAACGGCTTGGCCCCTTCATCTAACAGCTTATTTGGACCTACTGAAAGAGGAGAATCTATGGCCCCAGGTACTGCAAATATTTCTTTTCCATGATCAAGAGCATGCTCAACTGTACTCATCGTTCCACTTCTTTCGACAGATTCTGTAATGACTAGCACGTTAGATAAACCACTGATAATCCGATTGCGCATAGGAAATGTCCACTTGGCTGGCGGAAAGTATGGTGGATATTCCGTCACAAGTAAATGATTTTCCGCCATTTCTTCAGCTATTTTTTGATTCCTTTTCGGATACATGTGAGAAAATCCATGACCTAATACGCCAATTGTTTCCCCGCCATAGTCGATCGCAGCTTGATGCGCCATCGTGTCAGCTCCGGCTGCTAAGCCTGAAACAATTGGGATCTGACGGTCGACGAGTGGTGGCACAATAAATTCCAGCGCCATTTTGGAATAGCTTGTAGCTGTACGGGAGCCAATTATTCCTACACGGGGATGTTTTTTCAATAAAAGTCTATTCCCTTTCGTATAAAGAACCGATGGCGGATCACATAATTGCTTTAATTCTTCGGGATAATTCGAATGATAGTATGTGATGGGTATCACATGGTTTTTCTTCAGCATATCTACTATAGGGAGACAGGAAATTTCTTTATATTTCGCTGGGAATTGCTTCGTTCTTTCTAGGGACAAATTAAAAATATACGACCATTGAAAGGCCGAGTAAGAATGTAGATCCTCTAATAAAGGGTTCTCTTGCAATAGCTTCGTAAAACGATTAAAAGGTACAGGATGGATATAATGTACGTACAGTAAATGTAGTTGTTGATTAGTATAGAGCATCGAATTCTCCTTTGTTCGACACTACAAGCAAGAGCACGAAAAAAGGAGTAGCAATTAAGCTACTCCTTTTAGTTTACTTCGTTTTACATTTCTCGTATAGTCCTTTTTCTTTCAGGACTTTGATTAACGTTTCACCTATGACTGAAGGTGTATCTGCAACTTGAACATCCGCTGCTTGTAGGGCTTTGATTTTATCAGCAGCTGTACCTTTACCACCGGAAATTATAGCACCTGCGTGTCCCATACGCTTGCCTTCAGGTGCAGTTTGACCACCGATAAAGCCTACTACAGGCTTCGTCATATTTTCTTTGATCCAAGCGGCTGCTTCTTCCTCTGCAGTACCACCAATTTCACCGATCATGACGACTGCATAAGTTTCTGGATCTTCATTGAACGCTTCCAAGACATCGATAAAGTTTGTACCATTTACCGGGTCTCCACCAATTCCGACAGCTGTAGTTTGACCAATGCCTTCTTGAGTTAACTGGTGAACTGCTTCATAAGTCAGTGTACCTGAACGAGAAACTACGCCCACATGCCCTTTAGTATGAATATAACCTGGCATAATACCGATTTTCGTCTCGTCTGCCGTAATAACGCCTGGACAGTTTGGACCAATCAATCGTGTCTTTTTGCCTTCCATATAACGTTTCACTTTGATCATATCTAAGACTGGAATATGCTCCGTAATACAGATTGTCATGTCTAGTCCTGCGTCGACGCCTTCCATAATGGCATCTGCCGCATACGGTGCAGGTACATAAATAATGGAAACTGTTGCACCTGTTTCTTTTACTGCTTCTTCCACAGTGTCAAATACCGGCACACCTTCCGCCGTCTGACCGCCTTTACCAGGCGTTACGCCAGCGACAATTTTCGTACCATATTCCAACATTTGCTGTGTGTGGAACAGGGCAGTGGAACCTGTAATTCCTTGTACAATTACTTTTGTATCTTTATTCACATAAATACTCATGATTTGTACCTGCCTTTCTTATCCTATCAACTCAACGATTTTTTTCGCGCCCTCTGCCATAGAATCCGCTGCAACGATATTGATGCCGGATTCTTGTAGCAAGGCTTTCCCGCGTTCTACATTCGTTCCTTCAAGACGTACGACAAGAGGTACTTGAAGACCAACTTCTTTAGCTGCCTCAATAACACCTTCAGCAATTACGTCACATTTCATTATTCCACCAAAGATATTAACGAAAATACCTTTAACTTTTGGATCGGATAAAATGATTTTGAAAGCGGCTGCTACTTTTTCTTTCTTTGCACCGCCCCCAACATCTAAGAAGTTAGCGGGTTCTCCGCCGTAGTAGTGGATCGTATCCATTGTAGCCATCGCTAAACCGGCTCCATTTACCATGCAGCCAATGTTTCCGTCAAGAGAAATATAGCTCAGGTCATACTTCGATGCTTCAATTTCTTTCGGATCCTCTTCATCAAAGTCGCGTAATTCCATAATATCTTTATGACGGAATGTAGCATTGTCATCAAAGTTGAATTTCGCATCCAGTGCAAGTACACGCTGGTCTTTTGTAACAACCAAAGGATTAATTTCAACAATCGATGCATCTTTTTCGCTGAACACTTTATATAACCCTAAGAAAAAGCTGACTGCTTTATTGATTAAGTTGCTAGGAATTTCCATATTAAACGCCATACGACGTGCTTGGAAAGGAACCAATCCAACTACTGGGTCGATTACTTCATAGAAAATCTTTTCGGGATTATTTTCTGCCACTTCTTCGATTTCCACGCCGCCTTCTGCAGATCCCATCAACGTAACTCGATCTGTTGCGCGGTCAACGACAAGACCAATATAAAATTCTTTTTCGATATCAATTCCTTCTTCAACAAGAAGACGCTTTATTTCTTGTCCTTTAGGACCTGTTTGGTGTGTTACGAGTTGCTTGCCAATTAAATCGGCTGCTACTGCACGCACTTCGTCAAGAGTTTTTACAATTTTGACTCCACCTGCTTTACCTCGTCCACCTGCATGTATTTGGGCTTTTACCACAATAGGTACTGTACCGATCTCTTTTGCCACTGCCATTGCTTCTTTTGGAGAAAACGCGACACGGCCTTTTGAAACAGCTACTCCGTAATCTCTCAATAACTGCTTCCCTTGATATTCATGGATGTTCATACGTACTGCCTCCATTCGTTTTACAATTGCTTGATGTTCAACTACTGCTTTATTGTAATCAAACTGTCACACATTGTCCAAGAATCGCTATTGCAAATCAAAATTCTTTAATTTCCAACAATTTAAATATGCGCTTACTTCACACTACCTTTTTCACGATCTAAACGATAAATATAGGCAAATACTTCCGATACCGCTTGATATAGTTCTTCAGGTATCGTTTCGTTGACATTTAATTGACCAAGCAATTCCAGCAGACTCGGATCTTGTTGTACGGGAATAGCATGTTCTTGCGCACGCTCGAGAATATTCTCCGCAATTTTTCCTTTTCCTTTAGCTATTACTTTCGGGGCATCCGAAACTTCAGGGTCATAGGATAGTGCAATGGCCTCTTTTCTAGTAAAACGTTGTTCTTCTCTCATATTTTGAAATCTACTCCTCCCTCATCTGATTGGAAGGTACTAGCTGATAATTTGACCTCTTGCTGTTTTTCCGTGAATGGTTTAAAAGTAATACCCGACAGTTTATAGCCGACTCCTTCAAGACCTTCTTTTAATTGATCTTGAAAATCGATCCCTACTACTTTTAAGGAAGGTATATCATTAAAAATCGTCAAGTTTACCACTTTGTCTTGCACATTCATATCAACCAAAGTCGTCGACAGTGATTCCAATTCCAAATAAAATAATATTCGCGCAAAGGCCGGGTCAATTTTTCCGTTTTCTTTCATTCGACTATTCCATTGCAACGTAGCATCGATTTTCTTGCCGAACATTTCGAGAGGTAGTTGCATGATCAGCTGTTGTTGTGCGCCTAAATCCCCTGACTGTAGTAAAGTCCCATTCATGCGAAGCACCATTGCCTCTGCTGCATCACGCAGTGGCGGGGATAACGAAGGATCCTGTAGCATGCTCAGTAACTGTGGTTTTAATGTGCTAGCCAAATGTGCGATATCAGGTTCTTTCCCCCCGAGCATCGCCTCGTAATTCACGCCTAGTGTACTTAATACATGTTGTATAGCCTCTTTCATGACCACACCGTTCATCGCCTGTGACACTTGAGCTTCAGCTGTCTGGATCAGTTGTTTTACTAGAATATTCCCCGATTTTTCGGCCGTTTGCATTAATGCACGAATTGCCTCATCCGCTTGATCAAATGGTAGTAAGAGTGACTGGACTGACTGTTGCACTTCCTTCATGACCGTTTGCTGCTGAACTGGCACATCCTGCCTGCTCGCTTGATGGATCAATGTGTGACTAAGTTGTTCAACTAATGCTGTTTTTGCTCCCTCTGTCACTGGTTGTTGCACAAATTGATTCAATATATTTTGCAATGCTTGTTTCATCGATTCAGGTAAAGCGGAATTACTACTCAGCTGTTGTGTTAGGTGCTGCATATTCACTTTGATTGTTTCTTGGTCAGATACTGGCGATTGGCTTATTTGACTTATGGCCGCTTGGACCGCTTGCACAGTTGCAGGGATAACTGTAGCTTGTTGCGCAATGCTACTTGGTGCTAACGGCGCGGTTGTTGGTGTTGCAGTGGCTTGAGTCAATACTTTAGTGAATTGCTCAACGATAGTAGCTTTGGAACTAGCTGTCAGCGGCTGTTCGTTCAACTGATTAATTACAGTCCGCAACGTGTTTTTCATATGTTCCGGAAGTGCTACGTTGGGTAGTTGTTGCGTGATATTTTGCACAAGCGCTTTTATTGTTTGTTGATTTGCAGCAGGCGTTTGACTCAGTTGACTCACTAAAGAATGTATAGCTTTATTGGAATCACTTTGATTTACCATGTCGTCAGTAGCATAGCCAGTTTGTGTATTTGCTTTTGTGACCAGCTCAGCCATCACTTGTGGCAAATTGGCCAACGATGTTTGAGCAGGCAATATAGCGGCATTTTTCAATAACTGTAGCGCGGTAAATCGATCTGCTTGAGTAGCTTGTGGATTTAGCAGTTGGGCTACACTTTGATTCAGCAGTTCTTTCCCTATCACGGTGCTTAAAGGAGAAGAAAGAGATTGAATGGTCGCCAGAAGCTGCTCACGCATCGCTGAAGGGAGATTAGAGTCACTTTGTACGCCAGCTAGCAAAGTCTTCAATTGCTGCGTAATCGTGCTTGTCTGAACTTGTAAGAGTGATTGAAATATAGCTGGCGTGAAAGGTAGTTTCGCTTCAGCGATTTTACCGAGCGTCGCTAGTGCCTCCGCTTTCATTCCATCCGGTAATGATTTCAGAAGACTGACAGCCTCTAGTATATTTTCTTTTGTCATAGGAATTTTTTGCTTAATAATTGTCGCGAGTATATCTTTCATTTCCTGTGTTTTAGGTACATGTAATGACTCCATTAACTGGGTTAGTTGTGATGACTGGCTTTCTCCACGCATCGGTCCAGAAATGACCTGTAACTGTAATTCAGGTTCAGTGCCATTGACCTTGAAGTAATAATGATCTCCTGCTTGCATCGGCACTTCCAATTTAGCATATAACTGCTGATTTCCAACTTGCACTTGCGCCATTTGACCAGGAAATAATTGTGTAACCTTTCCGTGTATCATTTGTCCTTCTTTTAGAGATAACGGTTGGGTTTCCGTAATAGCCCTTGCAGATGTAGCAGATAATGAATGTAAATTCATTATCGATCCCTCCACATCGTTTTAATCGGTTCGAAAGATTTGCGATGATGTTCACAAAGTCCATGCGTTTCAAGTCCTTGTAGATGTTTCGCCGTTCCATATCCGGCATTTTCATTAAATCCATACCAAGGGAACTCCTCGTGTAATTCAATCATTAGAGCGTCACGTGTTGTTTTCGCTAATATAGAAGCTGCTGCGATAGTTAAGCTTTTTTCATCTCCTTTTATGACGGAGTAACACAGGCATGCTGTCTGTAGATTCATTGCGTCTGCTATCACTACATGGGGCGCTACCCGAAGTTCACTTATAGCTATCTCCATCGATTCCTTTGTTGCTTGGTAAATATTCAATTCATCAATTACTTTAACAGGCTGCACGTGTATAGCGTACGCCACGGCCTGTTCTTTAATCAGTCGGGCGAATTCTTCTCTTTTCTCCTTAGAAACTTTTTTCGAGTCGTCTAATCCAATTAGGGCAGTGCAATCCTCAGGTAGTATAACGGCAGCTGTAACTACCGGCCCCGCTAACGGTCCTCTTCCCGCCTCGTCAATTCCTGCAATCAATACAACGCGTGAAGATCTATATGAATTGTCAAAGGCTATTTTCTTTTGAAATTCTTGAATAATCGCTTGTTTTTTTTCGTATCGAGTGCGCCATTGACTAATTGCTTGCTGGACGCCTTTTCTACTGTCCGCTTCAAGTTCTGTAAGCCAATCATTCGGTTCTTGTAACTCTGCTAATTGATTTTTTATTTGCTGTATCGTTGTCATTTTCTTCACCTGTCCATCTAAAATATGATTGTCTAAGTAGTATATCGGTTTCTACATGATTTTTTCGACAAAAAAGCAACGGTTCGGAAACAGAGTTCCAAGCCGTTGCTTCTAGTCATTCGAATTCTTCAGGGAAATCGAATGTTAATTTACCTACTTGCTGGTCACGGATGTCTTGTACGATCATTTCTGCAACTTTGTCATAGTCAATTTCTCCACCAACCGTATATACTTTTCGACGTTCACCAATTTTATTAAACAATGATTGAATATTATCGCCCACCGTTGTCATTTCATAACGCTGTGCTAGTCTTTCAGGATAATGCGACTCTAAAAATCGAAGTCCATATACTGCAAGCTCTTCCATATTCAATACCGAGTCCTTAATGGCGCCTGTTAACGCTAACTTATACCCTACATTCTGGTCTTCAAACTTCGGCCAAAGGACTCCCGGCGTATCAAGAAGTTCTAATTCTTTCTCAAATTTGATCCATTGTTGCGCTTTGGTTACACCTGGCTTATTTCCAGTTTTAGCGATATTTTTCTTCGCTAATCGGTTAATCAAAGTAGATTTTCCTACATTGGGAATGCCGACAATCATTGCACGGATGGCCCCTGGACGTATGCCTCGCTGCTTCATGCGGTCATATTTCGGCTGCAGGATTTCTTTAGCGGCCTTGGTGACTGTTTGGAGACCTTTCCCTTCAAATGAATTGATCGCCACTGTGCGTAAGCCTTGATTTTCAAAGTAGGCAATCCAACGTTTAGTTTGAACTTCATCCGCCAAGTCCATTTTATTCAAAATAAGCAATCTTGGTTTTTGCTGGGTTACTTCGTCTATCATTGGATTACGTGAGGAAAGTGGCAATCTAGCATCAATTAATTCAAATACAATATCAACTAACTTAAGTTTTTCTGAGACTTCTCGTCTCGCTTTCGCCATATGGCCCGGAAACCATTGAATAGTCATTCGAATCGTCTCCTTTCATTATTTCACAAGACCAAAATCTTTAATCGGCCAGAATACTACACTGGTACTACCGATGACTTCATCGATTGAGACTGCACCTATATGTCTAGAATCTTTACTTTTCCGACGATTATCACCCATTACAAATATGTGATCTTCAGGCACTGTTTCTGCATCGATTTGCGGTACATCTTGTAGTGTAAAATCTTCCGTCAGCGTACCATCTTGTACTTCCGATTTATATTGATCAAGGTACGGCTCTTCATATGCTTTACCATTTACATAGAGTACATCATCTTTATATTCCACTGTATCGCCTGGCAGTCCAATTACACGTTTAATATAATCTTTCTGCTCGGGTGCATGGAATACTACGATATCAAAACGATGCGGTTCACCAATCGTATAACCGATTTTATTAACGATCATGCGGTCACCATGTTCCAACGTTGGCATCATAGAAATACCGTCAACGACGATTGGTGTGAATAAAAAGATACGAATAATGGCGGCTAATCCAAATGCGATCAATAATGCTTTAATCCATTCCAGTCCTTCACTTCTCGTTTTTTTCTCTTCCATCAATCCAGCCTCCTGCCCTGTCTGTTTTTATTGTACAGCCAATTGTCTTTCTGAGCAAAAAGAAAGGAGGCCAAATGCAAGGCCCCCTTCGTTTCTGTTTATCTTATTAGCGGAGTTCTTTGATACGCGCTGCTTTACCACGTAGTTTACGTAGGTAGTACAACTTCGCACGACGAACTTTACCGCGACGAGTTACTTCAATTTGAGCTAGCTTAGGCGTGTGTAATGGGAATGTACGTTCCACTCCAACACCATTTGAAATTTTACGTACAGTGAAAGTTTCGCTGATTCCGCCACCGCGACGTTTGATAACAATACCTTCGAATAACTGAATACGCTCACGAGTTCCCTCGATGATCTTCACGTGCAAGCGAAGTGTATCGCCAGGACGGAATGAAGGGTGTTCAGTGCGCAACTGTTCTTTTGTAATATCTGCAATTAGTTTTTGCATGTTTTTTCTCTCCTTCTTTTCTGATGCTCTTGCACGTTTTGCTTTGCAGCGGAACAACAGTAAAATAGACGCTCTTAAAAAGCGCTTAATAAATCATAGCACACGCCTGTTAACGAATCAAGCAAATTTAGTCTCTTTTTTGTATCCATTGCTGATAGAGCTTTTTCTGATAATCTGTTAAGGGTGCTTCTTGCAATAATTCTGGACGACGCTGTGCCGTGCGAAGGAATGCCTGCTCTTCCCTCCACTTATCAATCTCTGCATGATTGCCCGACAACAGCACAGGAGGCACTTCAAAGCCGTTGAAAGTAGCGGGTCGAGTGTATTGTGGATGTTCTAGCATACCCGTTGAAAACGAATCGTGGACAGCCGATTGATCGTTTCCTAGCACGTCAGGGAGTAGCCTCACTACACTATCAATGATGGCCATAGAAGCTACCTCACCACCCGTTAATACAAAATCGCCAAGTGAAATTTCATCCGTAACCAAATGTTCACGGATTCTTTCATCGTATCCTTCATAGTGACCACAAATGAAAACAAGATGTTGCTCTTTCGCTAGTTCTTCCGCTTTCTTCTGCGTGAACCGTTCGCCTTGCGGACACATTAAGATAACGCGCGGCTTACTACTGCTTGAACTTGTGACAGCATCTACAGCCGCAAAGAGAGGCTCGGGTTTTAGTACCATTCCCGCGCCACCACCGTACGGATAATCATCCACTTTTCTATGTTTGTTTGTTGCGTAGTCACGAAAATCTGTAACCTTAAACGATGCGGCTTGTTGTTCTTGCGCTTTTTTCATGATTGAAGAATGAAATACACCTTCAAACATCTCGGGGAACAAAGAGAGCACATCGATTTTCATCATGAAAGCAACCCATCCATCAATTCAATTTTGATAATTTGCTTATCTATATCCACATCTTTTACCACATCTTCGATATACGGGATATAATGCGGCTTGCCTTCAGCAGGCGTTACCTCCCATACATCATTTGCGCCTGTTTCGATAATTTCAGAAACCGTACCGATCTCGTCTCCCGTTTCTGTAATCACGCGGCACCCAATGATTTCATGATGGTAAAATTCATTTTCTCCGAGTTCTGTCAATTCTTTCTCCGAGACCTTGATTACGCCATCTCGGAACTTCTCGACGTCATTAATATTCGGATAGCCTTCAAACATAAGTAAATCAAAGTTTTTATGCTTCCGATGACTGATCACCTTCACGAATGTAGGTGCTTTGCTTTTCGGCATGAAGATCGCGAGCTCACTTCCCACTTCATATCGCTCATCTGGGAAATCTGTTTTGGACATTACACGTACTTCACCTTTAATACCATGTGTATTAACAATCGTGCCTACATTAAACCATTCCATTATTTCGCCTCCATTATATGAGTAAAAGTATTTATACGTGCAAAAAAGGAAGGAACCGAGGCTCCTTCCTTTTGGATCAATCCAAGATATCCAAATACACTTTTTTGCCGTGGTGGCTGCCTGCTGCTGAGTAAACAATCGTACGGATCGCTTTTGCCACACGACCTTGTTTCCCGATCACTTTACCCATATCCTCCGCATTCACTGATAACTGATAAACGACTCGTTGAGACTGTTCTTCAGATACCACTTTCACGTCGTCCGGGTAATCGACTAACGGTTTTACAACTGTTTCAATCAGCTGCTTCATGTCCACCCCTCCAAATTACTTGCTGTATTTAGCGTTATGGAATTTTTCCATGATACCTTGTTCTGAGAACAAGTTACGAACTGTATCAGATGGTTTAGCTCCATCTTGAAGCCATTTCAAAGCCAATTCTTCGTTGATTTCAACTGTTGCTGGCTTTGTAAGCGGGTTGTATGTACCAACCTGATCGATTTGACGGCCGTCACGTGGTGCACGTGCATCAGCTACTACAATACGATAAAAAGGAGATCTTTTAGCTCCCATACGTTTTAGACGAATTTTAACTGCCATTATTATCTACACCTCCGAATAGTTTCACACAAGATAGTATATTACCAAGTTTTTATTTGTTTGTAAAGGGTTTTTTCTTAACACCCTCTATTTTATTTAAAAAACGCATCAAAACCAGGCATTTTACCTTTTTTCTTACCTTTTTGTTGCATGTTGGTCATTTGCTTAACCATTTTTTTCATTTCTTCAAACTGCTTTAGCAAACGGTTGACTTCCTGGGTAGAAGTTCCTGATCCTGTAGCAATTCTTTTTTTTCGGCTCGCATTAATAATTTCTGGGTTTTCCCGTTCTGCAAGCGTCATGGAATAAATGACGGCTTCTACACGCCCCATTTGACTCTCATCCACTTTGGCATTGTCGAGTCCTTTGATCTTGTTTGCACCCGGCATCATTTTTAAAATTTCGTCGAGTGGTCCCATTTTTTTCACCTGTTGCATTTGATCAAGAAAATCGTCAAGTGTAAAGCTTTGTGTGCGCAATTTCTGCTCTAACTCTTTCGCTTTATCCTCATCCACGTTTTCTTGTGCTTTTTCAATCAAAGACATGACATCGCCCATGCCAAGTATTCGTGACGCCATACGTTCTGGATGGAATGGTTCAAGTGCATCCATCTTCTCACCCATACCGACAAATTTGATAGGCTTTTCAGTAACGGTACGAATTGATAACGCTGCACCACCACGTGTATCCCCATCAAGTTTTGTCAAAATGACGCCAGTGATTCCGATTGTCTCATCGAAACTTTTTGCCACGTTGACAGCGTCTTGACCTGTCATGGCATCCACTACGAGGAATACTTCATCAGGATTCGTTAACTCTCGAATATCTTTCAATTCTTGCATAAGTTCTTCATCTACATGGAGTCTACCTGCAGTATCAATGATTACGACGTCATTATGCTCACGTTCTGCCTCTTCCATTGCTTTGCGAGCAATTTCAACAGGAGACTGATCGGTACCCATAGAAAATACAGGCACAGTGATTTGTTTACCTAAGGTTTCGAGTTGTTGGATCGCTGCTGGGCGATATATATCTGCCGCTACAAGCAAAGGTTTCTTATTATGTTTTTTACGTAAAACTGTAGCCAATTTACCGGTAGTTGTTGTTTTACCAGCACCTTGCAAACCTACCATCATGATGACCGTAGGCGATTTACGCGCGAATTGAATGGGATTTTGTTCTCCACCCATTAGATTCGTTAATTCGTCTTTTACGATTTTTACCACTTGCTGACCAGGTGTCAAACTCTTCATTACATCCTGACCTACTGAGCGCTCGCTGACCGTCTTGACAAATTGTTTAACGACTTTCAAGTTAACGTCTGCTTCAATTAGTGCAAAACGTACTTCACGCATCATTTCTTTTACGTCAGCTTCGTTAATTTTACCTTTGCCCGTAATTTTGTTCATTGTTACTTGCAGGCGTTCGGCTAGACCTTCAAATGCCATAGACAATCCCCCCTATTCAAAGTCTTTTAAGGTATGTAGCAATTTCATGAAGCGATTTGAATTTTCGGTAGGCACCATTTCTTCTAGCAACTCTACAATTTCAAGTCGACCTTCATGTTTTTCGAACAGATTGAGTTTCTTCTCGTAATCTTCGAGCATTGCCTCAGTCCGTTTCACATTGTCATACACAGCCTGTCTCGATACACCATATTGTTCAGCGATTTCACCGAGAGAAAGATCATCTAAATAATATAATTGCATATATAAACGTTGTTTGTCAGTTAATAATGATTGATAAAAATCAAAGAGGAAGTTCACTCTTGTCGTTTTTTCAAGCAAGATCACGACCCCCTTCAGTCACTATTATATAGTATCGCGCATGTGTATTGCCGTCAAGTACTTTTACTTGTCTTCTTCGATTTCAGCTTCATGATCATCTGTTTCTTCCATTTCTAATCCGTTCGCAAATAATCCATAGACATATTTCTCCGGGTCGAAAGGTTGTAAATCATCGATGCCTTCACCAAGGCCAACAAACTTCACCGGAATTTCGAGCTTATTGCGAATCGCGAGCACGATACCACCTTTCGCTGTACCGTCTAGTTTCGTCAATACAATACCCGTAACATTCGTTACTTCGTTAAATGTCTGCGCTTGAATTAATGCGTTCTGTCCAGTTGTCGCATCCAATGCCAACAATACTTCATGAGGGGCCCCCTCAATTTCGCGGCCAATAACGCGATGTACTTTTTCCAGCTCATTCATCAAGTTCACTTTATTTTGTAAGCGACCTGCTGTATCACAGATTAAAACATCCACGTTACGCTTCTTAGCTGCTTTCACCGCATCAAAAATAACGGCAGCTGGATCCGAACCTTCCGCCTGGCGTACGACTTCTACGCCCGTACGCTCTCCCCAGACAACAAGCTGTTCAATGGCACCTGCGCGGAATGTATCTCCAGCAGCTAACATAACGGTTTTCCCTTCTTTTTTAAGGCGGGCAGCCATTTTACCAATCGTTGTCGTTTTACCCACACCATTCACGCCAACCATCAAAATTACGTTTAGTCTATCTTCTTTGATATCCAATTCACTGGTAACTGCTTCACCTGAATTATAAATTTCTACAAGCTTCTCAGAAATCAATGACTGCATACCTGTCGTGTTTTTAATATTCTTACGTTGCACTTCTTCTTTTAGTAAATCAATTAATTCCATTACGGTTTCAAAACCAACATCCGCTTGAAGTAATAATTCTTCCAGTTCTTCGAAGAATTCTTCATCGACGACACGGAATCTAAACACTAAATCGTTTACTTTGGATGTAAATGAATCGCGTGTCTTGGTCAGTCCATCTTTAAACTTCTCCGCTACCGCTTCGTTTGTTCCTGATATTTTATCTTTAATCTTCTTGAAGAAAGACATTCATTTCACTCCTTAGCTACTGATTTCTTCTGCCACTTCAGATAGTTTAACAGAAAGCAATTTCGAAACACCTGATTCTTGCATCGTAATGCCGTATAGGACGTCTGCACCCTCCATCGTGCCTTTTCGATGTGTGATCACGATGAATTGCGTCTGATCCGAAACTTTCTTTAAATAATTACTATATCGTACCACATTCGCTTCATCCAGTGCTGCTTCCACTTCATCTAATATGCAAAAGGGTACAGGCCGAACTTCTAGAATAGAGAACAGCAAGGAAATAACAGTTAACGCACGTTCCCCGCCAGATAATAAACGCAAATTCTGCAACTTCTTTCCTGGAGGTCGTGCCATGATATCAATTCCGGTAGTCAGTAAATTGGTTGGATCCGTTAAAACAAGATCCGCTTCTCCCCCACCGAACATATCCTTAAACACGCGGCGAAAATGGCTGCGGATTGCTTCAAACGTCGTCTCGAAGCGACTCTTCATTTCCTGATCCATTTCCGCCATAGCTTCTTGTAACGTATTTTTAGCTTCGACCAAGTCATTCCGTTGTGATTGTAAAAACTCATGACGCTCAGATACTTCTTCGAATTCCTGAATTGCATTCGGGTTGACAGGTCCTATTATAGCTAGTTGTTGCTTACAATCTTCTACCGTCTTGCGTAGTAGCGGAATATCCAATGATTCAAAATGCAATTCATTCGGTCGTAAGCCATACTCTTCATCCAGTCGATCTTTGACCGTTTCAAACTGTGTTTCAAGCCTGGATAATTGAATCCTCAGTGTGTTCAAGCGTTCGGAAATAATACCTGCCTGTTGTCTGATCATTTTTATACGCTCTTCATGATCACGAACACGTGTAGCTTGCTGAACACGCTTAGCTTTTTCTATCTCAATCGTTTGTTGCAAGTGTTTTTTTGTATCATTTGCTTGCTGACTCTGCTTCTCTATTTCTTCAGGTGTTAATTCCTTACCGATCACAAACTCCTGCACATAGTGCTGTTCTTCTCGCAAGCGGCTAATTGTCAACTCCAACTCATCTATTTGAGTGATGGTTTCCAAAATACTGCTTGAATGATAGGCGTTCTGCTCTTTTAATACAGCACTTTTTTGCTGTAAGTCATGTAATCTCTTCTGTAATGACTGTTGTTCTTCACGTCTATTCTCTACTAGTCTCTCTAAACCTTCTAGCTTTTCTAACGTCTCTTGAAGTTCACTTTTCAATACTTCATGCCGAGTTTGTAAATTTCGTTTTTTGGTCGATAACTGCTTTTCTGCAGAGACTGTGTCAGTACGTCCGATTTCAATTGTGGATATTTCCATTTCGACAGAACGCAATTCCATTTCGGTTTCTTGTAATGATGCATGAATGATGGACTTTTTCTGTTGGGTTTCCTCTAACTTTACGCGCAATTGATCACGAAGATGTAAACTCGCACCCACTAAATTACGAGTTTCAGACGTTTGTGCAGTAGCCTGTTGAATAGATTCATCCATTTTTTGCAGTTGATTGGTAAGAGTCTCAAGCTCAGCCTTGCGGGAAAATAGCGTGGTCTGCCCTTTGGCACCGCCACCGGTCAATGAACCGCCTGCGTTTATAATATCCCCATCAAGTGTCACTATGCGAAAGCGGTGTCCTATCGTTTTAGCTAAACCTGATGCAGCTTCAAGATCATTCGCAATAATCGTCTGACCCAATAAGTTTTTGGCAACCGACTCATATGCCGCAGACGTTTGAATGAGTTCAAATGCCGTACCGATGAAGCCCTGCTGTTGGGAGAGTACATGTCGGCTATTTATAGGAAGCTCACGCGGCTTTAAGATATCCATAGGAAGAAACGTAGCGCGACCGAAGTTTTTCGTTTTTAAATAACCGATGGCTTGTCTTGCATCATGCTCAGTCGTGGTAATGATGTGTTGCATAGCACCGCCAAGGGCTGTTTCGATTGCCTTTGTGTAGGCTGGCTCTGTCTTAATGAGTTCTACTACAGCTCCTTCGATCCCTTGTATACGTTGTTGTTTCTTTGCATGAAGTACTTCTTTGACACCAGAATAGAACCCCGAAAAATCCTTTTCAAGACTTTCTAGGGCACGGAGTCTTCCTTGCATTTCGGATTGTTTACGCAATGCTTTCTGCAGAATTTGCTGTTGCGTAGATAGACGTTGCTCTTCTTCTGTTAATTGTTGCTGACAAGCTCTAGCTGACTTTTCTAGCTCATCTAGCTGTTTCTGAACAGTCTTTTTTTGCTCGTTTTTTTCTTGCTGGTCTTTAGCTAATTGTCGCTTGCGTTCGGAAAGTAATGTAGTCTGAACTGTAATCTTTTCTGTAGAAGACTTTTCTCCCTGAAGCCGCTCCTCTACATGCCTGATTTCACTGCGCACAGTGGCCTCTTCATTGAGGCGCTCAATATAAACTGATTTCAACTGTTCAATTTGCTGTTCTGTTTCTTTTAATGAACTGTTTAGCATGGCCGTGACTTGCTTACTTTCTTTCGTCACTTCTTCAAGTTCATGCTGAGCAGTTTTCTGCTTCATCTGCATAGCACGATGTTTATCTTTTGCCATTCGTTGAGTGTCTTCTGCTGATTGCAGCTCTTGTCTAATACGCTCCACTTGCTGCTTCGTATTGCGGGTCTTTTCAACGGACAGCAATCTTCTACCTTCCCACTTTTCAGCTTCTGCTGTCTGTTTAATCAATTCATTTTGGAACTCATCCAGTTGAAGCTCTACTGTCATAAGAACCTTCTTATCAATATCCAGATCGTTTTCATATTGTGTAAGAGTATCCGAAATCTTTCGCTGTTCAGTTTCATCATTTTTCACAACTGCCGCTTTTTCAGAAATCTGCTGTTGCAAAGTAGAAGCGTCGTGATGGAGTAAACGAACATCTGCCTCTCGAAGTTCAGAACGCAAATTTGAAGCTTTACGAGCCGAACCTGCTTCTTTTTCAAGAGGAACAAGTCGATCATCAATTTCTTTCAATATATCCAGTACACGATCTAAATTATCGGTCGTCTCAAATAATTTATGCTCCGCTTGCTGTTTATGGGTTTTATACTTCAAGACACCTGCCGCTTCGTCAAAGACATTGCGTCTTTCATCAGCACGGCTATTCAAGATCTCATCTACCCGACCTTGCGAAATAATGGAGAATGCTTCTTTACCCAATCCCGAATCCATAAATAGCGTGGTGATGTCCTTTAACCTACAGGTCTGGCCGTTCAGAAGATATGCACTATCTCCAGATCGAAAAACCCTTCTAGTTACACTGATTTCCGTGTAATCAAGCGGAAATAGATTTTGAGTATTATCCAAAATGAGTGTGACTTCTGCAAAATTAACTGCTTTCCGTGAGTCACTGCCTGCAAAAATAACGTCTTCCATTTTACTGCCACGCAATGATTTTGCAGATTGTTCACCGAGCACCCAACGAATCGCATCAATAATATTACTCTTTCCACTTCCGTTAGGTCCTACGATGGCCGTTACTCCTGGTACAAAGTCTATATGGATTTTTTCCGCGAAAGATTTAAAGCCTGCGATTTCCAGCCTCTTCAAAAACACGATTAGTTCTCCCCTTCGGTTGTCTGCATCAATAAATGTTCTATCGCACGACGGGCAGCTTCCTGTTCGGCTTCTTTCTTGGACTTACCAATTCCTTTTCCAAGTGGTTGTTCATTCAGATTAACTACTGTAACAAACTTTTTCGCATGTGCAGGACCTTTTTCTTCAATGACTTCATACTGAAGGGGTCCGTTATTTTTTTGTTGCACCAATTCTTGCAGGCGACTCTTATAATCTGTCACATGCGAAAAAGCTCCGATACTAATTTTCGGAAAAACGATTCGCTTTAGAAACTCTTCAACGACTTCCATGCCTTGATCCAAGTAAAGCGCACCGATATACGCTTCAAATACATCTGCTAATAACGCAGGGCGCATTCTCCCACCAGTTAGTTCTTCCCCCTTACCAAGAAGAATATAGTCTCCAAAGTTCAATTCATTTGAAAACTTAACAAGTGATGGCTCACAAACAATCGCTGCACGAAGTTTCGTCAGTTCCCCTTCGCTTTTTGCCGGTTCTGTTCGGAATAAAAATTTAGATACCCCAAGTTCTAATACAGCATCTCCAAGGAATTCCAATCGTTCATTATCGGAAAATTTCTTGCGACGATGTTCATTGACATAGGATGAATGGGTAAATGCATTATACAATAGATTCTCATCCTGAAATTGAACACCTAGTTTCTGCTGGAGTGTACTAAATTTCTCGCGTACAGCTTGTGGCAATGTAGGGTGTGATACGTTTTCTTTCAAAGTTCTCTTATTTTTCATAAACTACTCTGCCTCTCATCTATTAATAGTCTGTACACACTTAGAAAGCGAAAAGAGACGCTTTCCTCTTTTCAGATGAAAGGAAGAAAGTGTCTCACAAAAAAGGTCATTCGCCTACTTTTGCTGTAATGTACGTTACTGCATCTCCGACAGTTGCAATTTTCTCTGCATCATCATCAGAAATTTCCGTTTCAAACTCATCTTCAAATTCCATAACAAGTTCTACTACATCTAGTGAATCAGCTCCAAGATCCTCACGGAAAGAAGCTTCAGGTTTTACTTCGCTTTCATCGACACCTAGACGGTCGACAACTACTTTTGTTACGCGCTCAAGTACTGTTGACAACATAGTCACCTCCTCTCAAGGCCAAAGTCGGCTCATTAGCTACTATTGAATTATAGAGGTTAGCCCCCTCGTTACGCAACCATAAATAGCGCTTTCAGAGAAGTAGTTCTTTTACATCACCATGCCGCCATCTACATTGATAGTCTGACCCGTAATATATTTTGCTTCGTCGGATAGTAAGAATGCCACAACGCTCGCTACATCTTCCGCACTTCCAAGCTTACCTAAAGGGATCGTTGACAATAATTGCTCTTTCATATCATCGCCCAACTCATCTGTCATATCCGTTGTGATGAATCCTGGAGCAACAGCATTTACTAAAATATTACGTGCCGCCAATTCTTTTGCAGTTGTTTTCGTCAATCCAATAACTCCTGCTTTTGCTGCCACGTAATTTGCTTGCCCTGCATTTCCTACAACTCCTACAACAGAAGCCAGATTGACGATTCTCCCTGCACGCTGACGCATCATTTGGCGCGTAACAGCCTTAGTGCATAGGAAAACACCCTTTAAATTAATGGACAATACATCATCCCACTCGTCTTCTTTCATGCGCATCAATAAATTATCTCGCGTGATGCCAGCGTTATTGACGAGGAGATCAATGCTACCGAATTGTTTAATCGTCTCATCCATCATAGCTTTCACTTGATCAGCATTAGAGACATTTGCTTGAAATACGAGCGCTTCTCCGCCCGCAGAGCGAATTTCGGCTGCTACAGTCTCTGCTCGATCTTGGCTACCGCTATAGTTGACGACTACTTTAGCACCTTCAGACGCTAAGCGTAAAGCGACAGTGCGCCCAATCCCTCTAGATGCTCCTGTGACTACTGCTGTTTTCCCATCGAATCTTCCCATCATGACCATCCTTTCGCCTCTTCAAGCAACTTTTCAAGCGTTTCTTCATCATATACTGGGTATACTTTTGCTGTACGGTCTATTTTACGGATTAATCCACTCAATACTTTTCCAGGTCCACACTCTATGAAACGGGTAACACCCAGTTCAAGTAATTTTTCAACAGACTCTTCCCAGCGTACCGGTGAATACAATTGTTCAACTAGTAATTTTTTTATTTCGTCCTGCTTCGTTACTTGATCTGCCGTAACGTTTGCGATGATAGGAATTTCAGCATCCTTCATTTCAATACCTTCAAGCGTCTTTTGTAACTCTCCAGCCGCTGGTTGCATTAGAACTGAGTGGAAAGGTCCGCTTACATTCAATGGCAATGCACGTTTCGCACCCGCTTCTTTCAAGGCTGTACACGCCTTATCCACACCCTCTTTTGCACCGGAAATAACAATTTGGCCGGGGCAATTTAAGTTGGCTGGTTGTACAGGATGTCCGGACTCTGTGATGTTCGCTGTAATTGACTCCAAAACATCACGATCCATTCCAAGTATGGCCGCCATAGCACCTTTACCTGCAGGTACAGCTTCATTCATATACAGACCTCTTTTATGAACAGCAACTACTGCATCCTCAAATGAAAGAACGTTGGATTCAACAAGAGCCGTATACTCACCCAGACTGTGTCCTGCTGTATAATCTGGTATAATGCCTTCTTCTTCCAAACGCGCAGCGATCATTGCACCTACCGTGAGTAGAGCCGGTTGAGCATTATAAGTCAACGTCAATTCATCTTGAGGGCCTTCTAGCATCAATGCACTCAGTTCAAATCCAAGAGCTTCGTCAGCCTTTCGCATGAATTCCTTACACGCTTCGTTCTTCTCTGTGAATACTTTCCCCATCCCTACAGCTTGTGAGCCTTGTCCCGGAAAAACAAATGCGAGTTTACTCAAGATTCCTCTTCCTCTCCGATTGTTTTTTTCATTGTTTCGCATACTTCGTATTGTACCATGGTTCTCGCTTGGCGAACTGCATTAAAAAATGCATTGGCATTCGACGAACCATGCGCTTTGATGACAGGATGGTTCAAACCAAATAAACCTGCTCCACCATACTCCGAGTAATCCATCTTATTTTTTAAAACCTTTAGATCATCTTTCACTAATCCAGCCGCAAGCTTAGTTTTTAACGAAGACATGAACACTTCTTTGATCATGGAAAACACATTCATTGCAGTACCTTCAATAGTTTTCAACACCATATTACCCGTAAAGCCATCTGTGACCACAACATCTGCCACGCCATTCAATAAATCACGCGACTCCACATTGCCGATAAAGTTTATGGGTGCAGCTTGTAACTCTTCATAGGCATATTTTGTAAGCTCATTCCCTTTTCCAGCTTCTGTTCCGATATTTAATAATCCTACACGCGGCTTATCAATTCCGCGCACTTTCTCCGCGTAGATACTACCCATGACGGCAAACTGCGCCAACTGCGAAGGTTTACTATCTGAATTCGCTCCAGCATCCAACAACACGAAGCCGCTGCCGTCAATCGTCGGTAAAGTCGGTGCTAGTGCTGGTCTTTGAATCCCTTCCAAGCGACCTACGATAAAGAGTCCCGCCGACATGAGAGCACCTGTATTACCGGCTGACACACATGCCTGCGCTTCTCCATCTTTTACGGCTTGCGCCATACGGACCATGGAAGCATCTTTTTTCTTTCGAATTGCACGCACAGGCTCATCATCAGGTTCAATGACTTCGGAGCAGTGTACTACTTGAAGGCGTGGATGAGTTTCGAGAAATGGTGCCATTTTTTGCTCATCACCAAATATATGTATCCTAATGTCATCAAATGCATGAAGACTCTGTAATACACCCTTCACAATCTCCCCGGGTGCATTGTCTCCACCCATTGCGTCTACTGCAATAATCATATGTAATTACCCGCCTTTTTTTGTTGTACGATACATCTGAAACTCTCCCGAGAAAACAGGCTCACTTTCTACTGTCGACAGGACGTCGACGACCGTACTTTTATTTTTCAAGGTTTCCTTGCGCACAGTAGCACGACACACTACGCGATCACCGGCTCTAACTGGCTTTTGGAAGTGCAGTGAGGAACGAACCGTCAATGCCAAGTCATCATCCAAGACTGCTACAGCTAATGAATTCGCCTGTGCAAATAAATGATGACCTCTGGCAATACCATTTCGTTTAAACACATGCACTTCTTTTACATCAAAAATTGAAATGGCTTTATTATCCAATTCCGCATCAATAATTTCACCAAAAATTTCTTCGGCTTGCATAGACTTCACTGTACCTAACATTTGTTGCGACGCTACGGATTTCAATCGCTCTCGCAATTCCGGAATACGACATTCTAGCCGATCCAGCCGCACGGTTTGGATGCTCACAGAAAAATGCCTGGCAATGTCTTCATCTGTCAGGAATGGATCTTCTTCAAGCAGCGTTACGAGTAATTGTTGCCTCTCCTGTTTAGGAACTCTCAATTACTACACCCCTTTAGATTAGCACTTGGTATTAATACTAAGTATATAAAGAGGTAAATGAGATTGCAAGAGGTTATCGAATATACTACGTTCACATCTATCAGTCTATCCGCTTATCAGTGAGTGCACCCGATTGCTCAAGACGTCCGCGTAACGTTGCGTACTCGTCATTTGTCCAAAACGCATCCGAATTCAACAAGCGTTCCGCATCATCACGCGCTATTGAGAGTGCCTTGAAATCATGGACCAAGTCAGCCATTTTAAACTCTGGCATTCCACTCTGTTTCTTGCCAAAAATATCTCCTGCCCCGCGTAGCTCCAAATCTTTTTCAGCTAAAATAAATCCGTCGTTCGTTTCCGTCATCGATTGCATGCGCATCTTTCCTTCTTCTGTTGACGGATTAGCGAGCAATACGCAATACGACTGATCTGATCCTCGCCCTACACGTCCCCTTAATTGGTGTAACTGAGCCAGACCGAATCTTGTTGCATCATAAATCAACATGAAAGTTGCGTTCGGCACATTGACACCTACCTCTACTACTGTCGTGGAAACAAGGATATTTAACTGTCCTTCACTGAATTCCCTCATGACCTGATCCTTTTCGGCTGGAGGTAATCGACCGTGCATCAAACCCACATTATAGCGTCCACCAAAATAATTACTCAATTCGGCATGTACTTCGACTGCATTTTGGACATCCAATTTATCAGATTCCTCGATCAAAGGACAAATGACATACGCCTGCCTTCCTGCACGTAACTCTTTCTCCATTTTCTGTAACACAGGTAGTAAGGAGTCTTCTTTCAACCAATGTGTTTCGATTTCTTTTCGTCCTGCCGGTAGTTCATCTAAGATCGAAACGTCCATTTCACCAAATACCGTAATCGCTAATGTTCTCGGAATAGGAGTCGCTGTCATGAATAGTACATCGGGGTTTAAGCCCTTATCTCGCAAAACACGACGTTGTTGCACTCCGAAACGGTGTTGTTCATCCGTCACAACAAAGCCTAGTTTATGAAACTGCACTTCAGGTTGGATGAGTGCATGCGTTCCGATTAGCAAGTCAATATCCCCGGTTTCCAAGCGTTCCAACAACTCTTTTCTTGCTTTCGCTTTTGTAGATCCAGCAAGAAAAGCAACAGTCACACCGAATGGTTCGAACCAGTTGGCTAATAATTCAGCGTGTTGTTCAGCCAATATTTCCGTCGGTGCCATCAATGCGCCCTGGAATCCTGCAGTAACCGCTGCATATAGCGCTATGGCTGCGACAGCTGTCTTACCTGACCCCACATCCCCTTGCAGTAAACGATTCATACGGAGTGGTGATTTCAGCTCTGCACATAATTCATTCACCACACGTTTTTGCGCATTTGTTAATTCGAACGGCAATGTACTAATGAACTTCTTCAATAAATTCAAATCATATTGAATGACAAGTCCTTTTTCCTGTTCTTTGCGCAACTTTTTCATTCCTTGAATTTTCAACTGAAACAGCAATAATTCTTCATAAACAAAACGTCTACGGGCATGCTTAACATCTTCAGCTTTAGTTGGGAAGTGGACCATCTCCAATGCCTCAGCTATAGAAGGTAGCTTGTATACTTCCAGCATCTCACGCGGTAGTGTCTCTTCTATATCTTTGGCAGTTAAGTCTATGACTGTACGCATATAACGACGAAACGTTTTTTGATGCATAATTCCCTTCAAACTATAAACCGGCTCAAAATCAGTCTGCTCACCGGCATGTAAACGATTCACCGTAATCGTCTGACGACCACGGTCCCATGCACCGGTAACATTTATTTGCATTCCTGTGAGCAGACGATCCTTTAAGTAATGCTGATTGAAAAATACAGCTTTCACCAAATGATGGCCGACCAATAAACGGACTTGCATTCTGGAGCGATTTTTCCCGGAATAAAATACTGTCGGTTCGGACTCTACCCGACCTTCCACTGTGACACGCTCGCCATGCGGTGTTTCAGTCAAATCTGTCATACGAAAATCTTCATGGCGATATGGGAAAGTATATAACAAATCTTCAATCGTCAGAATTCCCAGCTTTCCGAATTGTTCAGTTGTCGTTTTGCCTATTCCTTTTACTGTACCTACACTGTTTTTAAAGATGTTCTCCACGTGAAAATTACCTCCTTTCCATACCTTGTTGGAAAACGAATGTTCCTCTTTTTTAGTTTACCATGAAAAGACAGGATAATAAAAACGTTGCCCCCACTTACAGGACAACGTAATGTATTTATTCAACAGAGATAATATATGGATAGAGCGGCTGTTTTCCAGCGTACACTTCTATATCCACATGCTCGAATTGTTCTTCGATATAGCTACTGATCATTTCTGCTTCTTCATGTGTCACATCTTCACCATAAATAATCGTGACAATCTCATCTTCTTCATCGATCATGGAAGAAATGAGGTTCTTCGTTACATCCTCTAAAGAAGAATTAGAGCTAGTGATTTTCCCTTGTGCGATTCCCATGAAGTCATCTTTATGAATCGTTACACCATCAATCGATGTGTCACGAACAGCATAAGTGACCTGACCAGTTTTAATAGTAGAAGCCGCTTGTAACATTGCTTTCGCGTTCTTCTCGACTGTCGCTTCGGGGTTAAATGCCAAAATAGCCGCTAAACCTTCCGGAACGGATTTCGTTGCCACAACTGCCGCTTCAATTTCCAACACTTCAGCCGCTTGCTCAGCCGCCATAATGATGTTTTTATTATTTGGCAAGATCAATACGCGTTCCGCACCGATTTCCTGAATCGCTTTGACGATATCTTCCGTAGATGGATTCATCGTCTGACCGCCTTCAATCACGGCAGATGCCCCGATACTTTTCAGTAGTTCTGCGATACCTTCACCCATCGAAACCGTTACAATTGCGTATTTATGCTGAACCGGCTTTGCTGTCGACGCTTCATCCCGATTCATAATATCACTGTGTTGCTCACGCATATTATCGATCTTCATCTTCGTCAATGAACCATATTTCTGTCCATAAGATAAAGCATCTCCAGGTTCTTCAGTGTGAATATGTACTTTTACTACTTCATCATCTGAAATGACGAGCAGTGAGTCACCTAGTTCGCTTAAGTCTTGACGGAATGTTGCCTCGTCAAATGGTTTGTCGAGCAACTTACCCGAATCCAATTTGACCATGAATTCCGTACAGTAGCCGAACTCGATGTCTTCTGAGTTCATGAAACCTTGTATACTGCGGTGATGCTCATTCATCACTAGGTCATCCATTGAGTGCATAACCACCTTCTCAGGTAAGTCCTCACCTTTTAGGCATGCCAAAAATCCTTCATATACATATACGAGACCTTGTCCACCACTGTCTACTACTCCGACTTCTTTTAGAACCGGCAATAGATCAGGCGTCCGTTTCAAAGATTCCTTGGCCTCTTCTACAATAATTTCTAGTAACGCTGTTAAATCCGCTGTTTCTTCTATATGCTCAACAGCTGCATTGGCTGCATCCTTAGCGACTGTCAAAATGGTTCCTTCTACAGGTTTCATAACAGCTTTATAAGCTGTATCTACACCATATTTAAGTGCTTCCGCAAATTGTTTTACATTTACTTCTGCTTCATTCTCAATTTGCTTGCTGAATCCTCTAAATAGCTGGGATAAAATCACTCCAGAATTCCCACGGGCACCCATTAGCAATCCTTTTGAAAATGCCTGTGCCGTCAAGCCAATATGTTGTTGCGCATTTCTTTCTGTTTCTTTCGCACCGGATGTCATGGATAAATTCATATTCGTTCCCGTATCACCATCTGGCACCGGGAATACATTTAAAGAATCCACATAATCGGCATTTTGATGAAGATGATGCGCACCCATTTCTACCATCTTCGCAAATTGCAATCCATTGATTGAAGTCATTGACTTAAAGGCCTCCTTTTACACGTTCGTTACACGAACTCCCTGAACAAAAATATTTATTGAACTTACTGATAAACCTAACGTGGTTTTCACTATATATTGCACTTTTGATTGTACTTGATAGGCCACTTCAGTAATTTTCGTGCCATAGCTCATGATGACGTAGATATCGATATGGAATGCATCTCCCTCGTTACGAACAATTACGCCACGAGAATAGTTTTCTTTGCGAAGAATTTCTGTAAGCCCATCGCGAATTTGGTGCTGAGAAGCCATCCCCACAATTCCATAACACTCGACCGCAGCCTCTCCGACCACTTGTGCAATTACATCATTTGTAATATCTATCGTACCATGCTCATTTCTCAGTTCGATTGACATTCCTCTTCTCCTCCCATCTCTAGACACATCATACGTACATTATACGGGAATTCATCAGGAATGAAAGTATTGAAACCGTTAAAATATAGTGTAAAGGAAAAAACCTTGAAAGTATCAAAAAAAATTGTTGCATCGATACGAAGCTTATGATAAAGTACTATGGTATGCGAATTGTAACGTGAATCGCTAAATAAATTCACGAGGAGGAACTAAAATGGCTAAACAATGTGTTATTACTGGACGTAAAGCTCGTTCTGGAAACACTCGTTCACACGCTTTGAACTCTAGCAAGCGCACTTGGGGCGCTAACCTTCAAAAAGTTAGAATCCTAATCGATGGCAAACCTAAACGCGTTTGGGTATCTGCAAGAGCTTTGAAATCAGGCAAAGTACAACGAGTATAATAATCTAAAGCTGAAAGCGCCTGGGTAGCCTCGACAGATGTTGGAGGAATTGCCATCAAGGCGCTTTTTTGCTTAACTAAAAAAAGAAAAAACACAAAGCACCTTCTTAGGCGCTTTGTGATTTTTCTTTTTTGCGTTTTTTTGTCTTGGTGGCTTTTGGATTGGCAGCAACGGTTGTTTTTGTACGGCTGTCCTTTTGGAAAGCTACTGCGCACTTTCTTACAATGTTACTGACAAACTTCGGAAGCGTGAATGTGTATACTCGCAAATCCCCCAACTCCTTTCAGGAATCTGAACTCCTTACCATTAAGCATATGCCTTCACGGAAAGAGATAGTACAAACATCCGCCACTGTTTCATTACTTGTAAACCGTGTTACCCCCATTTCTAATCGTTCATTCACCGTTTCATATTTGAATCCTGTCAACGTCAACCCTGTCACTACGGGGCCAAACGAGAAAAAGGAAGTGTATGGATAGCGCGCGTCTTTCTTTACACGTCTCACGCCAGGAAGCATGACACGGATATCATTCGTAGTATTGTGTATCTTGAATTTCACTTTACGATTTTCCGCTTGCATGCGATACAATAAATGCAAAGCAGACTGTAAGTGATCCAAGCGACCACCCGTCACGCCGGTCAAAATAATATAATTAGGTTCATATGCAAGCGCTCGCTGTACAGCCAGTTCCGTGTCTGTCTCATCTTTGTCTTCATTCGCACGATGGACAATTTCTACGTTCGAGTTGATTTGTTTTAACTGTTCTTCCGTCACAGAATCGAAGTCGCCAACTGCTTCATTGGGCTGAATGCCTTTTTCCAATAAATACAAAGCACCGCGATCTACACCGATGTACACAGTATCTTCTTGAACGTATTCAGCTAAGTCAACCACTTCCTCTATAGGGCCTGCTGCACACACGATAGCATATTTCATTTCGCCATCACACTCTCACCTGCTGATTTAATAGCTTGGAGTGCTTTTGCCCGGTCTTCTTTCCCATAGATTGCTGAACCTGCAACAAAAATAGTCGCACCCGCTTCCACACAAGGTTTGATTGTTTCTTCGTTGATACCCCCATCAATCTCGATTTCAATAGAAAGATTTCGTTCTTTGATAATATCGGAGAGTTGCTTCACTTTTGGTAAGACGGAATGAATAAACGACTGTCCACCAAAACCTGGATTGACTGTCATGAACAATACCATATCAATATCTTCAAGGACATGCATGATTTGCTCAACCGGTGTATGAGGATTCAATACTACACCTGGTTTCGCACCTGTCGATTTAATTAATTGGAGTGTTCTATGCAAGTGTGGACATGCTTCTACGTGTACAGTAATATAATCTGCACCCGCCGCCGCAAAGTCCTCGATATAAGCATCTGGATTTTCAATCATCAAATGGACATCTAGCGGTAACTCCGTCAATGGTCGCAACGCTTCGACGACAATGGGACCCATCGTGATATTCGGTACGAAATGTCCGTCCATTACATCGATGTGAATTAATTCAGCTCCTGCTTTTTCTACTTCTTTCACTTCTTCACCAAGTCTAGCAAAGTCTGCGGCTAAAATAGATGGTGCAATTTTTATCATAATCAATACCTCGGCTTTCTATCCGTAATTTCTTGCAAGAACAGTAAGTAATTTTCGTAGCGACCTTCCAAAATGATTCCTTTTTCTACTTGTGCTTTAACTGCACAACCCGGTTCTTTGACATGAAGACATCCTCTAAATTTACAACCTTCACCCGCTTCTGAGATCTCCACAAAATAATCCCGCAGTTCTTCTTTTTCGATATGTTCAAAATCGAGAGAGCTAAACCCAGGTGTATCGGCTACCAAGCCATCCGCCACTTCCAATAACTCTACATGGCGTGTAGTGTGTTTCCCCCGTCCAAGCGCGTCGGAGATCACACCGGTTTTTAGTTGCAATTCAGGTAATAACGTATTTAATAACGTGGATTTGCCCACTCCGGACTGACCTGCTAGTACAGTAGTTTTACCACTAAAATACGGGCGCAGTGTTTCGAGTAATGAATGCTTGTTCTCGACATTACGCAAAACGGTATAACCGATATGTTGATAATACGCGAGATTTTTTTCATTTTCTTCTAGTGTATTAGGGTTGGCGATATCTTCTTTAGAAATATACAAAATTGGTTCTAATTGATGTGATTCAATGACTGTCAAGAAACGATCGAGTAAACGAAGACTCATATTGGGTTCCACGACCGAAAAGACCAGTAATACTTGATCTACATTGGCAATGGGCGGTCTGACTAACTCGCTTTTCCTCTCATGGACATCTGTAATCGTCGCATCATTGGCTCCGTCAGGTACATACGTAACGAAGTCTCCTACCAAGGGATTAATTTTCTTTAATCGAAAAACGCCCCGGCTTTTACATTGAATTAAATTCCCATTCTGTTCTACATAATAAAAGCCACTGATTGCTTTACGAATTTGGCCTTCAGCCATCGAACTCCTCCTCTATTCTAAATCTGTATAGTTGAATTTATCTTCTTCAATCACCGTTTGATCACGCATGATTTTATATCCTCCGCGCTCGCCTTCAAGAAGTTCGATCGTAATCTTACGTGTCGTATCTTCTGTAATCTCAAATTCCTCGACAGGATCATTCATCGTGTGTGTGCGATCCTGTATATAAATCTGGACTTTCTGAGGAATCGGCTCCAATTGAGGTTTCGGTTCTGTTTCTGAATCTATTTCATCTCCATCATCTTCATCCGTTGATTCTTCAGGATAGTCATACGGGATCATCACGGTCTTCACCAACAATTTAATCGGCTTGGATGCAGGCCCTTTCGAAACTACGACATCCACCCGTTCCCCTTTCTCCATTTTTTCCCCTTTGGAAGGTTTCTGAGAAACGACATATCCTTTATCCACTTTATCTGAATGTTCCTCACTGACGATGTGAATTTTCAGGCCGGATTTCTTCGCATACTCTTCTAGTTGTTTTGCAGACATACCCGATAAATCATCAAGAGATTGCAACTCTTTGCCTTTACTTACAGTGAAGATTAACTCTGTTTCCTCAGGGATAACAGACTGATCCGCTTCAGGTTGCTGGCTAAGAATCGTTCCTTTTGGCTCATCCGAATAGACTTCAACTGATTCAATAGGTAAAAATCCGTAGCCATCTAAAAAGCGTTTAGTCGCTTCAAAGTTACGGCCCGTATAATCACTAAGTACCATAGGATCTTTCCCGGCGCTAATAAATAATTTCACACCGTCTCCTTCTTTACGTTTCTTTCCCGCTTGAGGTACTGTTTTAATAACTTGTCCTGCTGTGTACTCGTCGGACGTCTCTTCAAAACGCTCATCTATAACAAAGCCCTCTTTTTCGAGTATCTCTGTCGCAACAAGCTCTTCTTCCCCCACTACTTCAGGTACGATAATCTCTTTTGGTTTCATCATCATAACCAAAAAGAATGCCAGTATCGCAAGTAGCAGAATACTACTTACTAATACATACGGCCATTTCTTCTTTTTCTTTTTCACAGGTGCTACTAATTCGGGTTTTACAGGATCTATTTTCATTGTGTCTTCCACAACAGCGGATTTCGCAACGTCTTTAATAACAGGAATAGCCATTGTCTTATCATCATCAAACGGCAAGGCGAATTTTCTTTCATTCAATCGTTCTGGAGATAAAACAGTTAGTAAATCATCATACATGTCATCTGCAGTCGTGTAGCGATAGAATGAATCTTTAGCTGTTGCCTTTAAAATGACGTTTTCTACACTTTGAGGTATTTCAGGATACTGTTCACGGACGGATGGTGTTTCTTCTTGCAAGTGCTTTAATGCAATCGCTACCGCTGTCTCCGCTGAAAACGGCAATTCCCCTGTCAGTAATTCATAAAATACAATACCGAGTGAATAGATATCTGATCGTTTCGTAGCCATACCGCCTCTGGCTTGTTCAGGAGACAGATAATGGACAGTTCCAATAACAGAGTTTGTCTTCGTATGTGCCGTTGAATTTAAAGCCATGGCAATTCCAAAGTCTGTTATTTTTACGTCATCTTCACCGTTCATCAAAATATTTTGAGGTTTAATATCTCGATGAACAATACCGTTATGATGAGCGTGTGATATGGCAGATACAAGCTGCTTCATAATAGATACAGCATGGTCCGCCGATAATGCGCCGTGGGTATGGATATAGTCTTTTAGTGTTTTGCCGGCTATGTATTCCATCACTAAGTAATGGAGTTCGTCTTCTTGACCGACATCGAAAATATTTACAATATTGGGATGTGTCAGGCTCGTAGCAGAAAGTGCTTCGCGCTGAAACCGTTTTTTCAATTCATCTTCATTGGAAAAATCATAATGCAATACCTTGATTGCTACATCGCGGTCGAGAATGATATCATGCGCCATGTAAACTCTGGACATACCTCCGTCACCGATCACCCGAATAATTTCGTATCGCTTACCGATTCGTTTTCCAATCATACCGGAGTCACCTCAATTTCAGGTATAGCCAGCAATATTACTGTAATATTGTCTTCCCCACCACGCTGGTTCGCCAAGTCAATGAACTCATCTGCTTTGTCTGCTAAAGAACTTTGCTTCGACATAATATCGAGCATAGTTTCCTTTTCGACTTTATTGCTTAAACCATCTGTACAAAGTAATACATACGACTGTGACAATAATGAAAATGAGTAGCGATCAGGTACAATAGATTTCTCTGAACCGACCGCTTTCATAATCCAATTCCGTTGCGGATGGACTTCGGCTTCTTGTTCCGTAATTTCTCCGCTATCAATCAACACATTAACAAAAGAATGGTCCTTTGTTATTTGGCGAATTGCTTTGCCTGTCACTTGATAAATTCGGCTGTCGCCCACATGAAAAACTACACAGTGATCATCCAATATTAGTGCAAGGTCTAGCGTAGTACCCATGCCTTTATACGTGGCATCTGCTTGGGCAGTTGTATACAATAACTGGTTAATATCGACCACCGCATCATACAACAAGTCAATCCAATCCTGCTTTGTTACGACTTCTTCGTCGGCGGACATGAATCGCTCGCCTATCATACGCACCGCTGTGGAACTGGCATAATCTCCGCCTTTATGACCGCCCATTCCATCAGCAATAACTGCAAGTACCGTCTGCATTTCAGGATGAACGAATACGGCGGCTTCATCTTCATTGACAGTTCGCTTTCGTCCTGTGTCTGACCGTATTTCATATTCCATAGGCTACCCTCCATTCCAATTGGTCAGGTTAGTGAATTCTTTGTAACGTCGCTACAAAGAAACCGTCAGTTTGATGGTCTTGTGGTAATATTTGTAAGTATTGATATTCATTGTCATCTTCCTGAATATGGTGCGGGACGAGTGCAAAGTCAGGTTGCTCTCTCAAGAACCATTCCACTATCTCTTCATTTTCTGACTTATCAATCGTGCATGTACTATATACTAAAAGTCCGTCTTTTTTGACCAACTGACAGGCAACTTCAAGTAGTTCTTTTTGAATGACTGTCAGATTTTCAATATCTTGTAAAGTTTTTTTATATTTAATTTCAGGCTTTCTGCGAATAACCCCTAGCCCGCTACACGGCGCATCTACTAACACCCTGTCGAAAGATTGAGGTTCATATGTTTTCAATAACTCTCGGCTATCCCCACTATTTGTATGAATGGAAGTCAACCCGAGACGCTCTGCATTTTGTTCAATTAATCGTAATTTATGGGGGTGCAGATCATGTGCTTGAATTTCCCCATCGTTTTTCATACGTTCTGCAATATGTGTGGTCTTGCCGCCGGGAGCCGCACACATATCCAGTACACGCATACCTGGCTCCACTTGTAATGCGATAGCCGGAAGCATAGAACTTTCGTCTTGAATGGTCAGCAAACCTTGTTTAAACACTTCTGTGGAAGCGAGATTACCTGACTCTACTTGGATACTGCTGTCAGAAAGAGTGCCAGCTATTGCAGTAATCCCTTCTTTTTTCAGCAAGCCGATTACTTCACCTATATTGGTTTTCGTTCTATTGATTCGAGCAGTGGTGATGGGTGGCTGATTATTGACAACTGCCGCAGCGGTTGCTTCTTCCATGCCGTATTGCTCAATCCATCTTCGGATCAACCATTCAGGGTGACTTGTCTCTATAGATAAACGAGTAACAGGATCTTCTATTTCATCTAAAGAAGGTACGCCTTCACGCAAAATCGAGCGCAATATACCATTGACCATAGATGAAACACCTTTGTGTCCACGCTTATTCGCAATTTTCACTGCTTCATTGACAACGGCGTGCTCAGGAATTTTAGATAAGTAAATGATTTGATAAACGGACAGACGAAGTAGCTGTCGTACCCATGGTTGTAGTTTCCCTCTAACAAATGGTGCTAAATAATAATCCAGTGTCATTTGTTGTTGTAATGTACCGTAAGTTAGTTCCGTCAATAACGCACGGTCTTTTGGTTGAAGATCATAAATTTCAATCGTTTTATGAAGCAATAAATTACTATACGCTTGCTCTTCTTCAATTTGCATCAACATAGATAATGCCGCGTCACGTACATTACCGCGCCAAATTTTCTTTTTATAATTTGTCATTCAAACGTGTCTCCCACTTGCCATTTGGATCCGATTCCATTTAAGAATACGGTAGCTGTCATTCGTTTTTTTCCTGCTGGTTGTAAATCGGTAATTGCTAATGCTCCTTCACCTGTCTGCACAATAATACGGTCCTTTTCCAAACCGATAATTTCTCCAGGTGGTGCATCTGAAACTTGTTCTTCCAACTGGGTCCACCAAATTTTCACTTGATCACCAGCAAACTTTGTATAGGCGACAGGCCAAGGGTGTAACCCCCGTACTTGGTTATAGATGGATCTAGCTGAGTTTGTCCAATCAATTCGTTCCTGTTCTCTCGAGATGTTTCTAGCAAACGTTACTTGCGTCTCATCCTGTACTATACGCTCATTCGTGCCTTCAATAATCGATGGTAATGTTTCTTTTAATAATGTTGTTCCTGCTACAGATAGTTTTGCAAACATTGTTCCCGTATCATCTGTTTCATCAATTGGAGTGGTAACTTGTGAAATGATATCACCTGCATCCAGTTTCTCTGCCATGTACATGATCGTGACACCCGTTTCCTTTTGGCCATCGATAACAGCCTGATGAATCGGTGCGCCTCCACGATAGTTAGGTAATAAAGAAGCATGAACATTTATACAACCGAGTTTAGGCGCCTCGAGAAGATCATTCGGAAGCAATTGACCGAATGCAGCGGTTATTATTAAATCAGGTTGTAGTTCGAGGATTTCTTGCAACTCTACGGAGCCTTTTAGCTTCTCAGGCTGAATGATAGGAAGTCCTAAACGTACTGCTTCTTCCTTTACAGGGGGTGGAGTCAACACGCGCTTACGACCAACCGGACGATCCGGTTGTGTCACGACGGCAAGAATCTCATATCCTTCATTATATAGCATCTTCAAAACACCTACAGAAAATTCAGGCGTCCCCATAAAAATGATTTTTGTCATTCGTCATCCTCCTCTTCATCTTCGAATTCAGATGGATCGACGACGCGTTGAATCTTCTTATCAAATAGAACGCCGTTCAAATGATCGATCTCATGTAAGATTGCACGCGCTTCATAGCCTTCTGCTTCTAATTCATATAACTTACCACTACGTTCTTGTGCTTCAATCCTTACGTGGAAAGGGCGCTCCACTTCTCCGAACAATCCAGGGAAACTTAAGCACCCTTCCACTTCTACTTCAGATCCACCAGTCGCTGTGACGACAGGATTGATCATTTCGATAATATCTTGTCCTTCATCGAAGTCTACTATTGCCACACGAATCGATTTACCAACTTGTGGAGCAGCTATACCCACACCGTCATGTTCAATCATCGTTTCATGCATATTATCTAGTAAGATACCCAATTCATCATCAAATACAGTCACTTCCTCACATGGAGTCGTGAGAATAGATGATGGGTGCTTAACAATATTTAATATAGTCAAAATTATTTCCTCATTTCTTCGTAGCAAGGTCAAAAGATCGATGTTGGTTCACGGTTAATCGACATGGCCAAGCCATCTTTTGCCCAACTTGTTTTGTAGTGTTTCAAAAGTTGTTGCAGAACCGGTATAAGTGCGGGTTCACGTTTGTATTTTATCAAACTTTGGTACCGATATCTATTGTTGAGACGACTGATAGCAGCTGCTGTCGGTCCAATGATGACTGTACCTTGTGATAGTCGCTCCGCCATAAATTCAGTGCCTTTGTGTGCATAGTCAGCTGCTTTTAATACATCTTCATGACTAAACTGTACAACCGTCACGTAATAGTACGGTGGATAACCCAGTTGTCTTCTTCTATCCATTTCCATTTCGTAAAAAGGTACATAATCTTGTGTTTTGGATAATTCAATCGCGTAGTGCTCAGGGTCATATGTCTGAATGACCACTTCACCAGGTAATTGATCACGACCGGCTCTACCACTCACCTGTGTCAATAATTGGAATGTTTTCTCGGCAGCGCGGAAATCGGCCAAATGGAGCGATGTGTCAGCTGCCAATACGCCTACTAAAGTTATTCGCGGAAAATCGAGTCCTTTAGCTATCATTTGTGTTCCAAGTAAAATATCTGCTTTTCCTTCACCAAAATCATATAGCAAACGTTCATGGGCGCCTTTTGTATTCGTCGTATCAATATCCATCCGAATTACGCGGGCTTCAGGTACCAATTTATATAATTCTTCTTGCGCTTTTTGGGTTCCAGTTCCAAAGAATCGAATATGCTCACTTGTACATTCCGGACATTCGGAAGGTACTCGTTCTTCATGGCCACAATAATGGCATTTTAAACTTTCACTGGCACGATGGTATGTCAATGAAATATCACAGTTTGGACATTCGACAACTGTTCCGCAATCACGGCAGAGAACGAAGCTCGAAAACCCACGTTTATTAAGTAGCAAGACAATTTGTTCTTTCCTTGCTAATCGTTCGCGAATCCCTTCAGCAAGCGCTACAGAAAACATTGAACGGTTTCCTACTTTTAGTTCTTCTCGCATATCTACCACTTCAACACTTGGCAAAGACTGGTTATTGGCTCGTTTGGATAATGTTAATAATGAATACACCCCTTTGGAAGCTCTAGCATATGATTCCAATGACGGTGTCGCACTTCCTAATATAACAGGACATCGATAGTATTCAGCACGCCAAATCGCTACATCACGTGCATGATACCTAGGTGACTCTTCTTGTTTATAGGTAGTCTCGTGTTCTTCATCGAGAATTAGTAATCCTAAATTCGTGAAGGGAGCAAATACCGCTGAACGTGCACCAATTGCAACTTTCACTTCACCACGATGGATTCGGCGCCATTCATCATACTTTTCACCCGCAGATAAACCGCTATGCAAAACCGCAACTAATTCCCCAAACCGCCCTTTAAATCTAGCCGTCATTTGAGGTGTCAATGCGATCTCAGGCACTAGCACAATCGCTTCTTTCCCTTGCTTCAACACGTGATCAATAGCCTGTAAATAAACTTCTGTCTTACCGCTTCCTGTAATACCATGAAGTAAAAAGGTTTCCTGAACGTTGTTGTCACTCGACTGTTCAATAGCGGAAAGAGCTACTTGCTGTTCGTCTGTTAGTTGTTCCGGCTTGCCACTATCTTGCATTTTGGGTGTTTCTAATTCTCGGTACACTTCCACTTGTGATTGTTCCACTATCTTTTTATCTACAAGTGATTTCAACACAGTAGCGGTAACGCCGGATTCATTGAGGATTTTACTCGCTTCTATTGATTCTGTCGGATGCTGCAACAGCCAACTAAGTAGTTCTTGTTGTTTTTTTGCATTTGGATGTACTTCTTCTAACGCCATTTCAAGTTGCTTTGCATCCGGCACATGAATCATTCGCACTTTTTTCATTTTGGTTTTCTGTTTGATTGCCGTATCAATTTCGACAATTCCTAGTTCATTATATTTCTTTACTTCATTTAATAAATTCGCATCTTGAAGTGCCTTTAAGGTGACTTGTTTGCGATTGCCTAAAAACGCGCGGAATGATTCATCAAGCTCATCTGGTTTGATCACAGTCATAATCTTTTCATATTTGGCACGCATAGCTGCAGGTAGCATGACTTGCAGTGCATCGATTTCATAGGCGATCGTTTCCGTTGCCAACCACTTCGACAAAGCTAATAATTCCGCAGACAGCACTGGCTCTAAATCTATAATCTCCGCAAGCGGTTTAATTTTATTTGGGTCTAGTTCGCTTTCTTCTTTGATCCCCGTTACATAGCCTGCTACTTTTCGTGGACCAAAAGGTACTTTTACTCGTAAACCTGGCTCCATCACATGTTCCCAATCAATAGGTACTACATAATCAAATGGCCGGTCAATCGGGTAGGCCGCTACATCTACAATAACTTCAGCGATCATGCAGTTTACTACTTTCATGCTGAAGAATGGTTTCAAATAACCGTTCGGCCAGTTGAGTTTTTGGCATGGCGGCAAAAGGAATAGTTTCTCCTTCTCTAGAAATCAATGTCACAACATTTGTTTCACTACCAAAACCGCCACCAGGATCCGTGACATCGTTGACGATAATATAATCTAGATTTTTAGATTCTAATTTTTTCTGTCCGTAGGCAATCGCATCCGTCGTTTCAGCTGCAAAGCCAATTAGTAATTGATTTTCTTTGCGCTTCCCAAGTGTTTTTAGGATGTCGGTCGTCCGCTCTAATTCAAGTACATCATCGCCATCTTTTTTCTTCATTTTTTGATCATGTATGTTTTTCGGTCGATAATCTGCAACAGCTGCTGATTTTACTACAATGGACGCATCATCATACTGACTGATTACAGCATCGAACATTTCAGCAGCACTTTCTACATGGATCACATCGACACCTGATGGAACCGATAGCTCGACCGGTCCTGAAATGAGTACTGTATGTGCACCTAGCTTCTGTGCTGCCTCTGCCATTGCGTAGCCCATTTTGCCACTTGAAAAATTAGATACATAGCGGACAGGATCTATACGTTCACGAGTTGGACCAGCTGTAATCACAACTTTTTTACCACGTAAAGGTTGGTAAGATGCTTCATTGAAATGCTTGCAAATTAACTCCGTAATTTTTTCGGGTTCTTCCAATCGACCCTTACCTACATAACCGCAAGCTAAAAAGCCTTCTGACGGTTCGATAAACTGATAGCCATCCCTATGCAATTGATCAATATTACGCATGACAGCGGGATGGGCATACATATGTACATTCATTGCAGGCGCAATCCAAACGTCTGCTTGTGTTGCAAGTAAAATAGTCGTCACCATATCATCTGCAATTCCGTGTGCAAGCTTGCCAATTACATTAGCTGTAGCAGGCGCAACGACCACTAAATCTGCCCAGTCTGCTAAATCAATGTGCGCAATGACACGGGAATCTTTTTCATCAAATGTATCAAAGTACACATCATTGCGTGACATTACTTGAAAGGATAGGGGTTGAACAAATTCTTTCGCGGAATCAGTCATCACGACTTTTACATTCGCGCCTGCTTGACTTAATTTGCTGACGAGTGCAACAGCTTTATAAACCGCAATCCCACCTGTTACGCAGAGTAAAATGTTTTTATTATCTATCTTCATGGAACCCTCGTCCTTTCTAAAAATAATAAACTCCCTGAGAACGGTTGAATTCTAAGGGAGTTGTTTTTTATTTCAAATCAAACTTCATCATCATAAATAATTGATTCATCTGCTGCTACGTTGATTAAGACGCCCGCTGCCACTTCTTCAAGAGCCCTACCAACACTTTTTACTGAACGGTATGAATGAAGTGATTCGTCCTGTTTTTCTTGTAGTTCACGTGCACGCTTTGCTGCCAGTGTAACCAGAGTGTATTTTGAATCAACTTTTCCTTTTAGTGAATCAACTGATGGATATAACATAGTTTATTCTCCCTCCAACATTTGTAAGTATCTCTTTTCCACACGTTCTCTTCTGCAATGCTCTGCCGTGACGATTGCATTGATTCGATCACATGCTTTGGAGACCTCGTCGTTCTCTACTACATAATCGTAAAGATGCATCATTTCGAGTTCTTCTCTTGCTTTTAATACACGGTCTGCAATAATGTCAGATGCTTCCGTACCTCTCCCAATCAAACGAGTTTCTAGATCACTTAAACTTGGAGGTGCCAAGAAAATAAATAAGCCGTTTGGTACTTTTTCACGTACTTGGGCTGCACCGACTACTTCAATTTCAAGGAATACGTCACGACCAGCGTCGAGCGTTGCGTTAACGTAGTCGAGTGGAGTTCCGTAGTAGTTCCCTACATATTCCGCATATTCGAGAAGCTTTCCTTCTCCGATCATTTCTTCAAATACTTCTTTTGATCGGAAGAAATAGTCAACGCCGTCAACTTCACCTTCGCGCGGGTTTCTAGTAGTCATGGATATGGAGTATTCGTAGTTGGTGTCCGGACTTGTAAATAATTCTTTTCGTACGGTTCCTTTTCCGACGCCGGATGGACCAGAAAGGACGATTAGGAGTCCTCGATGTTTGTACATGTAATCCCTCTTTGTTATGTATTCATTAGCACGTCATACCTAACTATAACCTATACACCAGACAATTAAAGCAGATAGCACCGTTGATTTCCGTTCCAGGTGGGACGCTTTCCGCGGGCATGGCTTGAGCCTCCTCGTCCGCTTCGCTACCTGCGGGGTCTCAAGGCTCATGCTCATAACGCTTCGCTTATAATCGCAGAAGTAATTGCTATTCCCGCAGGAGTCGCCCACCTGAAACGAAAATCAACTAGATATCCTATATTTTTAAAATTGAAAGAAGTATTAATACAAAATTGTCTGATTAGACTACGTAGGCCCATGTGTGCAATCTGTTCATATTATACCATAATCATACGATGAGTGCTAAAATGGAACAAAACGATATGAAAGAGGAATCCGTATGGCATTTGATGGTTTATTTACAAGAGCAATAGTAAGCGAATTGCAGCAACTGAAGACGGGGCGGATTTCGAAGATTCATCAGCCGAATTCACAGGAAATCATTTTTCAAGTCCGAGCTAATAATAAAAATCATAAATTATTAGTATCGCTACACCCTTCATTTTCACGATTACAGTTGACTGATGAAGTGTTAACGAATCCTTCTGAGCCACCGTTGTTTTGTATGGTATTACGCAAGCAACTTGAAGGTGGAATGATTACATCAATTGAACAGCATGAGAATGACCGGATTGTGAATATTCACGTCCAGGCTCGAAACGAATTGGGGGACCAAATCGAACGGAAGCTAGTCATTGAAATCATGGGGCGACACAGTAACTTAATTTTACTCGACGCTTCACGAGATATGATTATTGACAGTATGAAACATTTACCGCCTTCCGTTAATAGTTACCGGACTGTTTTACCTGGACAGCCATATATTCCAGCACCACCACAAGACAAAGTAGACCCGTTCAAAGTAACCGAGACGGAATTCAATACAATAGTAGATTCTTTACAAGAACCAAAGGATATTGTACAGCATTTCGCAGGCTTTTCTCCATTAACAGCTGCGGAATTGCTATATCGTTTACAGGATGATAATCAATCATTTACTGTGTGGCGATCATTTCTTGAGAGTTTCAGCTTACGTACAATGAAACCCACTACCGTGGAAAACGATAGAAAAACTTTGTTTTCCGCAACTGCATTAACCCATGCACAAGGAATCACTCAATCGTTCTCCACTTTAGGTGAGTTGCTGGACAAAGTCTATTTTGCTAGGGCAGAACGGGAACGCGTAAAATCCCAAGCTATCGATCTAGAGCGTTGGTTATCAAATGAGATTGCCAAATTGGAAAACAAAACAAAGAAACTTCAAAAAGAACAAGAGACAGCGCAAGACTTGGATACATTGAAATTATACGGTGAATTATTGACTGCGAACAGCTACATGCTGCATAAAGGCGATAAAGAAGTGACTGTAGAGAATTATTATGAACAAGGCACAACCGTCACAATTCCACTCGATCCAAGAAAATCACCAATTGATAACGCACAACGCTACTTCTCGCGTTACTCAAAAGCAAAAACAGCATTGATTCGAATTGCAGAACAGCTTGAAAAAACTAAAGACGACATCGAATACTTCGAAATGGTCAGACAGCAAGTATATCAAGCTTCACCAATCGATATTGAAGAAATTCGTCAAGAACTAGTAGAACTTGGGTTCATGCGTGCTCGTAGAAGTAAAAAGAAAGTAAAACTACAGAAACCGAAACCGGAAGCATTCGTTTCTTCCACTGGCATTCCGATCTCAGTAGGGAAAAATAACAAACAAAACGACTACCTGACATTCAAACTTGCCGCTCGGGATCACATATGGCTTCACACAAAAGACATACCAGGCTCACACGTCGTCATTCACGACACCGATCCAGACGTCCAAACAATTGAAGAAGCAGCCGCACTCTCTGCATACTTCAGCAAAGCCCGGGAATCATCTTCCGTCCCAGTCGATTACACGCAAATTCGTCATGTGAAAAAGCCTTCAGGAGCAAAACCAGGCTTCGTCATTTACTTTGAACAGAAAACTGTGTTCGTTACACCTGACGAAGATTTAGTACGTAAATTACGGAAATAATGCACTGTATGGCTATATGTTTTGAACATCTTAAGACAGAAGTGAATTCCTTTTATTATAGGTTTCTGTTCTGTCTTTTTTCTTTAAAGATGCATCATCGTTCCACATTAAAAAATGACACCAGTTGATCGAAAGTGGAAGGCGGCGAGTGCAAAGATGTGCTCCTAACACTACGCTTTTACTCGCAAAAGTCGTTCTACGTGACGGCTCTTCCCGCGGGAATAGCAATTACTTCTGCTATTATAAGCGAAGCGTTATGAGCATGAGCCTTGAGACCCTGGACTGATGCTCGCAGGAAAGCATCCGCCTGGAACGTCGATCAACGTTGCCCAACCACTCACCACTCTTTCTTCTAGAAAGCAAAACGGCTCCCATTACGGGAACCGTTTTTATTTATTTACTTACAGCGTGCCAAGCTTCAACTTCGTATGCCATTCCATCAATTCATTCATAGACTCTTCCTTAACCGCGCCTTCTTCCTTCGCTACTTCAGCAAGTGCCGCAAAGTTTGTCAAGCTATGATAAGAAAGATTCGCCTCCGCAAACTTTTCGTCAGCCTTTTGCAACTCATATGTAAAGATCGAGACGATCCCACATACTTCCACGTCCTCTGCAATCAATGCATTCGCTGCATTTAAGCTACTTCCACCAGTCGAGATTAAATCTTCAATAATAACAGCCTTCGCATTCGCCTCGATTTTCCCCTCGATTTGACGGCTCTTGCCATGTGCTTTAGCTGTAGATCGGATATAAACCATAGGCAATTTCAAAATATCTGCAACCCACGCTGCGTGGGGGATGCCTGCCGTCGCCGTTCCTGCAATTACAGTAGTTTCAGGATAATGAACGCGGATCAATGCCGCAAGCCCTTCAGCAATTTCTTTACGCCCTACCGGATCTGCCATTGTCAAGCGGTTATCACAGTAGATAGGTGACTCGATCCCAGAGGCCCAAATGAACGGCTCTTCTGGATTAATTGCTACTGCTCCTACACTTAAAAGGATTTGTGCAACTTCTTTTTCTCTCGTCATGATGTCATTCCCTCCCACAATGTCTTTACATGTTGATATGCTTCAAGCGGATTATCAGCTCCTGTAATGGCACGGCCCACTACGATATGTGTAGAGCCTTCCTGTCTTGCTTTTGCTGGGGTGGCCACGCGCTTCTGGTCGTGGACATCACCTTGTGCCATGCGAATGCCAGGTGTCACTTTGAAGAAATCCTTGCCGCATACTTCTTCAATAATTTTCGCTTCCTGTACTGAACAAACCACGCCGTCCAACTGTGCGGATGAAGCCAATTTTGCGTAATGCTCCACAGATTCACGAAGCGGTACACGAATTAATTGTTCTTCGTTCACTTGTCGTTCATCTGTTGACGTCAGTTGAGTCACAGCAATTAATGCAGGACGCTGAACTCCCACAGCAGTTCCAGCGTAAAGTCCTTCAAGTGCCGCTTCCATCATTGTCTTCCCGCCAGCCGCATGTACGTTGACCATATCCACTTCAAGTGAAGCCAATACTTTCATTGCTGATTTTACCGTATTCGGGATATCATGCAATTTCAAATCTAAAAAGATGGAATATCCCTCTTCTTTCAATCGTGCAATCATAGCGGGGCCTTCTTTATAGTACAATTCCATTCCTACTTTGACATTGACTGAGTGATCAAAGGCTTGTAAGAAATCGAATGTCTTTTCAGCTGAATCAAAATCTAATGCGATAATTGGGGAGTGGTTCATACACGATGGCTCCTTCCAACTAATTCAGAAATATGATCGATTCCTAGTTCATCCAATTTAGCAGGTAGTTGCTCGATTATTGTTGGACAAATAAATGGGTCAACGAAGTTCGCTGTACCTACTGCTACTGCACTTGCGCCGGCAGACATAAAGTCCACAACATCTTGTACACATGTTACGCCACCCATTCCAATGATTGGAATATTAACCACTTGGCTTACTTCATAGACCATGCGAATCGCAACTGGCTTAATTGCAGGTCCAGATAAGCCGCCTGTTTTATTCGCAATCACCGGCTTACCTGTTTTTTCATCTAGACGCATGCCAACCAATGTATTAATCATCGTAATTCCATCTGCTCCGCCTGCTTCTACCGCCAATGCCATCGCTTTAATATCCGTGACATTCGGTGATAGTTTCACATACACAGGAACAGATGAAACAGCTTTTACAGCCGCTGTCAGTTCTTTTGCTATTTCAGGATCCGTTCCAAACAGGATCCCGCCACATTTGACGTTTGGACAAGAGATATTCAATTCGAGCGCATGCACGTTTGATGCTTTTGAAATTTGTTTCGCCACTTCAACGTAATCTGCAGTTTCAGATCCCGCAACGTTCGCTATAATTGGAACATCGAATTTCTCTAACCATGGTAATTCATTAGTCAACACGCCTTGAAGCCCAGGGTTTTGAAGACCGATAGCATTTAACATCCCTGAAGAAGTTTCAGCTACACGTGGTGTAGGGTTACCATAACGCATTTCTTCCGTTGTCGCTTTAATCATGATAGCTCCGAGCTGGGACAAATCGTACAGATTACCGTACTCCTTACCAAAACCGAAACAGCCAGATGCAGGCATAATGGGATTTTTCAATTCGAGTCCTGGCAATGTAACCGCTAATCTATTCATATCTGCACCACCCCTGCTGGAAATACTGGTCCATCTGAACATACTTTGACATATGCCTGATCTGTCGCATTTTCATTCGTATGACAGACGCAAGCAAAACAAGCACCGATACCGCAACCCATACGTTGTTCAAAAGATAAGAATCCTTTTTTATGCACATACGCTTTTTGTACGGCATCAAGCATCGGCATAGGTCCACAACTATAAAACGTTTCGAAGTCATGAGATAATTCACTCATGACGTTCGTAACAAATCCTTGTGTACCGTTACTGCCATCCACTGTTGCTATATATGTTTCGCCTAAAGCAGCAAATTCTTCTTCATAGAAAACTACTTGATTCGATTCGAAACCAAGTATATGAATGCATTTCACGCCTTTTGCTGTTAGCTGTTTTGACAATTCATAGAGTGGAGGCACACCGATCCCGCCACCAATCAATACAGCTGTTTGACCAGCCGTTGTTTCTTCAACTGGGAAGCCATTTCCTAGAGGTCCTAGTACATTAACTGTATCTCCCTCACGTTTTTCAGATAAGAGCGATGTACCTCGACCCTCTGCGCGATAAATGATGGTCATTTCATTTTTCTCGGGATTAATTTCAGCAACTGAAATTGGACGTCGCAATAATAGTTCAAATGAATCCGACACTCGGATATGGACAAACTGGCCCGGAGAAGTAATTTCTCCGACCAGCTTGCCTGTTAATTTCATCTCAAAAATGTTTTTCGCAATTTCCCGCTGTGATCCGACAGTCATTAAATCTTGGATGATCATTGAACCACCTGCGGCTGTGGCATTGCATCCGTCTGGAATGTCATGGACTCGATGACGGATAACATCGCGGCAGCTGTATCAATCGAAGTTAAACAAGGAACACCATTCTCCACTGTTTCGCGGCGAATTCTAAAGCCATCTCGTGCGGGTTGTTTTCCTTTAGTCAATGTGTTGATGACCAATTGTGCTTGTCCTTTTTGGATCACATCGATCAACGTCGGACCTTCTGTGCCAATTTTACCTACTGTTTTCACTTCGATATTTTCTGCTTCGAGTACTTTGGCAGTACCTTCTGTTGCCACAATACGATAGCCAGTTTCAATGAAACGTTTTGCAATATCTACAATTTCTTCTTTATCTTTATCGGAAACTGTCATTAACACGGTACCGTATTCTTTTACTTCCATTCCAGCTGCTACTAAGCCTTTATACAATGCTTTTTCTAATGTTATATCTTTACCCATTACTTCACCTGTTGATTTCATTTCAGGCCCGAGTGTAATGTCTACACGACGAAGTTTTGCGAAAGAGAAGACCGGTACTTTGACATAGACGCCTGCTGGTGCTTCTGCAAGTCCGTCGGTATAGCCTTGTTCTAAGATGGATTTCCCCAAGATAGCTTGAGTTGCGACATTTGCCATCGGAATATTCGTGATTTTACTTAAGAATGGTACTGTACGGCTAGAACGCGGGTTCACTTCGATTACATACACCTGTCCTTCCGAAATAACGAACTGGATATTCATTAAACCACGAATTTTAAGCCCAAGAGCCAAACGTTTCGTATAGTCAGCAATCGTTTCGATCATGGACTGTGAAAGGTTTTGCGGAGGATAGACTGCAATTGAGTCACCTGAGTGAACGCCTGCACGTTCGATATGCTCCATGATGCCAGGAATCAAAACTGTTTCACCGTCGCAAATTGCATCGACTTCAATTTCCGTTCCTGTTAAGTAACGGTCGATCAATACCGGATGTTCAGGACTAGCTTTTACCGCGTTCTCCATGTATTGAAGTAATTCCTCTTCATAGTAGACGATTTCCATTGCACGGCCACCTAGTACATATGACGGGCGGACTAAGACTGGATAGCCAATTTCTTTTGCAATAACGACTGCTTCTGGAACTGATAAAGCGGTCTTTCCAAGTGGTTGTGGCACACCAATTTCATGCAAAGCACTCTCAAATTTATCACGATTTTCCGCACGGTCAATATCTTCAAGTGATGTACCAAGAATTTTTACTCCGCGTGCTTCCAATTCATCAGCCAAGTTGATCGCTGTCTGGCCACCGAACTGTACGATGACGCCTTCAGGTTGCTCAAGATCCACGATATGCATGACGTCTTCAATTGTTAACGGTTCGAAATATAACTTATCGGAGATGGAGAAGTCGGTCGAAACGGTTTCAGGATTGTTATTGACGATGATCGCTTCATAACCTGATTGTTGTATAGCCCATACACAATGCACTGTCGCATAGTCGAACTCTACACCTTGCCCAATTCGGATTGGACCTGAACCTAAAACAATCACGCTCTTCTTATCCGTTTTTACAGATTCATTTTCGTCTTCGTACGTACCATAAAAGTACGGTGTATCGGATTCATATTCCCCAGCGCAAGTATCCACTTTCTTATAGACAGGAACTAGCCCTTGTTCTTGTCTCCAGTCGTATACTTCACGTTCTGTTGTCTTCCATAACTTCGCAATCGTCATGTCTGGGAATCCAAGACGTTTTGCTTTATAACCAATGGCTTTATCGTATGGATTATCTTTCAATATCTCTTCATAACGTACAATGTTTTCGAATTTACGCAAGAAGAATAAATCAATTGCACTCCATTCGTGTAATGTTTCAATTGTTACACCGCGACGTAATGCTTCTCCGATGAAGAATAGACGCTCGTCGCCTGCTTTGCGAATTCGTTGTTCGATCCATTCATCAGACATCTCACCACCGCCTGGAAGTGACAAATCGAATTGACCTGTTTCCAATGATCGAACAGCCTTCATGATGGACTCTTCAAATGTACGGCCCATCGCCATTACTTCCCCTGTCGCTTTCATCTGTGTACCCAAGTTACGCTTCGCTGATTCAAACTTATCGAAAGGCCAACGTGGAATTTTAGTGACTACATAGTCCAGTGTCGGCTCAAAGCAAGCATACGTATTACCTGTTACCGGATTCATCATTTCATCCAACGTCAATCCGACAGCAATTTTCGCCGCTAGTTTTGCAATTGGATAACCCGTTGCTTTGGAAGCTAATGCAGATGAACGACTAACACGCGGGTTCACTTCAATAATGTAATAATCAAAGCTATGTGGATCAAGTGCTAGCTGTACGTTACAGCCACCTTCGATTTTTAACTCACGAATGATGTTTAACGATACGTTACGAAGCATCTGGTTTTCACGGTCCGTCAACGTTTGGCATGGCGCCGTTACAATAGAATCTCCTGTATGAATACCGACAGCATCGACGTTCTCCATATTACAAACGACAATTGCATTATCTGCCGAGTCACGCATTACCTCATATTCGATTTCCTTGAAGCCTGCGATGGATTTCTCTAGAAGACACTGTGTAACTGGGCTATATTTCAAACCACTTGCTACGATTTCTTCTAAATCTTCATCATTGTGACAAATTCCTCCACCTGTACCACCTAGCGTGAATGCAGGACGAACGATAACTGGATAACCAATTTCATTGACGAATGCATAGGCTTCATCAATATTATGGATAATCTCACTGTCTGGAACAGGTTCACCCATTTCATTCATTAATGTACGGAACAAATCACGGTCTTCCGCTTTATGAATCGCATCCAACTTAGTACCTAAAATCTCAATTCCTAATTCGTCAAGGATCCCTGATTCATGTAATTCAATAGCCATGTTTAAACCAGTTTGTCCACCTAATGTCGCAAGTAGTGCATCCGGGCGTTCTTTACGGATGATGCGGCTAACGAATTCAAGTGTGATAGGCTCGATATATACTTTATCTGCCATTTCTGTGTCAGTCATAATGGTTGCAGGGTTAGAGTTGATAAGAATAACTCGGTATCCTTCTTCTTTAAGAGATAAACAGGCTTGTGTACCTGCATAGTCAAATTCTGCTGCTTGTCCAATTACAATCGGACCTGAACCAATCACGAGGATGGATTTTATGTCAGTACGTTTAGGCATTAGTATTCTCCTTTCGGTTGCTTGCAGTCATCAATTGAATGAAACGTTCGAATATATAGCTAGAATCTTGTGGTCCTGGTGATGCTTCCGGGTGGAACTGAACAGTGAATGCATCAAGCTTCTCACTTCGAAGCCCTTCAATACACTTATCATTCAATGCAATATGTGTCACTTCGAGACCCGTTCCTGCTAAAGAGTCTTCAAGTACTTCATATCCATGACTTTGTGATGTGAGATCGGTACGATTCGTAATCAAGTCTTTTACTGGATAGTTGCCGCCAATATGACTGTTCTTCATCTTCGCCGTTTTAGCACCGCATGCTAGTGCGAATAATTGATGACCAAGTCCGATACCGAAGATAGGCTTCTTGCCTAGTAATTCTTTGATAGTTTCGACTGCCCCTTCTACATCCTCAGGGTTTCCTGGTCCATTTGATAATAAAATACCATCTGGGAACAATGCTAATATTTCTTTTGCCGATATATCATAAGGTACAACGATGACATCGCAATCTTTTTTATTTAATTCGCGTAAAATACCATGTTTAATGCCATAGTCAATAACGACGACACGCTTACCTAAGCCTGGGGATGGATATGGACGTTTTGTAGATACTTTCGCAACCAAATCTTTTGGCAGTTCGTATTGTTGAAGTTCTGCAACAGTTGAATCGGTATCGATCTCTTCTCCTGCAGCTGTTAATTTACCGCGTAGCGCACCTTTTTCACGTAATAGACGCGTTAGTTTACGAGTATCAATCTCCTGGATACCTGGGATTCCTTTTAATATTAACAAGTCTCCTAGTGACATGCCGCTCCGGAAATTTGAAGGCTCTTCTGTTAGCTCTCTAACGACTAAGCCGTTGATTGCTAAGTCGATAGATTCATAATCGTCTCGGTTAATTCCGTAGTTACCGATCAATGGATATGTCATTACGATAATTTGTCCACAACCTGAAGGACTTGAAATTGTCTCCTGATAGCCTGTCATACCTGTTGCAAATACCGTTTCCCCTATCGAAGCACTTTCTGCTCCGAATGCCCTTCCTTCAAAAATGGAACCGTCTTCCAATACTAAGTATCTTTTTGTCATCATTGACCATCCTTCCATACGATGTTCCCACCGAAAATTGTCATTACAGGCCATCCAGCGCATTCTACTCCGTCAAATGGTGTGTTCTTACCTTTTGAAACAAATGTCGTACGATCGATTTTTTGTTGCTTTTCTAGATCCAGTAATACGAGATCTGCTTCAGCTCCTACTTCAAGCTTACCGTATGGCAAGTTGAACACTTCGGCAGGTTTTACTGTCATCCAGTCAAGAAGTTGTTTGAGTGTCCAATATCCTGGCTTTACGAAGTTTGTATATAGTAAGGGAAATGCTGTTTCTAATCCTGTGATGCCGAATGGTGCTTTTGCAATACCTACTGCTTTTTCATCTGCTGTATGCGGTGCGTGATCGGTTGCGATACAGTCCAATGTCCCATCCATCAAGCCTTCACGTAATGCACCGCGGTCTTCGATGGCGCGTAGTGGCGGATTCATCTTCCAGTCCGCATCGTCTCCGGGTACATCATCTTCTGTTAATAACAAATGGTGGGGGCTGACTTCTGCTGTCACATGAATACCAGCTTTTTTTGCGTCACGGATTACGCGAACTGATTCTTTCGTGCTAACATGACAAACGTGGTAATGTGCGCCTGCCGCTTCTGCTAGTAAAATATCTCGTGCAATATGTACGGATTCTGCAATAGAAGGAATTCCTGGTAGTCCAAGTTCTTTATTACGTTTCCCTTCATGCATTGCCCCACCATAGATTAGTGTGTTGTCTTCGCAGTGTGTCACAATAGCCATATCGATCTTCGCTGCTTCTTGCATTGCTTCATACATCATGCCAGCTTCTTGTACACCTACGCCATCGTCCGTGAACGCAAATGCGCCGTGTTCTTTTAATTCAGACAGATTGGTACGTTCTTTTCCCGCTTCTCTGATGGTGATGGACGCATAAGGGAGCACACGAATCTTAGCATGATCTTTAATTAATGTGTTGATTTTTTCAAGATTTTCTTTTGTGTCTGGTACTGGACGTGTATTCGGCATTGGACAAATGGTTGTATATCCGCCTTTTGCAGCTGAATGGGTACCTGTTTCAATTGTTTCTTTATGTTCTCCACCCGGCTCGCGCAAATGAACGTGTACATCGATGAACCCTGGTGATACAAGTAACCCTTTTCCTTCAATTACTTCACATCCGGCTGTACCTAGTTGATTACCAATTTCCAAAATCTTTCCGTCTGCAATTTTAATGTCCGTTTCGACGATCCGGCCTTCCTCGTTTACCATTTGCACTTGTTGAATTAACGTGTTCATATTACTTCCGCCCCTTCAAAATAAGTTCTAGAACAGCTGCCCGAATATAGACGCCGTTTTCTACCTGTTTAAAAATTCGTGATTGCGGACTCTCTATTAAACTATCCGCTATTTCTACATCACGATTCACTGGAGCTGGATGCATGATGATTGCACCTTTTTTCATTCTTGCAGCCCGTTCTATAGTGAGACCATATTGCTCATGATAAGCAGCTTTCGTATAAGCCATCTCTGTATTGTGACGTTCGTGTTGTACTCGAAGCAGCATGACGACATCACTCGTTTCAATCACTTCATCCCAGTTGTCAACACTGTCGAATTCTCCCGCCCATTCCGGTGGGCAGAGGAACGTGACTTCGGCTCCGAGCTTCCGCAAAGCTTCCGCATTTGAGCGAGCTACCCGACTGTGGGCGATATCCCCTGCAATCAATACCTTTAGTCCTGCAAAGTGTCCGAATTCCTCTTGAATCGTGAAGATGTCGAGCAAAGATTGCGTCGGATGCTGACCTGACCCATCTCCTGCATTAATGATGGCAACATTCGTACGTTTTATCAATTCTTCATAGAAACCATCGGCTGGATGACGAATGACTAGAGCATCCAACCCAATTGCTTCCAACGTCCTAATCGTATCATACAAAGATTCTCCTTTTAAAGTACTCGAGAAACTCGTCTCAAAAGGAATGATTTGCGCTCCTACTTTACGTTCTGCCATTTCAAAACTCGTTTTCGTTCTCGTACTAGGTTCAAAAAACAAGTTGCAGACGGTATATGTTCCAGGCAATTCCCTGAAGCCCAGCCGCTTAAAAATCGCTGCCCTATCGAGTATGAGCATGATCTCTTCAACTGTCAGGTCTTTCATTGAAACTAAATGTTCCATCAGATGTTCCTCCTTCACGAAATGCAAGTAATTCATGCACGAACTGCTTTTTTTCTATTCTTCCCGATCCATCAAAGTATCATCTGTTTTACCTGGCAACACGAGATTTAACAGAACGCCGACAATTGCTGACAGTGCCATACCGCCGATTTGGAATGTTTCACTTATATTGACAGTCGCTCCACCGATTCCGATGACTAGGATGATGGACGCGATAACTAGATTTCGTTGATTATCAAAATCGATCTTGTGGTCGATAAGCATCCGTATTCCTGATGAAGCGATGATACCGAACAACAGAATGGATATCCCCCCAAGTACTGCTGTAGGAATCGTAGCGATCAACGCCATAATTTTGCCTATGAAGGAGAAGAGTATCGCAAATACCGCAGCCCCCATGATCACATACACACTATAAACCCGCGTGATAGCAAGTACACCGATATTTTCTCCATACGTAGTTTTAGGTGGTCCTCCGACTAGTCCACTCATAAGCGTGCCCAGTCCATCACCAAGCAATGATCTGTGTAATCCAGGACTTTCAATATAGTTGCGATCTACTACTTTACCTAGTACCAACTGGTGTCCTATATGCTCAGAGATCGTGACAATCGCTATTGGCACCATAATGATCAGAAGTGTCGGTGTTACGACAAATTCATAATCCACACCAGGAATCAGCATCTCCGGTACCGCAAACCACTTGGCTTCTACAACTTTGCTGAAATCTAGAATACCGATGAACGCAGAGTAGATGTACCCCACTACGATTCCTATAAGTACTGGCATCAAGCTGATAATTCCTTTAAAGAACATTAAGCAAAATACTGCAGAAGCAAGTGTTACTAGAGCCGCCGAAAAGTGTAAGCCGCTATAAACATCCGCTCCGTCAACATTGATCGTGCTGGCCATATTTACGGCTGTCGGTGCGAGCGCCAATCCAATCACCATTATGACCGGTCCCACAACGATGGGTGGCAATAATTTCATGATCCAGTTATAGCCTGTTTTATAAATCAGTAACGATATAATCGCATAGACCAATGCTACGAACATACTACCTATCATTGCACTGCCGATACCGCCAGATTGCGTCGCCATCTGAATGGGTACAATAAAAGCGAATGAAGAGCCTAGATAGGCCGGAACTTGAAACTTCGTCACAATAATAAATACAATGGTTGCAATCCCACTCGTTAATAGCGCAATAGCAGGGCTTAAGCCTACTAATTGTGGTACCAAGATTGTCGCGCCAAACATAGCGAACATATGTTGCAAACTCAGTACCAGCCAACGAATAGGTTGCGGTTTTTCATGTACATCCAATACTTTTACACTCATCTATCATTTCTCCCAGCTTTTTATAATGTGCGTGTGTGAATCTTGACTCCATCCGTTCCATCTTTTTCGATCATACTGACTACTACCCGTTCTTCATTTGAGGTCGGGATATTCTTACCAACAAAATCTGGACGAATCGGTAGTTCTCGATGACCTCGATCTACTAAGACAGCCAGCTGTATGGAAGAAGGTCTTCCCAAGTCCATAATGGCATCTAGTGCAGCACGAACCGTTCTGCCTGTATAAAGAACATCGTCGACCAAAATGACTTTTTGATCCGCTACATTATGTTCGATATCGACTTGTTGTACAAATGCTTCTCCTTGCTGGTTCTTTAATTGAAGATCATCCCGGTACAATGTGATATCCAATTCACCGGTTTTGATAGGTTTACCTTCGATTAGTTCAATCTTATCCGCTAAGCGTTTCGCTAAGATTGCCCCTCTTGTTTTAATACCAACTAGGATGCAGTGATCAATACCTCGGTTTTTTTCGATAATTTCATGGGCAATACGTGTGACCGCCCGCGTGATGGCTTGTTCGTCTAGTATTTCTGCTTTTTCCGTCATATCAATAAGTCCCCTTTCTCTCTTACCTTTTTCCATAAAAAAACCCTCCAGTCAGAGTAGACTGGAGGGCGGACGTGCAGAAAAAAGCATACATCGATACTTACCGCAGTAAGTTATCATGTAATTCCGTGCAACCTTCCCAGCCTCACAGGACTGACGTTAAAGGTATCGCTATTCAATTGCTTATTAGAGTATACATCCCTTACTAAACGTTTGTCAACGCCTATTAAGAACGTAATTCATTTAGTAACTGTTGGAAATTTTCAGGCAATGGTGCAGTGAACTCCATATATTCATCTGTCGCAGGGTGATTAAAACCAACAGTTCCCGCATGTAGTACTTGTCCGCCAAAATCGATTGTTTTTCTTTGACCGTATTTCGGATCTCCTACAAGAGGATACCCAATATATCTCATATGCACACGAATTTGGTGAGTTCTACCTGTTTCAAGACGACATTCAACCAATGTATACGCGCCAAAACGTTCTAGAACCTTAAAGTGTGTAACAGCATTTTTCCCGTCATCCACGACCGCCATTCGTTGACGATCACGCTTGTCACGTCCGATTGGTGCATCTATTGTGCCGTTATCATGCGGAATATGTCCGTGAACTAAAGCAGTATATACCCGATTAACCGATTTTGCGACGAGCTGATTAACTAATGAAACATGCGCTTTATCATTTTTTGCTACCATCAATAACCCCGAAGTATCTTTATCAATACGGTGTACGATACCCGGTCGCATGATACCATTGATGCCTGATAAATCTGTCACTTGGTACATCAATCCATTAACTAGAGTACCACTTACATGCCCCGCCGATGGATGAACCACCATTCCTACAGGTTTGTTGACAACCAATACATCTTGATCCTCGTATACGATTTCAAGTTGTAAATTTTCAGCTTCAACATCATACTCCTCGATTTCTGGCTGCTCGACAGTAAGCTTATCGGCTGTCTTGACTTTATAGTTCGGCTTAACTGCACTGCCATTTACCTTAACATGTTCTTCTTTCACCCATTGCTGGATTTGTGTACGGGACCAGTCCGGTTGAAGGGTAGCCAATGCTTTATCGATTCGATTGCCTGTAAGTTCTTCAGTTATTTCATATTCAATTCTTTCCATTAGGACACCTTTTTCTTTTTCTTTTTTTCGTCAAGTATTACGTGTAACAAAATAAGTATGACAGCAATTGTCAGTGCGGCATCCGCCACATTAAATATCGGAAAATCATAATGTATAACAGGAATCAATACGCTGATGAAATCCACTACTTCTCCCCTTACTAGTCGATCGATAAAGTTTCCAATCGCACCGCCTAGCAATAGCATCAGACTCATACCTAGTAGTCGGTCCTTTTTACCTTCTGTATGGAAGAAGTAAACAATAGCTACTACTACTACAATGGTCACTATAAAAAATAACCACATCTTCCCTTCAAGCATCCCCCATGCAGCACCACGGTTACGGTGAGAGAGCAACGCAATATAAGGATCTAGAACAGAAATATATTCACCTAACTCCATATTTTTTACGACTAGCCATTTCGTCAATTGATCCAAGCCAATGACCAGTGCTGCGATTGCATAATAAACGATCACTTCATTACCCTCCGTCCAGCTAATTTCTTCTTTAGTTTACCACAAAAACACGTCTTTCATTATGTTTGTTAGTTCAACGATTCAAAAAAGCCATCATCATCCACGAATGAATGATGATGGCTGCGACATCAAAATTACTTACGCATAATTTTCTTTCACAACAGTCGCGCATCGTGTACATAGTGTTGAATGTTCTGCATCTTCTCCAACCGTTTTAGAGATTGTCCAGCAACGCTCACATTTTTCACCTTCAGCAGGTTCTACCAAGACCGTTGCATGATCTAGTTTCAATGCATTCGGTAAATCTGCATCTGTACTCTCTTCAAAGTCCGAGACGATGAAGAATTGTGCAAAGTCGATATCATCAGCTTGCAATATGCCGCGTTGAATTTCAGGCAACACAACAGTCACTTTTGCCTCCAATGATTTCCCAATTACTTTCGCGTTTCGCGCTTCCTCAAGAGCTTTCAAGACATCATCACGGATCTCCATCAAGTTATCGAAGCGCTCACGAAGCGTGTCCGCTACTTCACCTTTATGATCAGCTTCAGGCATATCCGTCAATTGGACACTATCTTCTTCAACGTACTGAATGTTTTTCCACATTTCATCTGCAGTGTGTGGCAAGATGGGTGTGATGAGCTTGACAAGTGTAATCAATGTATTATACATCACTGACTGCATTGCACGACGATCTGGATGATCCGCAGCTTCGATATAGACCACATCTTTCGCAATATCCAAGTAAAGTGAACTTAGTACACCTGTACAGAAATTATTGATTGCGTGGTAGACCGTAGGGAAAGCATACTGATCGTACGCTGTAAGAACTTCCTCGATCAAATCCTGCAACTTCACGTAGACATACTGATCAATTGCACGCATATCATCAAATGCTACACGATTTGTAGCCGGATTAAAGTCGGCTACGTTACCATGCAAGAAGCGAATTGTATTACGGATCTTACGATAAACTTCCGAAACTTGCTTAAAGTTCGAATCAGATACACGAACATCAGCTGTATAGTCTACAGACGATACCCAAAGACGTACGATATCCGCACCAAGCTGATTGATCACTTTCGAAGGGACGATGACATTCCCTAGAGACTTGCTCATCTTTCGACCATTTTTGTCCAATGTGAAACCATGGCTCAAGATGCCTTTATATGGTGCAATACCATTGATGGCTACGCTCGTTGTCAATGAAGAGTTGAACCAACCACGATATTGATCGGAACCTTCAAGATATAAATCTGCTGGGTAACGGAGATCGTCACGTTCTTCCAGTACACCTTGATGTGTAGTACCCGAGTCGAACCAGACATCCATAATATCGGTTTCTTTCGTGAATTCGCCATTCGGGCTTCCTTCATGTGTATAGCCTTCTGGCAATAGTTCTTTAGCAGAACGTTCGAACCAGACATTTGATCCATTCTCGCGGAATAAATCTGCTACATGACTGACCGTTTCATCTGTAAGAATGACCTCACCATTTTCCGCATAGAATACCGGAATCGGAACACCCCATACGCGCTGACGAGAAATACACCAGTCGCCACGGTCACGGACCATATTGAATAAACGTGTTTCTCCCCAAGCTGGCGTGAACGAAGTAGTTCGGATGGCTTCGAGTAAATCACTTCTGAAAGTTTCAATAGAAGCGAACCATTGTGCAGTCGCACGGTAGATAACCGGCTTCTTCGTACGCCAATCATGCGGATACGAGTGAGTGAAGAATGACAATTTTTGAAGCGCTCCGACTTCTTCCAGCTTTTCAGTCACCGCTTTATTCGCATCCTCATAGAACATACCTGTGAAAAATGGTGCTTCATCTGTCATGACACCGCGGTCATCAACCGGAGATAATGCATCGATTCCATATTGCTTGCTCACGTAGAAGTCATCTTCACCATGACCTGGTGCTGTATGGACACAGCCTGTACCTGCATCTGCCGTAACATGCTCACCTAACATGATTAATGAATCACGATCATAAAACGGATGCCTAGCAACAATTCGGTCTAGTTCTACGCCTTGAATTTCTTTTTCGATCGTGTACTCTTCCCATTCAAGCTCTTTCGCCAAATACTCGACTAAGTCCTTTGCAATTACAAACTTCTCATTCTGTACGTTTACTACAACATACGTAAATTTAGGATGAACGGAAATTCCTAAGTTTGCAGGAATGGTCCAAGGTGTTGTTGTCCAGATTAGGAACTTCACATCATGCTCCAGTACACCTTTCCCATCCGAGATTGGGAAGCTGACATATATGGAGGGAGACTTTTTATCCTGATATTCAATTTCCGCTTCCGCCAAAGCAGTTTCACTTGAAGGAGACCAGTAGACAGGTTTTAGTCCTTTATAGATGTATCCTTTTTTAGCCATTTCACCAAACACTTGTATTTGACGTGATTCAAATTCAGGCTTCAGTGTGATGTATGGATTCTCCCAATCTCCACGAACCCCTAAACGCTTAAACTGCGTTCGCTGATTGTCAATTTGTTGTAGGGCATACTCTTCACACATTTTACGGAATTCAGCAGTACTCATTTTTTTGCGATCAATCTTTTTATTTACAAGTGCTTGCTCAATCGGCAAACCATGTGTATCCCAACCTGGAACATATGGTGCGTGGAATCCAGACATCGATTTATAACGAATGATAAAGTCTTTTAACACTTTGTTCAGTGCGTGACCCATGTGTAAGTCACCGTTCGCATAAGGCGGTCCATCATGCAATATGAAGAACGGACGGTCTGCGGTACGTTCTTGAACTTGCTGATAGATATTCTTCTCATTCCACTCTTCCTGTATTTTCGGCTCATTATTTGGCAAATTTCCACGCATAGGGAAATCAGTTTTCGGCATAAGCAATGTATCTTTATATTCCATTATAATTCCTCCTTAAAATATGGGTAATTCTTTTTATTGCTATAGAAATGAATTCGGCTAGCTCAAGCGCTCAACTGCTTAAGAAATCAGAAAAACCCCATCCCAAAAAGGGACGAGGTTCATTCTCGCGGTACCACCCTACTTGCAATCGCATAAAGCAATTGCCGCTTAGACACTAGTAACGGCAGTGTGAGACCGAGAACCAAGATCTATATAAAGGTTCTAGCTCAGGAGTGATTTTCGTTTTTGATTCACCACCGGGCTTACACCATCCCCGGCTCGCTATGGGCAAAATCAGAAAGTACTTTTTCCGTCAACGCTTCTTCGTTTCAATTTACTTTTCATTATAAAAATGTGTTCGAAAGTTGTCAAGCTTCTTTCGTCTGCTTGACTAGTTCTTCATCTAAACTGTCTACATTCGGAATATCCAACTCTTGCTCAGCTACACTTTCGACACTGGAGGTATCCAATTCATACTTTAACAAGTCATCCCAGTCTTCAGTATTGATCATGTCTAGCTGTGCTTCTACCATCATCTTGAAACGGCTTTTGAATACTTTTGACTGTTTCTTTAACACTTCAACTTCTAGTGCAATCTTTCTTGCCTGCGCAAGTGCGTCGTTAACAAGGCGGTCCGCATTCTTTTCTGCTTCAGAAATGATTAACTTTGATTCTTGAATAGCATTTTTTCGAACATCTTCTGCAGCCTCTTGTGCAATCAGAATGGATTTTTGCATCGTTTCTTCTATTAAATTAAAGTGAGTAATCTTCACTTCATTATCAGAAACCGTTTTTTCAAGTTCTTCATTTTTCTTCAGGACGTTTTCATAATCCTTCATCAATTGTTCTAAAAATGCATTCACTTCATCTTCATCATAGCCACGAAATTTCGTATTAAACGTTTTGTTATGTATATCCGTAGGGGTTAAAGCCATAATACGCTTACTCCTTTCAGTATGCTTACATAGTTTACAGTGTGATTGTGTTTACTACTTGATTAAACACTACTTTTCTTAATTTATCAAGGATTCAATTCATACTAGTGCACCAATCATCACTCGAATTTTATCTTTCTTTGTACGTCCTTCGATACTCGTGATTCTAAAGCGGCCATACCCTCTAATTGACAGGACATCATATTCTTCCACTTCAAACGCTTGTTGGTCAATCATAGCCCAATTCACTTTAACTTTCTCCGCCTTAATAAGTGATGAAGCTTTAGCTCTTGAACTGTTTGTTAATGTTGCTACGATGTTATCCAAACGCAATGAACTAACGATATGCAGATCTTCTGTCCACTCTTCTTTTACGTTAATAAAATCTTCTGTGTTCAGGACTGGCTCTACTGAAATTTTCACTTTACCTACTTGCGTGAAATGGACGTGAATGTATTCAGATACTTCCTGAGCAACCGCAAATTGCACTGTCTCTTCAGTTAGTCGAATATCACCAAATCGTGAACGCTCAATTCCAACAGACAGTAAGGAACCAAGGAGCTCGGAATGTTTCATTGTGACGAATTTTTGTGGATAATTCACTTTATATACACTGATTTGAAAATCCTCTTTAGTTGGGGTGTAATAATCTGGATAGATTAGCACACGCTGTCGTTCAGCCTCGTTAAAGCCACCTTCTGCTGTCAAAGTGAGATCTGAATTCCTCACCATGGATTCCGTTATGAACCGCTGACGTGGATCCATAAACTCTGTTAGCTTGGGTGCATACGTATCTTCCACTTCTTTCACCCAACTATTCACTTTTTCAATAAATGGTTGTTCTTCTTTACGAAAATGTTGAAATATTGAATCCATTCTATTTCTTCTCCTTATATAAAAAAATCCTCACCTTGTGAGGATTTCCAAATTCAGTTTAGGATATACTTAACTTACTAATGCTTGGAAGATCATCAAATATATCTGTCCAATCCCTCTGCTGATTAATTGTAAAGACAACAATGCGACAATCGGTGAAAAATCAATCATACCAAATGGAGGTATGAACTTACGGAAAAAGCCTAAATAGGGTTCAGCTAATTTCCCTATAAGCTGCCCAAATTTTGTTTCTCTTGTGGAAGGAACCCATGACATTAAAATATAAATGACCAACAGAATAGAATATAATTGCAAGGCCCCAGAAATAAATAAATACGAGTTGTTTAATAATGCGATCATAATAACATGTACACCTCATTCAAATTGTTCAACTTTCATTGGTTGAAAGCTCTAAGTTTCGTAGCCTATCGTTCTTGTTGTTCAGATAGAAACTCCGTAATTTTACCAGCTACTTCTACGTTGTCAGGTGCACATAGGAATATATCTGCGCCAATTCGTTGAATGTCGCCACCGAGGGCATAAACTGTACCACTTAAGAAATCAATGATACGAAATCCTTGATCACGCTCTATCTGCTGTAAGTTCACGACGACAGAACGGCGATTCTTCAGATGTTCTGCAATGTCCTCTACTTCTGCATAAGAACGCGGCTCCAGTAGAATGACTTTTGATGATTTTTGAAGACTTTGTAGACTAATCACAGGGGCTTGTGTAGATGAAGGTTTTTGCGGAGAGGCTTGAAGACGACCATTGACAGCTCGTTTCTTACCACCTAGCTTCTTCATCTCTTTGCGAGCCATTGCTTGTTCACCTTTTGTAAGTTTACTTTGAGGTTTCGGTTGTTGAACTAAATCTTCTTCCTGTACCCAAAACATTTTTTCCAATCGTTTTTTAAGGCTCATTCAGTTTCCTCGCTTTCTGATCCGGCCAATGCAGTGCCGATGCGTATATGAGTTGCACCTTCTTCTATTGCGATTGTAAAGTCATTGGACATACCCATGGACAGTTTTGTACACGGTGCATAGGGTAATCCTTTTGTTGCGATTCGATCTCGTAGTTCACGTAGAGAACGAAATGTGTTGCGAACTACTGATTCATCATCCGTGTTTGGTGCCATCGTCATCAGTCCAATTACATGAATGTTTTCATAAGCCGCCAATTGTTCAAAAAATAGATCTACTTCATCCGGGGTAATACCTGATTTAGACTTTTCACCTGAAACATTGACTTGTACAAAACAATCTAGCGGCTTACTTGCCCGCTTGTTCACTTCTTTCGCAAGGCTCATACGGTCAAGCGAATGAAGGCAGTCAATCGTGTCGATTAATTCTTTTACTTTGCGCGTCTGTAAGTTACCAATAAAATGCCAATTGACTGGATCTTCAATCGTTTCTTGTTTATCAAGCAATCCTTCGAGGCGATTTTCTCCTAAGTTCTTAATCCCAATATCTAGTAGCGATTGCGCTCTAGCGGAAGATACTTGCTTCGTGACGGCTATTAACGTGATGTCATCCGAGCTGCGATTTGACGTTTCACATGCTTCGTTTATTTGATTTTGTATAGTTTCTAGTCGTTGTTCTATTTGTCCCATATTATCACTACTTTTCATCAGCTTTATTTCATTGTATCAATTTGGGCACTATATATCAACGATAAGTCATTTATTGAGCCTTTTATTCTCAATCAAGATAATATCTTTACCAATCGTCATGACGTCATTGTAATTGATTTTTTGAACACCTTTTGACTTGCTGTCTGAGAAAAAGGAGCGTTCAAGTTCTCCTATATGAAGTTGCGCAATTTCTCCTTTTTCGATGTCAATTGTGGCATCTTGAACAAAACCGAGGAAAGACCCTTTTTTCAGTTCAATCACTTCTTTTTTCTGTAAGCTGGAAAAACGCATAGTTTCCCCTCCTTCTTTCATACTATGCATAGGGCGTTTTAATGAGAACGTGAAAAAATGCTCGACGAATTAGAAAGTTCCTAGAGAGAGGAGACATTGGATAGTGGTTTGGGATTTCTGTTGCAGAGATGGACGCTTTCCGGGGGCACAATCTTGAGCCGCTTCCACCGCTACGTGCAAAGATGTGCTCCTAACGCTTCGCTTCTACTCGCAAAAGCCGTACTTCGCAACGGCTCTCGCTCAGTCCAGGGTCTCAAGATTGTGCTGATCCCCAGGAGTCGCCACCTCTTCCACTGCAATCCTACCGTGAGACTGCGATTAGTTTTAAACGTCATTGAAATTGGCTAGTGACTTAGTGGCGCCTTATTACTTATTTAAATTCAAAATCTGTAAAGGCCTGAAGCTCAATGAGCGCTTACAACGCAGGTATGATCACTTAATTGTTTCTAAGAGCGTTCACCTAATGAATATGATCGCTTGTTGAGATTATTGAGCGGTCGTGAAGTTGCTATGATCACTTAGACGAATCTATGAGCGCTTGCGTATTTGGTTTGGGTTTGGGTTTGGGTTTGGGTTTGGGTTTGACTATATCTCCTCCCATCTATATCCAGAAAAAAACAAAAGTGAATCGGAGTGGAAGGCGGCGACTCGGGGAGGATCAGCCCGACAGGTGAGACAACCAAAGGGAGCTACGCGACCTGGTTGGCTCACCGCGGGCCCTTCCGAACTGAACTGCACCCCAAAACTTGGACACATTCAAAAGAAAAAGGATGTGGTTCAAGTGAGAAAAATACATGTAGAAGATAAGATTCAAGCGGTTAAACGATACATTGAAGGTAATG